>JAFGFZ010000260.1 GCA_016930815.1 Pirellulales bacterium | reverse complement strand
CTTGAGCACGGGTTCGCGGATTCGGCCACCCGATATTCCATGAGTCACCCGCCATCCCACGGCCGCCGAGGGCGGCCGTGGGATGGTGGGTGGGTGTGTTTGCATGGACGCTACAACCCGCCGTAAACGGCGGGCCAAATACCCGCCTGCGGCGGAGAAGGGCCGTAAACGGCCCTGAAAGCACACACCCATGTTGCAGCCTCCATGTTCTGGCCGGTCTCCTGACCTGCCTCAGGCGTTTGATCTGATTAGACCTCCAAGCGGGAGAGTTATTCTAGTCCGTAAAATCCTTTTGAGTCGAAACTTGTAAGCTGCACGACCTCGAGCGGGGCGAGGGGAGCCGGTTTTAGGATAGACTCTTACTTTTGTAATCGGATATCCAATAGGATACAATACGCTCATGAAAATCATCTCCGGGCAAAGAAGACACCGTTCTACGAGGGTGACATTCAGTCGCCATTCATTGTATGGGGCCCCGGCTTCATCGAGAAAGACAAGGCCGGGACCGACTATCGCGAGTCGTTCTTTGCCGCAATCGATCTGGTTCCATCCATACTGGCGATAGCAAGCACCAAAAAAACTGAGAATATCCGTATCCGAAATTTGAATATCGATTAATCCAATGATCCATCTTTTTAGTTTTTCTCTGGGATTCGTGATAGGATGTGTTGTCGGGTCGGTCAATGCTTTGGACACAATCCCGAATCCGGGAACGCCATGGCCGGCAACAGATGCCTTGGGACGATCGCTTCCACTCTTCTCTGAAGTGGGGCCGCCAAAAGCCGGCCGATTTGTGGGCATCTTCTATTTTCTATGGCTTGGGGATCGTTACGATGCGGGTCCCTACGATGTGAGCAAGATCCTTGCCGCGGATCCCGACGCTTTAAAGAAAGGAGATTCACCCCTTTGGGGGCCCCGAGGCTACTTCCATTTTTGGGGTGAACCTCTGTTTGGATACTACAACACGACGGATCCCTGGGTGCTCCGCCGCCACGCTTATCTGCTGTCCGATGCTGGTGTGGATACCCTTATTTTCGACACGACGAATGCCGTCACATATCCTGCGGTTTACGGCAAGCTTTGCGAGATCTTCATGCAGATCCGGAAAGAAGGATATCACACGCCGCAAATCTGCTTCATGGTCAATACTCGGGCCGGCCAGACCGCCCGCGCCATCTATGACGCATTGTATCGACCGGGCCTTTACCGAGACCTGTGGTTCCATTGGCAGGGGAAACCATTGATGATCTGCGATCCGGCAGCGGCGGATACCGAGGTCCAAGCCTTTTTTACGCTCCGGCGTGCCCATTGGCCCTTCCAGCAGGTGAATACCCAAAATGCATGGCATTGGGAATCCGTCTATCCCCAGGTCTACGGCTATACCATGGACCCGGACGTACCGGAGCAGGTCAATGTCGCCGTGGCCCAGAACCTGCGCGTGGACAATGGCGATGTGACCAACATGTCCGCAGGGAATGCCCGCGGCCGCAGCTATCACCACGGGGCCATGGACGAAAGGGCAGGTGCTGTGAACTGGGGGTACAATGTGCAAGAACAGTGGGAGCGGGCATTGGAATTGGATCCCCCTTTTGTCATGGTTACCGGCTGGAATGAATGGGTTGCCGGACGATGGGGCGAGCCGGACGGCCCGCCCGTTTTTGTCGACCAGTTTGACCAGGAATACAGCCGTGATATCGAGCCAATGCGGGGCGGGCATGGCGATAACTACTATTTACAACTCGTCGCGAATATCCGCCGCTATAAGGGAGCTCCACCCGTACCCGAATCATCCGAACCTCATGCGATCTCAATCGAAAGTGGATTCGAACCATGGGACAAAGTCGCACCGGAATTCATCGATCCAGTCAATGACACGCAGCACCGCGACCATGTTGGGTTCGGAAAGTTCTATTACCGGGACACCAGCGGCCGGAACGATTTCGTGCAAATGAAGGTTGCCCGGGATGACCTTTTTGTCTATTTCTATGCCCGGACCCGGCATGCGATCACAACCCCGAATCATGGGCCCTGGATGGCCTTGTTATTGGATTCCGATCAGAATCCGAAGACGGGCTGGCAGGGTTATGATTATGTTGTGAATCAGGTGTCTCCTGGAAACCATACCACCTGGCTGGAACAAACGGATCATGGCCTGGCCTGGAACCGTATTACCGAGATATCCTACCATGTGTCCGGCAATCAGGTTCATCTGGCTATCCCGAGATCGGCCCTGAAATTACCAGGCCAGAAAGTGGCATTGGATTTCAAATGGATCGACAACATACCAATTCCAACCAACATCACGGACTTCTATCTTCTCGGGGATGTGGCACCGGATGGGCGTTTTGTATTCCGCTATCAAGCCAACTAGGGAGACATTCCATGAATCGATCGATGCGAAATCTTAGTCTGTTGCTAATTGGTATTGTTCTGAATTCAGCCCAGGGAGATGAGATACGCCGAGAGATTCATTTCCCGGATATTTTGGGCTACAAAACGCTCGTTGGCGACATGCACATGCATACCGTCTTTTCGGACGGGGATGTATGGCCGCCGGTCCGTGTGGAGGAATCATGGCGTCAGGGCCTCGATTTGATGGCGATTACGGATCACATTGAGTATTTGCCGCACAAGGATGATTTAAAGGCGGATCACAACCGTTCCCATGAATTGGCAACAGAAACTGCCGCGAAATGCAACATGTTGCTAATTCGAGGCGCTGAGATCACCCGGGATACACCACCCGGTCACTTTAATGCGATCTTTTTACGTGATGTGAATCCGTTGAAGGTGCCTGATTTTCTCGAGGCCATTCAACGAGCCAACGAGCAAGGCGCATTCCTGTTTTGGAATCATCAAGGATGGCAGGGAGCAGAACGCGGGAGTTGGCGCGATGTTCATACAAAAATGTATGAGAACGGATGGCTCCACGGGATGGAAGTGTGCAACGGCCCATCCTATTATCCGGACGCCCATCGCTGGTGTTTGGAAAAGAATCTGACCATGCTTGGAAACTCGGATATTCATGATCCCGATCTCCGAAAGGAAAGCATGCCGGGAGATCACCGTACCATGACCCTTGTTTTCGTCAAAGAACGATCGGTGGCTGGTGTCCAGGAAGCATTGAAAGCTGGACGCACGGCCGTTTGGTACCAAGACCAGCTGATCGGCCGGTCCGAGTACCTGGCCCCCCTCCTGGATGCGTCGGTTCAAATCGATCCACCCCACTTTCGATCGGGTAACCATCTTTGGCTGGAGGTCCGCAACGCAAGTCATGTTCCGATTCGAGCCGTGCGGGCCGGTGCCATTGGCCCGGCCGAAGCGATATTGCCGCCCCGATCCACGAGCCTGCTTGAACTGAGGGTTCCCAAACCGGATGAACCGATTGATCTCGAATACACCATCACCAACTTCCTGATCGCGCCCGAGGCCGGACTACCGGTTAAGATACGGATCCCCTAACGCAACCGGAGGCCGCAACCAGATCCGAAATTCGAAGCACGAAATTCGAAACAAATACGAATTCTCGAAATACGAAATTCGAAACAAGAACCTATGGACTATTGCCACATTGGATCGTCGATTCAGCTTGTGTTATGATCCAATATCATTTGTTGTCATTTTGAACCATCCGAGGGACGATTATGCGCACTCTCAACCGACGTGATTTCCTCAGAACCTCAACTGGGGCATTTGCAGCCTGCTCCCTTGGCTCCCCATTAGTTGCCAGCCGATTCCAGACACAAGCGGAGCCGACTCGAATCTACCTGGCATTTTTTGGATCCGCCCCGTCGCGGGACGATACGGATCTGGAGCCAATCCCGAACGAAGAAATGGTCCGGCAACTTCGAGAAGCTTGCCCTGGCATTGAATTCGAGGTCCGGGATTTGGCCCGAGGCGCCTCGTTTCAGACGATATTGAACGAAGCAAAAGAGTTAAAGGAGACCGGTTATGATGGCCTCGTCATCGTCGGCTGGCCCAGGGATTACGATCTGCTCCGAACCGGCGTGCCAACAATCAACGTGGCCGTTGTGAATGATTTCATGAACAATCCCTATCCATTGTATCCGCAACACCGCGTTATCACCGCTTCCCTGGATCCATGGCGGTTCTGCGAAGATCCCAAAATCACCGAGCGGATGTTCCAGGATCTCGTCGATAAGATCAAGTTGCTCCACATGCTGAAACGGATGAAGAACGAGCGGATCCTAACGGTCACTGATTCGGCCTATGTGAATGTGACATACGGTGATGTGCTCAAGCACATGCCTGAGGACTACAACGAACAGATCCTTGGCGCGATTGGTGGAACATTCGGAACGCACGTCAAGAAAATTGGGACTCGGGAAGTTACCGAAGACGAGGATATCCGCAATCTCTGGGAGCATGAAAGCGCGGAAGCGAACGAAATTGCCCAGCGTTGGATCCGGAATGCGAATCGCATGATGAACACGATCGAATCGGAAGTCGTCCGTTCGGCCAAGGTGTATCTGGCCATGAACATTCTCATGAAGAAGCATGACGCAACCGGGATGGCCTTTCATATCCGCACGCTGACGAAAAATCCGAGGCCAGAAGATGCCGTATTCCCGGCTTTAGCGACTTCCGAGTTCCAGCTAAACGGCGTCGTGGCCAAATGCCAGTCGCACCTGAATATCATTCTCTCCGAAATGCTCCTGCAATACGCCTATGGCCGGCCCAGCATGCTGGGCGACTATGCCGTGGATACGTATAACAACACGTCCATGGTGCAGCATTGCGAAGGGCCGTGGAATCCATGGGGGGGTGAGCGGAGGGTGCCCTATATTCTGACCGATCACCGGGAACGGCAGATCCGCGGGCGATCCACGACCGGGGTCGGAGCCGCTTCTTGGATTCTCTATCCCGAAAAGGAACCCGTCACCCTGTGGCAGATCGACGTCCTCAGCAAAGAGGTCCTCGTCCATACCGGAACCACTGTTCCCATGTTGTCCGGGGCAAAACGGTACAAGGACCACTTTTACGAAATGATGTGACGGACCAAGATCGTGGCGTCAGTTGACGCCAAGAAAGTAATCCGCCACCTCCACGCCGACAAATATGGCGTCCACCGGTGTGCCACCTTTGGGGATTATCGCGATCGGATCAAAGATATTGCGACGCTGCTAGGGTATCAGTTGATCGAAGAAGACGCGTAACCGCCTGATCTAGCCTGCAGATTTCATGAGCCTTCTGCTGCCCGTCCGCTCGCGACGAAATTCATGTTATAGGCGGGCTAGGGGGAACCGCGGTGCGAAGATGCACAGGTTACGTCAACTTAGCGGATTTCAACGAAAATAGTCTGAAGTCCGCCGGTTTCTATCCGATTCTCCTCTCGATGGGTTCGATGGCGAATTCTCCATAATCTTTGGAATCATTGGAAAACTTTCCCTATGAAGCGTACGACTGTATCAATTGGAGCGCTCTGGATATCCCTGATATCGGGATGTGCGCACTTCTCAGGAACAGGCCATCTTGCGAGCGTGGACCATGCTGATATTGTCCGGCTTCCTCCGATCGAGTCCGCCATGTCGGATACGGTAACATTGCCTCCTCGCCAAGAACAATCGATTGAGGATTGGGGAGAAAGCAATTGGCAATGGTTCCATTTCAAATGAGTGGGAATCCGACCATCTGTAGCGTCTGATCCGAAGACTATAGTATTTCCATCTGGATAAAGAGTGCCGATGGTTCTTTCTGTCATAGTCCTTCTTTTTTTTTCTCGCCAAGAAAAGACGTTTCACTCATCCTATAAGACGGTGGATTCGAGTTTAACGAAATAAATACGGGTCGAGACCTGTCTCCTTCATCGGGCCAATTGCAGGCACGGCTGTTTGCATGGGCTCTGAATGACTGCGAAGCGCACAAAAACGAAATACCCGTCGGATTCTTTCAAAAACACGGATGTATCATAGGGAGGTTCAGTACCATGGTGGCACGGTTCTATAGATCGATTGCTATTTCATATGCAATCGTTGCCTTGGCAGTCATTGCCTATGCGCAAGACGAGATTCAATTGACAACTCTCAATGACGCTCTTGCTAGCAATGACGCTCTTGCTGGTGGCGATTGCAGCGCATGTGCGGGATACAAGAACGGATTTTATATCAAAACCCAAGACGATGCCTGGTTGCTCACTGTCCGTGCTTTACTCCAGCTCCGCTGGATCGGTGACTGGCGGGACCTCAATGGTGCCGGGAATCCGGCGATTCCTGGCGATAGTGACGAATTCGTCGGCGGTTTTACAGTCCACCGCGGCAATGTGCTGTTGATCGGCAACATCGGCGATCCCAAGCTGAAATACTGGTTCATTTTCGCTTCCGCCCGAGACAACGGTAATACCGCTTTGGAAGAAGGGAAGTTGATGTATGAATTCGATAACGGAATGGTTTTAAGTGTTGGTCAATGGCACAATTCCTGTTTCTTGCGCGAACAGGATGTCAGCTACACACGCCAAATGGGTGCCGAGCGGTCCTATTTGACCGAGACTTTCACTCTCAATGAAATCCAAGCCATTCTGTTATCCCATCAGCGTGAGTTGATTCGCTGGCAAGCGCAATTTAGCGATGGGCGGTATTCTGGTAACCATGCCAATCGGGATTTCTATGCGGACAGGGCTGATGCCGCCCTGACCGGCCGCCTGGAAACGAAACTGGCCGGCGAATGGGCTCAGTTTGGAGATTTCACATCGTGGGAATGCGAAGACTGGGGAGTGCTGCTGGGTGGTGCCGTCCATTGGGAACGTGGAGAAACCGGCAACAACACACCCATCATGAACCTCAATAACTTCTGGCAATGGACCGGCGATGTATCCATTGAAGGCTATGGACTGAGCCTCTACGGCGCCGCCGTGGGCCGCATTTCACAAAATCCCGGCGAGGACATCAATCAATACGGCTTTGAAGCACAAGCCGCATACCACCTGATCCAAGACGAACTGGAACTATTTTGCCGTTATGAGAATATCTTCTACGATGGCGTGGCCGACATTGGTGACCCCACCACGATGGTTCCCATCATCGATAACTCAGTGAATATTCTATCCCTTGGCTTGAATCGCTACTACAACCGTCATGCCGCGAAGTTGACAACCGAGGTCCTCTACGCAGCAGATCCCATCTCGATTCCCATGCCACAAGTTGGATTACTGCGAGACCAAGGCGGACAAGACGGGCAATGGGCTGTCCGATGCCAGATGCAACTATTCTTCTAAGTTGCTTGGCAATCGGCATTGAGCAGTATTGAACAACGATCGATAATCCTTGATGGATCACAGGGGCTGAGGATTCCGTGCTAAACGGACCTCAGCCCCAATTTCTTTGGTATGGGAACCGAGATCGTTGATCCAAAAGGTCCTGAATCTTGCGCATGCGCCGAAGGTTCCATTAAGGAGCCGTGCATTCCGCTCGTCTCCCCGGCACGTTCCGGCCCCCAAATATTCCAGCGCGTGTTGAATCTCATTGCCCGGCTTCTCTGCTGGTGCAATCCATCTGAAACGGGCTATAATAAGGCCCCGACAAAATCCCCACGATTGCTACATTTGTACCGTTCGAGTCAACTTTACCCCAAAAAGTTCCTGAAACCGCAGAGTCAGAAGCTTGAAATCGCCAGGAGCCCTATCAACAATGAGGTCAGAAGACAGATCTTTTTTTGGCGACCTTTTGCTCGTCTATGGTCACCTCCGAATCACTTGATCGCAAGGACCTCACCTATGAAGAAACTCGTATCACTTTCGATTGTCGCGGCATTTGCCATTGCCATGATCGCACAGACCGCTCCTGCCAAATCGATAGGCTTGCTGTGCGCTGGGACCATTCATGTTCACAAGACAACAGCCAATCTGCAACCTGGAACACCGGCGAAAACTGTTTCTCACAGCACGGCACTTTCCTCGGTCCTCATTCACACAGATCGGTGCGGATGTGCCCAATGCTGCCCAAGCCATATCAAGTCTGCCTATCCAGCTCCCGGTTATGAGAACGTCTACAACCGTTACGAGGCCAGAAGCACGATGGGTTACAAAGTCCTGTTTGATTTTTAACATTTCCCATCAAACAAGTTTAAATAGTATGATTCACGGCTTGAGCAAGCTTAGTTCATCCTATCATTGGTAATTTTGGAGCCTTCACGGCGATCCAAGATTCACATTATTCTGATATCACTATCAAAGACCGCTGCATTATTGCTGCGGTCTTTTTTTTCGCGCTTATCACAATAATTGATACAAGGCATGAATTCGGATCGGATTCGATTTTATCATTGACAAAGTTTCTTTATGTGCAGCACATCATCTTATAGTGATCTATGATTAGCATGCCTGGTTCCTCTGAACTGGCATTGAGATCTAAGTGTATGACCCAAAGACAATCTGGTGAACTTTTCGCTGTTCCTGATCCGCTGGTGAGTAGCCAGTGACACCAAGGAACGCACTCCAAAGTATGCGACAAAAAGGGAGATGACTCTCATGAGAAGCGCAATCTGTTCTGCCGCGCTGGTCTGGTTGGTGGGTATCGGCGTACTGCACGCTGATACTGTCAAAATCGGATTGAATTACCCGAAGACCGGCCCTTATGCCGTGATGGGGCTTGATCAGTGGCAAGCAACCGAGATGGCAGTGGATGAGATCAATACAGCAGGAGGGATTCTAGAAAAGCAGGTAGAAATTGTATGGAGAGATTCCCAATCGAAGGTCGACGTGTCGACCAACAACGCAATCGAACTGATCGACAAGGAAAACGTGAGGATGGTCTTCGGCGGTTCTGCCAGTAGTGTGGCAATCGCTGTGGGGACCGTATGCCAGGAAAAGAAGATCCCCTTTTTTGGAACATTGACATATTCCACCGAAACCACTGCGGAAGAGGGAAAACGCCATGTATTCCGCGAATGCTATGATGCGTGGATGGGCGCGAAGGCATTGGGGGCCTACTTGAAGCAAAACCATCCAAATCAGAAATATTTCTATATTGTCGCTGATTATACATGGGGCCACACCACGGAAGCTTCCATGCGTAATTTCACAGATACAACCGACACCGAAACACACCGCCATGTGTCGACGCCATTCCCCGGTGCCACCGATGCGGATTTCAAAAAAGCTCTTTCTTTCGCGAAAATGGTTAAGCCGGACGTATTGGTCCTGGTTCTTTTTGGTGATGACATGGTCAATTGCGTGCGCCAGGCAACCGCGATGGGCATGAAAAGTCAAATGCAAATCGTGGTCCCTAATCTTACTCTGGGAATGGCTGAAGGTGGCGGCCCGAAGGTGATGGAGAACGTCGTGGGCGCTCTCCCTTGGTGCTGGAATGTACCGTACAAATACGACTTTCCTCGCGGCAAGAAATTCGTCGAGGATTTCGCGTCACGCTATAACCGCTATCCCAGCACCTCGGGTGCATCCGCTTATACAATTCTTTACGAATACAAGAATGCCGTCGAACGGGCTGGATCATTCGATTCTGAGAAAGTCATCCAAGCCTTGGAAGGGCATACTTACACACTTCTCAAAGACCCGCAGACCTGGCGTGATTTTGATCATCAATCCGTGCAGACGGTCTACCTGGTACGATGCAAACCCGAAGCAGAAGTGCTGAAGGATAGATTCAAGTTGGATTATTTCGAGATCCTCGATAGCATGCCTGGAGAAAATGCTGTCCGGACTAGAGAAGAATGGAATCATGTTCGCGCCGAGGCGGGCAAACCAACAGAACTTGATCCCCTATAACTGATATCTGAAATAAGCCGAGCCGATTCATAACCATATGGAATCAACAACCCTTTCGGCCGGCTCAGGTGCCGATGGCATCTTTTGGCCGAAAGGGTGTCGATTCACTTATCATCGAGTGCGTTCCAATAGACACATGTCGAATCGGGAGTATAGAAATGCCTTTGATTTCATATGCAACTAAATGGCAAGACTGGAGTATTCGAAGAAAAATCTATTCAGTCATCATTCCTGCTATTGTGCCATTGCTTGCCACAGCATGGATCACCTACAGATCACACTCCGATACCGCACTCGAGAGTAGCCAGCGTATTTGTACAATGATCACCGAGGGTAAAAGTGCAAATATTAACTCATTCCTGGCAAGCCAACAAGAAATATTCAAAAAATGGATCGCTGAGGATATTTACGGACTCGCCATCGAGTTCAAAACTCTGGAAGAGCTGCAGAGTCAATTCAAGAGCATGGTTAATGCTTCTCCGGGATTTTCGCTCCTAGCACTGTCTGATTCGGATGGTAAAGTTCTCGTTGTCACGCGCCAAGAGAAGGATGCTACGAGTAATATTGGCAGTCTAGAGGAATCCATTTTACCGGAGGTAAAATCATTTATCGGTTTGGATGAACCGTCGGTTATCCTCAGCAATACGAAAGCGATTACGCGTCCAGGGACGGATTCTTCATCAACCTACATATTCGGATTCCCTTGCCATGATTCATCTGGAAATACAAATGGACTGTTCCTTGCCTATGTTAACTGGTCAACCATTCACAAATTCATTGATCTTACTGCGAAATCACTTGAGGAAAACGATTTCCCCCATGGCGATTCAATGGTAATGGATTCTCAATCCCGGAAATTTATAGCCCATTCCAACACCACTCTTGTCGGTAAGGAAACCACGCTGCCACCGAATGTTCTCGAATGGATGTCGAGAGCATCGAATGCCGGGCAACCTACGCCTTTTACAATCGACGGTGAAGAGCAATATGTCTGCTTCCAACCATTGTTGAATTCAACCGAGCTGTCACCGACGGATACCGATCCTGGCGCAAGTACCAAGAAGAATGCAAGCACTAATTCGTCCTTGATCATGCTGACCATTATTCCATCGTCGGACATCTTTACCGATGTCCGAAATGTGCTTTTGTTCAATGTAGGAATCGTCTGTGTAGGCACATTGGTCCTGCTAGTAATTTTTTGGGTATTATCATATTCCATCACAACACCACTGAAACGAACGATTGCCATATTGAAGGACATTGCTGAAGGAGAAGGTGACCTTACCAAGCGGTTAGATGCCGACCGTCGAGATGAATTGGGGGAATTGGCCGGTTGGTTCAATACATTCACCTCAAAAATTCGCGAGATCATTGTTGACATCGCGAAAAATGCCGAAACACTTATCCAGGCGTCTTCGACTCTATCTAGTACGGCGACCAAATTAAGTGAAGGAGTAGAACAAACAACCAATCAATCCACGATCGTCGCCTCATCTGCAGAGGAAATGTCCATCAACATGGGCAATATTGCCAACGCGAGCGATTCGATGTCGAGCGACATCAAAACAATCGCAATCTCTGTCGATGAAATGACGAATAGCATTAGTGAAATCGCCAAAAATGCAGAACAGGCATCCCTAGTTGCCAATGACGCGGCACGGCTTGCCGAAACGAGCAATCAGACAATTGGCCAGTTAGGAACAGCTGCTGATGAAATTGGGAAGGTTGTCGAAGTGATTCAGGATATTGCGGAGCAAACGAATCTCCTTGCCCTGAATGCCACCATTGAAGCTGCCCGGGCCGGTGAAGCGGGCAAGGGATTTGCAGTCGTCGCCAATGAAGTTAAGGAATTGGCTGGACAGACCGCTAGTGCGACGGAAGATATTCGCAATCGGGTCGAAGGCATACAAATGTCGAGTAACGAAGCCGTCAAATCGATCGAACACATCAGCGTGGTGATTCAAAAGGTTAACAATGTATCGCACCTAATTGCATCTGCGGTGGAAGAGCAGAACATCACGACCAAAAATATCGCAACCAAGGTTTCATCCACATCAAAATCTGCTTCGGAGGTTTCATCCGGAGTTGCAGAATGTGCCGTTGCAAGCCAGGAAATCACGAAGAACATCGCAGGTGTCGAATCGGCTGCCAAGGATACATCCAATGGCGCCTCCCAGACCTCCATCGCCAGCAGGGAATTAGCCGACCTTGCTGATCAATTAATGGGATTGGTCGGTCAGTTCAAAGTGTGATTAGGAACGATTGCGTGTTTCGAGTTCCTCCCATTTCTCATATGCAGCCGCCAATTGCGTTTCCAGATCGATAAGGAGCGAGTGCTCTTGAGCAATTAGCGAGCCTGGCTGTCGATAGAACTCTGGCTTGGCCATGGTTTGATGAAGGTAATCGATTTCGGATTCCAGGGCTTCGATTCGCGCTGGCAACGCAGCGAGCTCGCGCTGTTCGTTGTAGGATAAACGAGATTTCTCTAGATGGATTCGGTCGCTGTTTTGTTGTTGCCTGTTCTGTTGTTTTTCCGTGTTGGGTGGTTCGGACGGGGCTACTTCCGGCCGCTGGCGGATCCAGTCGTCGTAACCACCCACATATTCTCTGATCCTGCGATTTCCATTTAGATCCTTTTCGAAAACGATCGTGCTCGTGACGACATTGTTCAAAAAAGTCCGGTCATGGCTAACGAGCAGTACGGTTCCATCAAAACAGACGAGCCTGGATTCGAGAAGTTCTAGCGTTTCGGCGTCGAGGTCGTTCGTGGGTTCGTCCAGGACGATGACATTGGCTGGGCGGGTGAAAAGCCGAGCGAGTAATACTCGGTTGCGTTCTCCGCCGGATAGGAGCCGGACCGGCAGTCGCGCTCGTTCGGGAGTGAACAGGAAATCTTTCAGGTAGCCCAGGATATGCCGCGGCCGCCCTCCAATACGAATCGTGTCATAACCTTGCCCGACGTTTTGTTCAATCGATGCCTCTTCGTCCAATTGCTCGCGGCGCTGATCAAAGTAGGCAATTTGCAGATGGGTACCGAGTCGTACAGTACCCTGCTCGGGCGGTAATTGCCCAAGGATGATTCTGAGTAAAGTTGTTTTTCCCACGCCGTTGGAACCGATGATACCAACCTTGTCACCACGAAGAATAGTCGTTGAAAAATCACGGACTATCACCTGGTCGCCGAATGCGAATGAAATTCGATCGGCTTTTACCACCAGGCGCCCACTCTGCTTTCCTTCTTGAATTTCCATGCGAACATTCACATCGGAAGGACGTCTCTGGCGGCGTTCGCACCGCATCCGCTGGAGGATCCGGACACGGCCTTCATTGCGAGTTCGCCGTGCTTTAATACCTTGGCGGATCCATGCCTCCTCCCCGGCCAGCCTTTTGTCAAACAGCGCATTCTGTTTCTCCTCGGCGGCAAGTGCCGCTTCTTTGCGGACCAGGAACGTATCATAGTCACAGGACCAATCCAATATCCGGCCACGGTCGATTTCCAAGATACGGTTGGCCAACTTGCGGAGAAACATCCGGTCATGCGTGACAAAGATCAACGTTGTATTCCAGCGGATCAAGAAGTCCTCCAGCCAGGTGATCGCGTCGAGGTCGAGGTGATTGGTTGGTTCATCCAGGAGTAGCAAGTCTGGTTCCGAAACGAGCGCCCGAGCGAGGAGGACGCGCCGTTTCATGCCAGGCGACAACAGTTCGAACATCGCCTTTGCGTTCAACTCCATCTGGGACATCCGTGACAGGATTCGTTCAACACGGTGCGGGACCTGCCAGGCCGATTCGACCGCCCCCACCTCCTGGGCAATCGTGATCCCGCCGGCAACCACATCGAAGACACTCCCTCGGATCCCTTCGGGCACATCCTGAGGCAGCAGGGAGACAGAGGTCCCTGGCGCCAGCAGAACCTCGCCCCGATCCGGCTCGACCTCGCCAGACAAGATCCTTAAAAAGGTTGTCTTCCCGGCTCCGTTGCGTCCCAGGAGCCCGATGCGCTGACCCGCCTGGACATGCAATTGGACATGGTCCAACACCAGGGGGCCACAAAAACCAATACTCAGGTCACGTAACGTGATCAGGGCCATCATCAATCATGCCGCAATGCCACAATCGGATCCACCCGGGCCGCGCGGAGCGTCGGATAAATCCCCGCGATCAGACTCACAACAATCGAAAACAGGATCGCTCCTAGACAGAGCCACCAAGGAAATGCGAAGCAGTCGACATGCGGGGCTCCCTGTTTGCTGAGGATGTGATTGACTACCCGATTGATCAGTATACTGACAATCCATCCGAGGATTAGACCAAATACTCCACCAGCAAAACCGATCACTCCCGATTCAAAGAAGAATATCTTTTTCACATCACGATTGGTTGCTCCAACCGCTTTCATAATTCCGATCTCCTTATAACGCTCCAGAATCGACATCACCATGGTATTGATGATTCCTAGAGAGGCAACGACAATGGCGATCATCCCGACGGCGAGCAGGAACATATCCATCACAAGGAATGCGGTCTTCATCTCTTCGAGTTGATCGACTAACGCGAACGTCCTCAATCCTTGATCTTCGGCATACGCCTTCACGGAATCGATGTATTTCAGTGAGGACACCCGGACATTCAGCATGGAATACCCCTTGGTTTCTCCTTTCGATTGGAAGAAATCCCAAATACTTGTTGAAGATAGTTTTTTCATTTGATCGGCTGTACCAGGCGGTATGAAGACATCGCTGCGAAGAGGCATGGGCCCGTGGAATCCCGCCCTCTCGCACACTCCGGCAATGGTGAATGTGTAGCTTTCTTCCGAGAATGGTAGCGATTTACCCGCCAAGATAGAGATGATGCCACCCGGTTTGAGGAAGTTTTTCAAATCCAGGATGAGTGTTGCTACTTCGATCTTCCGTCCTATTGCACTCTTTGGATCCTTGATATTCAGTCTTCGAAGCAGCGAATCGCTGATAATGACGGCATTTTCATTGTCGGACATGTAGGGCTTGCCTACCACCAATTGCATGAGTTTGGATCGGCACACGTCCGTTGGAAGGACTTGGACCAGGGCAAATTGCTCCTTTTCTCCGAGCTTGAGATTGGCCGGGAATCGCCTTTCGGGGAATGCCAATTCGACACCTTCCAACTGGGTAATCTCGTGAATGAAGTCATCATCCAGAACACGCCCAGGCCGATTGGATTCCGGCTCCACCCGGCGATGGCGCGGCGAATGTGCAAGATGTTCTCCCTCGGAATTTGAAATAATCGTGACGTAATTGAAAAGCGCCGCCTTCTCAAACTGGTCCTTGACGTTCTTCTGCATTCCTTTCCCAAAGGAAATCATGGACACGAGTGCCCCAATCCCTATCACAACACCAAATGTCGTCAGGAAAGTGCGGAGTTTCTTCTTCCATAAGTTGAAAAATGACTGTTCAATATAATCTGCTATTCTCATCGATCGATTAGTCGCCGCGGGATTGTTCGACCACATGGCCATCTTGCAATCGAATCATTTCATCGGCGAATTCCGCTAAGAGGTGTTCCTCATGTGAAATCATGATCACTGTTAGATCCTGGTTTCTGTTCAAATCGGACAATATCTCGACGATTTCCCTCGAAGTCTGGCTATCAAGGTTACCGGTCGGTTCGTCAGCGAGGATAATGTTCGGCCGATGGATCAGCGCGCGGGCAATGGCCACGCGCTGCTGCTCTCCACCGGACAGTTCCCCCGGACGGTGGTCCTTGCGGGAATGCAAACCCACCTTGGCCAGCATCTCCTCGGCACGGCGAAGCCTTTGGAGCTTCGTGACATCCGAGAAAAGAAGTGGCAAGGCAACGTTCTGCAGCGCGGTGTAGGAAGGGATGATATTGAACGCCTGGAAGATCATTCCCACCTGGTACCGCCGATATAGGGCCAGTTCATCACTGGTGAATTCCGAGATGCGTTTGCCCTGAACATGGATCTCTCCCGTGGAGGGAGTATCCAATCCGCCCAGGAGATTCATCAACGTTGACTTTCCTGAGCCCGAGGTTCCGGTCACTCCAAGAAAACATCCCTTGGCAACGGAGAGATTCACCCGGTCCAGCGCAACGACTTGAATCCGGCCAGACGAGTAAACCTTGCTCAGGTTTTCGGTCCGGACGAATCCATTAAAATCCATCTTGGGTTCCTTGAGGCTTGTAAGGTATTTTCAGTTCGTTCAACAGGAACGCATACATGTCGACATTGATTTTAATTCGCTCGCTCAAGGGTGTGCCACCACCATGGCCCGTACTAGCACTCGTTCTGAGGAGAATGGGCGCATCTCCAGAAGTTGCGGCTTGCAAGCGGGCTG
Organism: Pirellulales bacterium; assembly: GCA_016930815.1. Lineage (GTDB taxonomy): Bacteria > Planctomycetota > Planctomycetia > Pirellulales > Lacipirellulaceae > JAFGFZ01. Next base: position 3,874 of record JAFGFZ010000260.1, on the reverse strand, counting down.
CCATTTTGCGGGAATGCATCGGATCGACGCGCGGATCATTCGCGCCAGTCAGAAACAGTGTTGCCGGATAGGCGGTCCCATCATGCACGTGATGGTATGGCGAATAGGCATAGAGTGCTTTGAATTGCACCGGATCCGTCACGGAACCGAATTCGGGAATATTGAACGCACCGTTAGGTGACCTTTCAAAACGCAACATGTCATAGATTCCGACAAAGGAAACAACCGCTTGAAACAGGTCGGGATGCTGGGTCATCATGGCTCCCATGAGCAGCCCGCCATTGGAACCACCAACAATCGCCAGCTTCTTTGGTGTCGTGTAACCACGGCCGATCATATGGTGCATGGCCCCGGCGAAATCATCGAATACATTCTGTTTGTTTGTCAGCATTCCAGCCTGGTGCCATTGTTCGCCGAACTCACCGCCACCGCGGAGGTTCGCGATGGCCCGCACACCTCCCTGTTCGATCCAGACACGATTCACGGCGGAAAATCCTGGCGTGAGGCTGACGCCATAGCCGCCATATCCGGATAGCAGAACCGGATTTGAACCGTCGAGCAGGATCCCCTTCCGGCGGATGATATTGACTGGGATCCGTGTCCCATCCTTCGAAATGGCATACTCGCGAACGACTTCGGTATCGGAGAAATCGACCGGGGATTGGGTGGCTAGAAATGCTTTCGTTCTATTTGGATCACTGGGATCAAACCGATACCATGCGGGGGCATCAATGAAGGAATGGTTGGCATAAAGGATCTTGTCTTTGTCGAGTGCGACCATCTGCCCGGTTCCCGAAACAGGCAGGATTGCTGGCCCGGGCTGGCGATTCCCATCGTGGTCAAATACGCGGATCTCGGACGGCCCGCCGAGCTGATAGGTCAAATAGAGGCGCGTCGGTGTCACCACCATGACGGATGGCATCGTGAAGTCGGAAACAACGGTATCGTCCGCTTCTGCAATAATCCTTTTTGCCTTCCCTAACTTCGGATCTTCCAAGGATAGGCGCAATATCTCGCCTCGGGGTGCATCGCGCCGGGATATCAGGAACAAATGGTTGTTTGGGCCAAACGTCGCTTGGACAACCTGATCCTGATAAGTTGTGATCTGTTGAGAGGCTCCGTCCGGTTCCACGAGATAATGGGCGAATCGGTTGCTGTCACCATTCTGCACCGTCACAAGAAGACGTCCCGATTGGCGATCCATTTCCAAAATAATCTCCGCGATCCGAGGGAACTCGCGGCCAATAACATATCGATCATTTTGGATCGAATCGCCCATGGTATGGAACCAGACCTGTTGATAAAAATCGAGGTCCTCAGCCGGGCGTTCACCGGCTCGTGGATAACGGGTGTAATAGAATCCAGATCCGTCGAGCAACCATGCTAGATCCCCACCCGCCGTGCCACCATTCACCCTTGCAATGACATCACCGGTTGCCTTACCAGACGACGTCTCGAAGACGTGAACGTCACCACTCTCGGAGCCTCTGCGCGAAAGCGATACCGCGACAAGTTGCCCATCCGGTGATGGTACGTACCAGTCGATGGATGTGGTACCACCCGGATCCAGCTGGTTTGGATCAAGCAGGATCCGCTCGGCATCCTGCTCATCCGCCGATGGCATGACCACCAGCAACGGTTGTTCCAGCGGTGGTTGATTCTTCCTAGCGAAGAGTTTTCCGGGCCGCCAAGCAAGAGAAGTATAACTTACCGATGCCGCACTCTCGATGCCGGTGATCCGTTTGCAGAGTTCTTCAACGAAAGGCAACTTGTCGAGCCGAGTGCGAGTGTAGGCATTCTGAAGATCACTCCACCCTTGAACCTGCGGATCATTGCCGTTCTCGAGCCACCGGTAGGCATCCAGCACCTCCACTCCATGATATTGGTCTTTCACAACCAGAGACCGTGTTTCCGGTGGGCCGGAACCCATCCCAATACACAAGATGAACACTAGAATTCCTGTCAGGGTGATAAAACGCATTTCAGTCCTCTCATTTCCATGCCCTTTGACCTGGCATTCTTGCCATAACCGATGACGGTACAAAATATTACGAACAATGATAGGATACCTCGTTGTTTTTCACTTGTCATCACGGCACAAGTCCAAGGTTCGGCGGATCAAGCCATGAATTCATCATCTGGACTCGTGGAAAACAACAAGGGCTGGGTTGGAGGCGACGCGGTTTAGAAATACCCATCAGAATATTAGTATTGCGCAAATAAGAGATATTTTTGCGAAAAAAGATGTACAAATGGTAGAAAATCATTTAGTATAAAATGGATTTGGTATCTATTTCTTTTTCAGCCTATCCTAAAGCAACTTGCCCCGTTTGCCGGTAAAGGGATCGGGGTGAGGGGCAAAGTCGTTAAGCATTTTTCATCGGAATATCCATAACAGCACAGGTAATAACGAACTCCCTAGGGATCTCTAATCTCATACATGAGAGGGTACCACGAAGATCACTTAACGGCGTTGGGTGGGGGTTTTCAGATGGGCTCTTAGCAGATTTGATTTTGAGTATCATTCCAGTGAATTGTTAAGGAGAAAGCTGATGCGAAGATATGTTATCCTGTTGAGTGTCGTATGTTTTTTGTTCTTTGCGATCGTGGCCGCTCCGTCGTCTGGCCAGGTCCTCTACTCGCAAAACTTCGATGTCGACGATACGGCCAACTGGACCGTGAATTATTCGGTTACAGACATTAATGCCGATTTCTTCTATGACTATGGAACCGATGCAGGAATCCCTTCTGCACCTAACTCCACCGGTGGTACGACCCGCGGGATGATGCTTCAGGCCAATCTATTGAATGGTGTCTTTGGTGGTTTTAGTGTCTCGCCCACGAATCAAAGCTTTACCGGCGATTACTCGCTCCAATTTGACCTCTGGTCGAATTACAATGGTCCTCTCGACGGGGGCGGAAGTGGCTCGACGAACCTGTCGACTTATGGGGTGCTCACTTCCGGGACCAAGGCGAACTATCCTGGTGTTGTCGATGGTGTTTACTTCGCAAACACAGGAGACGGAGGTTCTGTCGCGGACTGGAGGGCCTATTCTTCTGATAAAGTCGTCAGCTATCAGGATGGGGATCCGCAGTACACGGACCCAACCCGGAACAACACCGGAGCCACGTACCAGGTTTTTGGAGGTCACACGGCCCCTGACGCCCAACTGGCCATGTTTTCGCAACAGACGGGAACAACGCAACTCGGTTCCGGGGGTATGACTTGGCACGAAGTCGAAATTGATGTGATTGGCGGGGTCGTAACTTGGGAGGTGGATGGCGTCCTTCTTGCCACGGTGGATACGGCGGGATTCATCACTCCAACCGGTGGCAATAATATCTTATTCGGGCATTCGGATATCAACGCCACCATTTCAACGGATCCCAATGCATTTTTCATGCTTTTCACGCTGGTTGATAATATCGTCGTCGAGGTTGCGGCAGCCGAGGAAGATAACGCCGACTTCGATTCCGATAACGATGTCGATGGTTCCGACTTCCTCGTCTGGCAGAAGAATTTCCCGATCAGCAACGGATCGGCTGCACAAGCCAACGGGGATGCAACCCATGACGGCAATGTCAATGCCGATGATCTGGCCATCTGGAAGACCCAGTTCGGGACCTTGGCTGGTGTCGGCGCAATGCATGCCATCCCCGAGCCGGCATCTGTCCTTTTGTTCATTCTGGGTGCCCTGGGTCTGATCCCGGTCGCACGCTGTCGACGCTAACCACCTATCCGAAAAACCCTCCCCCCAATCCCCCTCGCCGCACGAGAGGCGAGGGGCAACGCCGTTAAGTATTTTTAGAAGTCTCTAAAACACCCTGTTTTACAAGTTTTTGCGTGTTTCGCTAGTTCGACTGTCTTCGATAT
>JAFGFZ010000033.1 GCA_016930815.1 Pirellulales bacterium | reverse complement strand
CATCGACACGATTCTTGGGTAATACCTTGATTGCCACACGGCGTTGCATCAGAAGGTGCTCAGCCAAGTAAACTTGGCTCATTCCACCCTTGCCAATATGGCCGAGAAGCTTGTACTTGCCGAGCTTGAAACCCTTGTGCTTGCCACTGAGAAGCATATCGGCTTGCCAGCGGGTAATCAGTTTTTCTTCAACAAGTGCATCGGTGAACTGTTCCGGGGTTTCGGATAAATGACGACCCGACCGCGCGGACAGCTTGTCCAAGAAGGGCATCAGTCGCTCTTCTTCGACAAGTTTGCTGCGGCGCAACAAATCTAGCAACTTGTCGGTTGTCGGTATGGCCATCTGACTTATCGGGACAAGGCGCCCCTCGCGGGCGTGTAGTACGCTGGCCTGGCGCTTCACAAAGCCCGGCGATCACCGCCTCGCACAGCCCTCCATCTCAAGTGACGTAATCGTCTTATGGCACATTCCTTGCCAATCCTCGTCGGCAATGATCGCCATCCACCCCCATCACGAATCCGCCGGAAACGCACGGCCTCGATAGGGACCATCTATCCCCCATGATCTCTAGCATACTGAATCGCCCTGGCTTATGCCAGCATCTATGCAATATTTCTCGTGTTTTTTTATCGATCTTGGATCCATGTGCGCATTTTGGACCGGACCCATGGAATAGGCCGGACCGAGGAATTTCGATTTTTCGGAACCCATCGAGGTCCCTCTTGAACTTGCCTGCCCAGTTGCGGCTCAGCGCATGGAAGGGAATCTGGATCCGCTACTGCCCCTGGATCCATCGATCGATTAACTCCCGGTCGAAATAATTCACAGCCATACCGGCATCGACCACTATTTTTTGTGCGTTGATTCCGGCCGAGCAGGGGCTGAGGAGAAACACGGCAGCTGCCGCGACCTCCTCGGTCTTGACCGCTTGCTTCCGAAGGGTGACCTGCTCCGCATACAGATAGGAATCGACATAACCGGGAATTCCGGCCGAGGCGGATGTTTTCAGAAGTCCGGGGGCAATGGCATTGAATCGTACCTGGGAAAAGCGGCTGAATGACTTGGCAAGAAAAACAATGGACGAATCCAGTGCCGCCTTGACCGGAGCCATGAATCCGTAGTTTTCACTTGCCATTTGAGTCGTCGAGATGGAGACGGTCACGACCGAAGCCGCTGGTGTCAATAGTTCTTTGACGGCATTCGCGACGGCGATCAGCGAGTAGCAGGAGACATCCATCGCGCGGAGAAAGGCCGTTTTCGGCGTCTCATGGAATGGCTTCATCGCATTTTCATATTCGGCGAAGGCAATCGAGTGCAGCAGGCCATCCAAACGCTCACCCCGCTTCGCCAACGTCGCGGCGAGCCGATCGACCTGGCCTGCGTCCTCAACGTCGCATACGAGGATGGGCGCGTCCCCGACGAGTTTCTGAACCATTTCGCGTTGCGCAGGATTCCGCACCGAATAGACGACATTCGCACCGGCGTCGATCAGAACCCGCGCGGTGTGGTAGGCGACACTCTTGCGGTTGGCCACACCCATCACCAGAACTGTTTTTCCGTTGAGTTGGAGAAAATCCGCGGGCATGGCAGGATTCGCTTAATGGATTTGTTCGGTAGGCACCAACGCGCAAGCAAACTCAAGCCGTACGGCCACCTTGCCGTCCAATAGGACACGGGCCTTGAGGTAGAATTTCCCGGAAATCTCATCCAGGATTTCCGTTTCGATGGTCACCGTATCCCCAGGGAAGACCATCCGTTTGAACTGGATGCGATCGGCGCCCGTTGCGACCGGCACCCGGCCATCCGCGGTTTGCATGCGTTGGGCAAGCAGTACGGCCCCCGCTTGCATCGCCGCCTCACAAAGGAGGACGCCCGGCGTTAATGGAAAATCCGGATAATGACCGCGATACCAGAACTCATCACCCGAGAAAGTCTTACGGCACACGATCCGATTCTCGTCCAGATCGACGATCTCGTCCAGAAGAAGAAACGGATCCCGGTGCGGAATGGCTGATTGAATCGCTTCAAGACTCATTGGTTTCAGGTCAACGTGCTAGGGGACGAAATGCATGCAATGGGCAAGTTAGAAAGTTGCCACCCGGTCCATGAGATAATTTTCCACTTCATTGGCGACAATCACGCCGTAATTCATGGCGCCAAGCCAGCCACTCATGATGATACCGACACTCCCGGCATGGAAAAGGCCTCGGATCTGATTGGATACGTCCCGGCTCACGGCGAGTCCTTCAAACTTGGTTCCAAAACTGGCCCCATCGATATGCCGGGTGTAATGTTCAAAAGTCCGGGGTGTGGCCGCTTCGACATGATCCAGCCGCTCGCGGATATTGGGCACATATTTCTCGATCGCCTCGAGTGTTGTCTCAACCAGGCCCTGCTTGCGTGCCTGGTATTCCTCCTCGGCTAGAAAAGCCCAGTCTTCATAGCGGGCGTTCGTGCTGGATACGATCAGATGCCGCGGCGGACGATGCGGGCGGGTCCGCGGATAATAGAAGGAGTACGTGCGGCTGGTAATCTCCGGGCTGAGCAATAACTCCGTTCGAAAGGCGGGAGCCGTCGAACTGAATAACAAATCGCCAGTCGATTCATCGATTTGCTCTCCTGGTTTGAGAGCCATGTAAACCTGCGTGCTGGAGTTGTTCAGTCGCACGGCCTTGGCGGTTTCCACAAATCCTCGGTCAAAATAATCTTCTCCGACAAGCCGCAGAATCGTGCTCTTGAGGTTGCCATTGGAGACCACGGCTTCGGCGCCGATCTCTTGACCATGGACCAAGACTCCGGCCGTCGTGCCATTGTGCACGCGGATTTTTTCGACATTGCACCGAATCCGCACATCAACGCCATTGTGCCGCAGCTCGTTCTCCATCAGCCTGAGTAACCGGTCGGTCCCACCTTGAAACGTGAAAACGCCCTTGGACATGAAGTTCGAAAAGACGATTCCATAGCTGATGGCAGGATCCTCGAGGGTGCTCCCATTGGCATACGTGATGGGTTCCATCAGCAGCCGAATCACATCCTCGCGACCGGGGAAAAACCGGTCAAACAACTGGCGAGTCGTTGTGGTTTGGTCATCATAAAAATTCATCTTCCGAGCCGTATCGAAAAAGGCCTGAACCGTATTGGGATCGATTTTGAATGTTTGGACGAGCAGTCGCGAAAAATCGTCGCGGTTGAACGTGGTTGTCAATGAAAACATGGGATTGTCGAACCGTATATTCTTCAACTGCACGATGGAATCCGCAATTTCTTGGGTCCAGTAGCGGCGGCAGCTTTTGACCATCCCATGCGGGAAACCGTGGAGCGAAATATCAAAAATATGCCCTTTCGGTCGCTTGAACCAGGTTGCCAAACCGCCCAACTTGTAGTGCTGTTCGAGCAGGAGGACATGCCGCTTGTGTCTGGCCAGGATATTCGCGACGGTCAATCCGGCCAAACCGCTACCGATAACGACAACGTCATAGTGGTCTCTGACGCCTTGAAGAAAATCACGTGGCATGGAGAAATCTTTTGGGGAAACCCCTATTTTAAGCACCAACGATTGGCCATCGTAATACCACTGATTAGGCCGCCAATGATTCCAACGAGGCCTTGGTCTGTGCCGCAGAGGAACAGATTTTTCAGATGGGTGGTCCCATCAAAACGTTTTTCAGGGATCCCATAGACGGCGCCGTTTTCGTGACCCGTGAAACGGGTGATCGTGGTCGGCGTAAACATGTCCGTGTCAATGATGTGGCCTCGGAAATCGGGGACGAAACGGATGGCTGAGGCAAGAATTCTGTCATACCAGCGCAGTTTCTCCAAGCGATATGTCGAATCGTCGAGTGCATTCCAATAGTTATAAGAGGCGAGCGACGTGATTCGCATGGTTCCATCAACAAGCGGCTCTTCGTAGTCGAAGTTATTGGGTGAACAGACAACACCGCTGGTCAGATCACATGGTGTTTTCGGCTTCCGCCATTGAAAATGATCTGAATCATTGAAAAACGTGATGGTGTGGCGGAAACAGGTCTCTTTTGGGGGAACGTCGAGGATTGCGATCGCTTCGCAAAAGCTCAGCTGCCCGGTTGCCTTTGGATTGGCGCATTCTGTACCACCGCAGAGGCGCATGGTTTCAGGCAAACCGGCGGAAGAGAGGACATTGCGTGCTTCCATCGTTTTTCCACCTTCCACTTTAACACCCGTAATACGGCCCTGGTCAATGACGAACCGTTGGACATTCGAGCGGAGCATCAGTTTCCCGCCCAAGGCCCGGAATCGGCGGACAAGATGTTTGAGGATCAATCGAATTCCGGCTTGGGGGCGGGCAAGACCTTCGAGAAAAATAGAGCGGAAGAGGATGGAAAACTGCCTCCAATCCATGTCGTCCTCACGGGCTGATCCGTAATACATCAACGGGCAGAACAGCATCTGGACCAGAAGCGGATCGGTCAGGATCGAGTGGACGATCCGCCGGGCGGAAACATGGGCATGGGCACCGTCCAGGTCGTCGTAATGGGCAATTTCCCGAACAAGACGGTCGAAACGATCCATCTGTTTTGGAAACGCGCGCCGCACCTCGCTGCGAAGGGTTTCGATATTATTGTCGAAGTAGAGTTGGATCCCGGGGAATGCAATCTCGGATCCCAACTGCGGTCGTAAGGCAAAGTCATCCCATTGCATGCGAAGCTGGCGCAACAGCCGGGCCAGGGGGCTCTTTTTCATCCCCTTGGGAGTGGCGTTGGTAACCGCATGGAGGCCGACATCGTAATTCCGCCCTCGAAGGCGGTAGAACGAATTCAGCCCTCCGATCGTGGAATGCCGTTCCAGGATGCAGACCCGCTTGTCGAAATGGGCAAGCCGAATGCCAGCAGCCAGGCCCGACATCCCCGCTCCAATGATGATGGTATCGTACATAAACGCCGCCGTTTCGCAGATGGCTTGTGAAATATGCGGGCTACTGCTTCTGAAGGCCCACCATCCGTGGTTCGAGATAAGTGACCGTACTCGCCATGCTGGCAAGCTGATCGTAGTCCTCTTCCGGGATCTGGATCCGGTGGCGTTTGCGAAGTTCCATGACGATATCGAGAAAATCCATGCTATCCAGTTCCAATTGGTCGCGGAACGCGATATCGTCTTTCAGATCCGAGAGATCCTCATCCGGCGCGATGTCAGCCAGAATGTTGATGACTTCGTGGCGTATTTCGGTTGTGGTCATGTTTCTTGTTTTCCCATACTGTTCGTGTCGATGGATGTGTTCCGGGTAAATAGATTCGGGCGACCAGTGAGAGGTCTAGTTTTTCCAGTGGATACCTGTCGACGGATTCTTCCGTCGTGCACCTTGCTTTAAACATGTTTTACGATCAAGACCGAGTTGATTCCAAGCATTCCGAAAGAGTTGTTCAGAATGGTCCTGACCGACTTTTTCTCGCGGGATTCGTTGAGGATCAAACCTGGCAGGTCACAGAGCGGATCCAACGTATCCACATTGATCGTAGCGTGGCAGACACCATCTTGAAAGGCGGGGAGGTTTCCAGCCAGTTCCAGCGCGCCGGCGGCGCCCATCGCATGGCCGATGAAGCTTTTGGTATTATTGATCAAGGTATTTGGGCAGTTGTCAAAAACGGTGCGGAGAGCCAAGCATTCCTGGATATCGCCACTGACCGTTGCCGTGGCATGGGTGCTCACGAGATCAATCTCGGATGGTTCCAGGCCAGCTCGTTGGAGTGCCAGTTGCATGCAGGCTACCTGCCGTTGCGCGTTGGGGAGAACGAAATCGCTGGCATCGCTATTGATTGCCCATCCAGCAAGCTCGCCGAGAATGGTAGCTCCCCTTTTTTGGGCATCCGGCAGGCGTTCGAGGACATAGAGGCACCCCCCTTCGGCAACCACGATCCCGTTTCGATCCTGGTCGAAAGGCCGGGATGCTTTCGTGGGATCCGGATGCGATGCCAGGGCTCCTTGGCTGGCGAAACCGGCAAAAATCCCGAAGGTATGAATGCTTTCCGAAACCCCACCCGCCAAGGCGATATCGCATTCTCCAAGCTGGAGCATCTGCGCGCCCTGGATCATGCCCGCGTTGCCGGCAGCACAGGCCGCGCCGATCGTGTAGTGGGGACCGGTAATTCCCAGGTTCAGAGTGATCTCGCCCGCCGGATTGTTGGCCACGGTTCGCGGATTGTGGTGATGCGTCCAGACACTGGTGTCGTAATCAAATTGCTTGATTTGATAGATCTCGTTTTCGGTTTCGACATTCCCATGTTCCGTGATACCGACATAGACGCCAATCCGTGATTTGTCGATGTCCTCCCAAGAAAGACCGGCTGAGAGAATGGCCTCGTGGGCACAGTAGATTCCAATACTACCGGCACGGGTGCCCCGACGCACTTCTTTCCGCTTCTGATAACGGAGTTCATCGAAGTGGCATATCCCGGCAACTGTCTCTCCAAAATAGCGAATGGAATAGTGTTGCACGCCGCTGCGGCCATCCAAAAGCGCAGCACGAAATTCGTTCGGAGCATTGCCGTTCGGAGCGGTTAATCCAAGGCCCGTCAGAACGATTCGTTGCTGCGGTGGAGGGGTGTAGGTCATCGGTTCGATATCAATGGATCGATAAGGGGTCTATCATGCCAGCGCAAAACAATTAAGATACGACGTAACCTCCATTTCGGCAACCGATGGCATGGCCGGTCTTCCGCAGGGAAACTGCTCCAATCGGTTTCCCATCAGCGGAATCGGCCAGCAACGTTTGCCGGGATGGGAACTGGAATGCTTGGATTCATGGCACCATCTGCGTCGTCCTCGAATTGTCCATCCCATACCACCTTCCAACCACCTGGAATCCCATGTACCTTGGCATCGACATCGGCACATCCGGCACGAAAACCATCCTCATCGACGCGCGGGGGAAGATCCTGGCTGAAGCAGCCGCCAGTTATCCGCTTTACCATCCCAAGCCACTCTGGAGTGAGCAAGACCCAGACGACTGGTGGCAGGCTACGGTAAAAACCGTGCGGCAGGTCGTGGAAATGGCTCGGCTGAAGCCAACCGATGTTCGTGCCATCGGCCTCTCGGGACAGATGCATGGCTCTGTTTTCTTGAATCAGCGGCATCAGGTGATCCGACGCGCCATTTTATGGAACGATCAGCGAACAGCCGCTGAATGCGAGGAAATGGAATCACGAGCGGGTGGCCGCCGCCAATTGATCCGTATGGTTGCCAATCCGGCCCTCACCGGCTTCACTGCTCCCAAGATTCTCTGGCTCCGCAATCACGAACCGCGGCATTTCGAACGCGTCGCGAAGATCCTGCTCCCCAAGGATGAAATACGACGCCGGTTGACAGGCGATCTTGCGACGGAGGTGAGCGATGCCAGCGGGATGCTGCTCTTGGATGTCGCCAAACGGCGATGGTCGAAACCACTCTTATCGAAGTTGGAACTGGACATCGACCTGTTCGCCACCTGCTACGAATCCGAGGATGTGACCGGCACACTCACACGGCAAACGGCGGCGGAACTGGGATTATCGGCCAACTGCAAAGTCGTCGGTGGCGCCGGTGATTGCGCGGCCGGTGCCTTAGGCAATGGAATTGTTCGACGTGGCCTGTTGTCAACTTCCATTGGTTCCAGTGGAGTTCTGTTTGTCCACAGCGATGCGCCGGAAGTGGATCCACTGGGCCGATTGCACACATTTTGCCATGCGGTTCGTGGTAAATGGCACATGATGGGTGTGACCCTGGCAGCTGGGGCATCTCTCCAATGGTTCCGCGATCAATTGTGCCAAGAAATGGGTGAGGGATCGGTTGCGAAAGTCCCGAATCCCAAGAATATGGGCAGAATCAAGCAGGGATCGGCCAAGAGTCTCTACGATCGTTTAACGGCCGAGGCAGCCGCTGTTCCAGTTGGCAGTGAGGGGCTCTTCTTCCTGCCATATCTGGCCGGCGAACGAACACCCCATGCCGATCCAGATGCCCGCGGGGCTTGGGTCGGTCTGACACTGGCCCACGGGCGTGGTCATCTGGTCCGAGCCATTCTTGAGGGGGTCACCTATGCACTCCGTGATAGTTTGGAAATCATCCGAGCTTGTGGCGTACCAGTCCGCCAAATTCGGGCGTCGGGTGGCGGGTCGAAGAGTCCGTTTTGGCGTCAACTCCAAGCGGATGTCCTCGGAAAAAAGGTCTATGATATGATGGCTGACGAAGGACCCGCCTATGGGGTTGCACTCCTTGCCGCGGTTGGCGATGGGACATTCAAGAACATCGAAGAAGCCTGCAATGCCTGTGTGCGGACCGCGGGTGAGACAAAACCTTCCCCGCAAGCTCAGCGGTATTACGCATCCGCATTTCCAGTCTACCAAGGACTCTACCAGTCCCTGAAAGACGACTTTAAGAAAATCGCTCGACTCCGTTGACCCCAACGAGGCGATTGGATCTAGCCCACGTATCTTATGCATTTCGTCGCCAGCGGCCGCAGCAGAAAACTCATGAACGATACGGGCCAGGGTGCCTGTCGCCCACCCGGTGCGAGCATGCCAAGTTGTCCGCACCGGGGGAGTCCCTGGCTGGATCGTGCTGAGGAACCAGAGGACTTCTGATCGGGAGGAAATGATGGATCACCTGGCGGACCAAGCATTAAGTTTCGGGCGGGATTGGACGGACGCACCGGTCAATCAACAAGACAGCCAAGGCGTGTGGCGGGCACTTGGCGAAGTCGTTTTGATTCTTGCCCTCTTCTTTATCCATGCCGGATATCCGGTACCCGATGTCAACGAACCGCATTATCTCTGCAAGGCGAAGCACTACTGGGACGCCGCGTGGTGTTCGGGAGATTTTTTCCTGGATTCGGCAGACGCCCATCAACTATTCTATTGGATGTTTGGTTGGATAACACGGTTTATTGCTTTGGCGAACGCTGCTTGGATCGGTCGCGTCGCGACGTGGTGCCTCCTGGCATGGGCTTGGCAACGGCTCTCCTGGCGGTTTCTACCGCGTCCCCTCTTTTCGGTGTTGACCGCAGGGCTCTTTGTTGCCCTGAATTACCGGGCTGAACTGGCCGGCGAATGGGTCGTCGGGGGGATTGAAGCCAAAGGATTTGCGTATGTCCTGGTACTTCATGGACTGGAGCGGGCGTTTGCCGGCCGATGGAATTGGGCGTGGCTCTGCTTGGGTGGTGCAGCCGCGTTCCATATCTTGGTGGGCGGTTGGGCTGCCATCGCACTGGGTATGGTCTGGTTGGCAAGCGGTCGAAACCAAATCCGGTTCCAAACAATGCTTCCAGGACTTCTGGGCGGGGCGTTTGTATCCCTGGCTGGGTTCGTACCGGCACTCATTCTGACGTGGGGGCAACCTGCGGACCTGACGTACCAAGCGAATCAAATCTATGTTTTCCAGCGGTTGCCCCACCATCTGGCATTGCTCCACCTGCCACCCGCGGAAACAGCACAACGGCTCTTTCGGCATGCCGCGCTGTTCGGGGTATTGGGCTTTCTATGGTGGCAAACCAATCGCCGGCTCGCCGGACAAGTCCGGTACCGCCAGCTCGTTCAATTCGCGACTGCCGCCGCGAGTATCGCCGTCTTGGGTCTTGTGACTGAGGTGGTCACTTGGGGAACTCCCGAAATGGCCGCTCGAATACTCCGATACTATTGGTTCCGATTGACCGACTTCGCCACACCTTGCGCCGTAGCTCTACTCACAGGTACGATCATTGCTCACCAGATGCAAAAACCGGGGGCTCGGCAGCTGGTTTGCCTCGTTCTGGCATGTGGCTTCGTTGGGTGGCATCTTGGGACTCTCATGAGGGAACGGCACCTTGAGCCAATCCCACGCTGCGATAGGCCCCTGGCCTATCAGATCCATCCCAGCCGGGCATGGGACACCTATGTGGATTGGGTTGCCATTTGCCATGAAGCGGCCGCGCGAACCAGAACCGATGCCATCTTCCTCACCCCACTCCAGGCCCAGTCATTCAAGTGGCGGACAGGCCGGGCCGAGGTGGTGACTCGAAAGGATATCCCCCAGGATGCCACTGGGATTGTCGAGTGGAGTCGACGATGCCAGGCCATCCACTGCCCAGAGGGTCCGTTCGGTGAGCACACCCCCTATCGATCTTTGGCTGCCAGTGGCACGTCACATATTGCCAAGCTGGCGCGAAGATTTGAATTCGATTATGTATTGACCCGTTCGACACCGGTATTACATCTTCCGATTGTCTGTCAGAATGAGAGCTTCACGATCTATCAGGTCCCCCGTTATCTGCGGCCACGGTCATTTTGGCCTTCGGCCAAACCGGATCCAAACCAACTACGGACCGGCTATTGAGTTGCCTCCAGGTTGGCTAGTGTTTCCGGCAGCCGGCGGACTTTACCATGGGCATCTACGCAACCTATGGTTGACTCACCTTTTGCCAGCAGAATTTCGTCGCGATAGAGGTGATAAATGTGCCGCATGCGAGCACCGCGGATCGCGGTGGTTTCAATCACCAGTCGCAGCGTATCACCAAAGCGGCACGGCTGATAGTACCGGCACGCTACCTCCGTGACGACCAGGAAGACGCCATTCCGCTCGAGGTCGGCATAGTCATATCCGGCAACTCGGAGGAGTTCGGTTCGCCCGAGTTCAAAATAATGAAAATAGATCGCATGGTGCACGTGACCTTGAGCGTCGGTTTCATGGTAGCGTACGCGAATTGCGATTTCATGGTGCGAGTGCATAATCCTTTCTCCATTCATTCCTTCCAACCATGCGAAGACGGTGGAAATATTTTGGTTGCCTGGTATCTTCTATAGTTGACCAAAGTCCCGATCTGGCCTATGCTTACATTTCCATGCCATGATCCTTTTCATCCCTTTTCCCTGCCGCAACGATCGCCCATCTGTTGGTGAATCGAGTACGGCCCTTGCAGTACAGGATAATCCGACATGAGTAGCGGAGAAGACTCCGGAACCACCTATGCGACAATACGCGGCCGGGACTACCAAGCGATCCGGCAGTTTACCGTATTCCTTGAGAACCGGGTCGGTCAACTCCTGGAAGTCATACGTCGATTTGAAGGAAGCCGTGTTCAGATTGTCGCCTTATCGATCGCGGATTCGTCCGAATACGCAGTTGTACGATTTTTACTCAGCGATCCAGAGCAGGGTCGGGAAATTTTGGAGCGGGCTGGTTTGGCAATCGTCGAATCGGATTTGATTGGAATTGAGATGCCCAACGCCTCGCAGCCATTGCTCAAGGTCTGTACTGCCCTGTTGCAGGCGGAGGTCAACCTGATGCAGGTTTATCCATTGTTCGTACGGCCGCACGACCGACCGGCAGTGGCTCTGATGGTCGACAATATCGAAATGGCCATCGAAACGCTCCTAGCCAAGGGGGTCCGGATCCTCAATGAAAATGACTTGCGGGAATCGGAATAGCGGGGGGATTACTCAAAGAGGCCGCCGGGAAGTTCCGGGATATTCCGCACGATGACGCGTTGGACACGTTCCCACGCAATTGCCTCCATTTGATAGGATCCATCGCGGTTTTCAAGCGCAAAGACTCCATATCGGGTATTGGAGAGTTTTTTTGCCCACCAATCCGGGGTGACGACAACGCCCTCGTCGAGGTGGATCTCAACGACCGCGCCGTGGGCTTGTTCTTCCCAGAGGATTTCAAAGACCGATAGCAGCGATCCAATGGGACTGGAAGCTGTGGCCGGGATTTCGCGATCCGTTTTAGGAGGCGGCATTTCCATCATGGCCGGCGCGATTTCACGGATTTCATCTGGGGAAATCTCGGAAATTTGCGATGAAATCGGGCCAGCGTCTGGAGACTCAGGGAGACCTGCCGATGGGCTGAAGGTGTCGTCGGCCGGTCCTCCGGCAGGGGAACCCGGTACCGAAGACGCATGTGCAGGGGGTGGTGTGTCCGCTGGGGCGCGGGATGCACCATTGGGTGAACTGCCCGGAAGAACTGGGATTCGGAACTTCACATGGCAATGGGGACATTGGCCAATACGCCCTTGGAGATTCAAGGGGGCGTTCAACTTATGCCCGTTTGGGCAGAGGAAAGAGATTTGGTTGGAAGCAAAGGGAGCTCGTTTCTGCTTCTGAGTTGGTGCTTCATCCGAGTGGGGAACGTGTTCCAAATCGATATGACTATCGGATGAATCAGACGGATGCGGCTCCGAGGGATGCTGGAAATCGCTCGGCTGGGGACGTAAATGGGGGGGCATTTCGGTCAGGCTGCCACATTGGGGGCATCTGACGTGTGTGCCCGTGAAATGATCAGGGCAGGTCAATTTATGGCCGTTCGGGCAATGGATTTCAATTGCCATCTTGCCTGATCTTTCATTCAGCCTCGAAGAGGATCCGATCGCCAGACCGCGGCGTGGCCAAGGGTCCAGGCCGCGCATCGGAAGCTCGCCACACGTGGGCGAATCGTTTCCCGCAGGTTACATGGGTGATGCCACCTTCAGTCAATTGCCGAAACTTGCGATTCCGTCACGATGACAAAGGGTGGATCGGCTTCTAGTTCTATCTTAATCTGGCGGATGGAAGGCATCAAATGGTATGCGCCAGTTGCCCAGCCATCGATGCGTGCCCGAATCACGCACCAATCCACAGGACAACTCGGAATCCCATACTTTTCCTGGTGCCGTTGACTTGCCAGCACATGGCGCGGAAACTGAAGATGTTTGTTTGGATGATCCATTTCATCATGATGCTTGAGTCGCGACCATGCCCATTCATGTAACCTGTCCGGGCTGCCACACGCGTTTTCGGGTGAGCGAAAAATTTGCCGGAAAAGAGGGCTCTTGCCCAAAATGCAAGGCCACGATCCACGTGCCGAAGCTGAGCGAGCAGGTGGTTGTCCATGTTCCGGAACATTCCGAACGAGGGGCTCTCGACTCGAAAGGCCGGCCAATTCTCAAACCAATCGCGCGGAAGGATACGATATTCCAGCCGTGGATTCTGGTAGCCGTCCTCGTTGCCGCGGGAACCCTTTTTGGAATCGCATGGCTGCTGCGAGGGATGCAGGAAAAAGGAATCGTCCTCCTGGTATTGGGGGCTATCGTACTCGGCCCACCCATTGCATGGGCCGGATATACTTTTTTGCGGGATCCTGAGCTGGAGGCATATCGCGGACGGCCCCTGCTGATTCGGACTGCCGTGTGTGGTTTGGTATATGCCATCCTTTGGGGACTCTTTTGCTTCGTTAAGTGGAAACTATGGGGTGACACGACAACCGATGCGTCTGCGGTTTTGTTTCAGGCCATCATCCTGGCCGTTCCATTTCTAGGATTTGGGACCTTTTTGGCCTATGTCATCTATGATCTGGATCCGGGAAGCGCCTTTTTCCATTATGCCCTCTATGTACTTGTGACAGTCCTGCTCTGTTTAACCATGGGCCAGCCAATACTCTAGCGGAACGGATTCGGGGGATGCGCACGCTGCTCGACATACCAGAACTCACAGGTCTGAATGCACCCAGTGGGCTGATACGGATCCCTTTGCAGCTCGATGTCCCGATCTCGCCGCGAGTCCGGCAGCTCATTGATACCACGGAGTTTCATCGACTTGCGCGGATCAGCCAGCTGGGACTGGTCGGACTGGTTTACCCCGGAGCCAACCATAACCGGTTTGAGCATTCTCTCGGTGTCTACAAGATGGCATTACTCTACTTACGGCATTTGGCGGTGGATGAGCGTTTCAATTCGGCCGTGACACCACACGACGCGGAACGGCTCATCGTGGCCGCACTGCTGCATGATTTGGGCCATTGGCCGTTCTGCCATGCCATCGAGGACATGCATTTATCTGGTGTGCCGGACCATGAGCTCTTCGCGAATAGCTTTCTTTTGGAGGGTGAGGTTGCGGATGCGATCCGGGATGACTGGGGTTTCCAGCCGCGAGATGTCGTTGCCGTACTTTCAGGAAAGCCACGCGATCGTTCGGCTTGCATTCTGCGAAGCATTTTATCCGGACCAATCGATATCGACAAAATGGACTATCTGGCTCGAGATAGCCTTCATGCCGGAGTCCCTTATGGCCACAATTATGACAGATCGAGGTTGATTCAAAGCCTCTGCCTGAACGAGGCGGGAGATGCCATCGCGATATCCGACAAAGGCAAGACGGCAGCCGAAATGATGGCGTTTGCCCGCTATGTCATGTTCAGTGAAGTTTACTGGCATCATGCGGTCCGGTCGGCCACAGCCATGTTGCAACGGGCATTCTATATGCTCCAGGGCGCCCTCGACCTGGATGGCCTCTTTCGTTTAACCGAGGTGCCCTGGACTTCCGCGATCCGCGAGGCGGCCAGTCATGGCCCAGCCGGTGAACTTTTGGATGGCCTTTTCGGATCAACTCGGCGACTTTACAAACGGCTTGCCCAATACAGCCTCTTTCAAACACCGCAATTGTACCAGCGACTGGCCCGCCGGCCTTTCCCGTGGCTAGCCGCCTGCGCGGAACAATTCGCCCTCATTGCCAGTACGTCACTGGCACGCGTGATCGCGCCCCATGAGATTCTGATCGATGCCCCACCCGTGGAACATGAAGTTGAATTTGATATCGATGTCTATTTTCCGAAAGAGAACTGCTACCGCCGGTTCGGTGACGTGTCACCAGTCATCCGAACCCTTGCTCGTGAACAATTCGATGATTATGTCAAACGCGTTCGCATCTTTGTGCATCCCAGAGTTGCCGACGATCTCCGCCAACTCCGTGATCTCCCCAACATGCTCGCCGAAGCCATTGATCGGTTGGGTTAGCGACCGAGTCGAAAGGTTCCCGCAGGATCCAGATCCTTCACCCTCCAAGTTTGACAAACGGGCCCAGCAGTGGTATATTTATCATGTCTGGAATTTGGGTCCTTCTTGAATGGTCGCTTCGCTGTTCAAGGATGCGATTTCAAAGTCTTGACAGGGTCGCCGCACGAAGCGTTGGACATGTACCCGCGGCGTAGGCCCTCTGTGTGGTGATGTCCAACGTCCGCACGGGGGGCTTTTTTT
>JAFGFZ010000032.1 GCA_016930815.1 Pirellulales bacterium | reverse complement strand
TCTAGCGCACCTCCAACTCATACCAGATCGTTCGGTGTTTTGGATCAAGGACAATCATCGCTTGGCCATCGTGGTCGTTGACCGGGACGGCGGGGCGACGGTTGCCGGATTCGTCCAATGGGAAGCAACGAATACGATCCGGTTGGACAGGCATTACGATTTCAGCTGGAATCCCCTCGCAGAGGACCGGTTCCGTCCCCCAATTTCTACCGAGCGTCACTCGATCCTCGCCAAGATTTTTTAGCTCCATTCCAGTGTTTTGCACCCAGCCGGTGGCGGTAATCAGAATCCGGCCCGGGCGGTCAAATCCATTGCCATCCACAGCAACCATGGAGAGAGTGGCCCAATCGAGTCTTGTTGCACCAATTTTCAGAGTTAGTTCACCGATCGGGAAGGTACGGCCACGGACAAAGCCCGTGAAGAGCTTCGTGCGGGGCGTGTCGGCGATAAAATATCCGGCTCCCGGCTGCGATCCATCCCAGCATAGCTGGCCCGTATCGGAGACCCAATCCGTTTTGCCTTCGGGAATATTACGCGGACCGGGCGTTGATTCGCATTCCAGGTCGAGCGCCATCCCGTGTTGCAGCGACCACCGCGGATCCAGATTCAAATGGCCGGCCGTTAGGTTCCACGCGCTGAGCGTGCGGTGCAGTAGCTCGCGTTCCTTTCCGGCAGTAAGGCCTGCTGTCAAGGTCCGCTTCGCCGACGCGACATCGGCGCGGAGGAACAAAGCAGCGCAGGCCGGCATGTGGGCGATCTTGGGCGTGTCTCCTTTGATATCGAAAAAACTATCAATTCGGCTCGGCTCGAAGTCGGAGTTATGGCAGTAGGCGAATGGGAAGATCCCATCCCATGATTGAAAAGCCCCAATGGCAGCAATCATCGGGAAACCCTCCGCCGCGTAGACGTTCGGGGCCGGATGGTTGTATTCGCTCACCGTGTATGCCATGCCCTTGACGCGCCGCGCGGCGAGTCCGGCGAGGGTTCCTCCCGGATCGTTCACCAGCGCCACGTTGCGGATATACCAGTTCTGGGAATCCCACGGCCTGCCCGGAAAACTGGGATGGTTCCAGTAAGAATGGGCATCGATGTAGTCCAGGCCTGCTTGGATGTGCACCGGACTGTAGTTGAGTTGCGTGCCGGAAACTATCGGCCGTACCTTCAACTCTTTTTTCAAGAACCGGTACATACCCCACCAGTAGTCCCGCTCCGTGTCCCAGAGGAAATCGACAAAGTCGCGGCGCGCGGCCTCGGTCAAGTTGAGTTGCCCGTGGCGAAGCACTGGCACGCTTGTATCTTCGAGCCGCTCTTCTTTCTCCAAGCCGACGATTCCACCCGGCCGCATCGAAAAGCCGGCGAGCTCGTACGTGCCCGGTTTGAGGTTGGTAATTGTGATTCGTGCGTTGGAATCATCTTGCGTGGCGACGAATGAGAACCGGAATTCCTTCCACTCGGGCCCCACATCGGCGCTCGACGAGAAGCCGAGCCGCTGCCATGGTTCGTGGGCCATCATGCAATTCAACTCAATTCGCCGTGGATCGTCGGCTCGGAGCCAGCAGGTGATCGTGTAGGGATTTCCTTCCTTGACGGCCAATCCGGCCTGACTGATCTGCGGGCGCCATGAGACGGTTCCCTGCTTGGCGACCACGACCCGAAGTATCGGCATTCCACCAGGCCCGTTCTTCCCGGTCGACCATGTGGCGTCCGTCGCATCATCACGTTCCATGGACCAGGTGTCGCGAAGCGGTTCGGAAAAGTCCCCGTTGGTGAGTATCTCAGCTCCTAGCGGCCACTCACCGACATTCCAGGCCTGGCGGAGTTTCTCCGTGTTCGAGTATTTTTCTTTCAGCCACTTGTTCCAGAGCTGGCGAAACGTGGTGGCATACGGTTCCGGCAAGGAATCGAGGTCGCCCCAGCCCCATACGGCAAACAGGGCATCCTCGTTGGAAATCTCTATCATGGCGACCGCACGTTCCTCGGCATATGCCGTCTTCGTGTAAGGATTCACATGCCTAAGTAAATCCCGCGCGTACTTTTTCTGGAGTTCGATCATCCGAGGCTCGAAATTGCCGAGCCCCTTATCGTAGTTGGGCCGTTGCTCCCGCGCGACGAATCCTTCGGCTTCATCCAACCATCGCGAGACGTGCAAATTGATGTTCGTATAAACACCATGCAACTTGAGCTGGTAAATCAAGTAGTCAAGCCGATCGAGTTGTTCGGGATCGATTGTCATCTTGTCCGGTTGATTACCCCAGATCGATCGCGAGTCCATGTGATGCATACGGACACAATTGATCCCCAGCCGAGCCAACCGTGCCGCAACGCGCTCGGCCTGATCCCGATCCGGAAAACATGCATCGAAGCAGAAGTTGGTTGCCCAAAAACGGATCGGCCCGGTATCGGTCGCCAGTCGCCCATCCTTGACACGAATGAATCCATGACTTCCAGCCGGTCGTTCAATCCATTTGGATACATTCGTTACATTATCCGGCGCGTCATACGAGATCACAAACGGGAATAATGGCTCCTCGGTCCATGCCGTGCCGTGACAAATTCCAAATAGCACGACCAAGGCCCAAAGCAACACGCGCACCCTCATGACATCGCTCCTTCCTCTTCGCGTATAGGACAGCCCACTTTTCAGGTCTAGATACTCAGTTTCTGTATATATATTCCACGATACTTGGTTACAATGAGACATAGCAAGGATACTGCGATTATCTGGTTCAATTCCATGGGCGATCCTTTTACCAGTCGTCTGTAGAGTACTTGTTAATGATCCAGTGGAATCTTTGGAACATTTTGCTTCTGTTCGGGCTGTTCCTCGAGTTCCTGGTTGGCTGCGGAACGAGTGGATTGCCCGACATGGTTCAGGTCCGTGGAAAGGTATTGTACAACAACAAGCCACTTCCAGGAGGAACGATTGTTTACTTGCCTGCATCGGGTCCCGGAGGGCGGCAAGCCCAAGGTGTCATTGGTCCGGACGGCAGGTTTGAGCTATCGTCCCTCAAACCAGGGGATGGTGTCCAAAAGGGCGGATACGACATCATCATTCTCGCTCACGAACAGGCGGTAGGGCCACCTAGAAGTCGTGTCGAGTTGGAAACAACAGGCGGGTTCAAACAACAGCGGATGATAATACCGGAAAAGTACGCGGATCCGGATACGTCCGGTTTGTCCGATATAGTAGATGATAACCATCCAGGATACATCGAAATCGAGTTAGGAGACTTGAACCGTGTTCCGGATTCAACAAATCGAGTCGAAAGACGCTTTCACACTCATTGAACTGCTTGTGGTGATTGCGATTATCGGTATCTTGGTTGCTCTACTGCTACCGGCGGTGCAAGCGGCGCGCGAGGCGGCAAGAAGGTCATCGTGTCAAAACAAACTCCACCAGATCGGCATCGCTTTTGCCAATTATCATGATACCCATGGTGGTTTCCCGTATGGTGCTGCGGATGGTGATTGCGAAGCGGGCATACCCCACCCGCGGCACCCGCAGACCTGGCGGACGATGATCTTGCCCCACTTGGAATACGAGGCACTTTACGAGGAAATCGTGCCCTTGGCGAACAGCAGCGTGAGCAATAGTTGCTATCCAGCGAGAGACTGGGAGAATTCTCCACTCCAACAGCACGTGGTGCAGGACTATGTCTGCCCCAGCGAGCCATCTCCCTGGGTTAAGCAAAATACTGGTTTCTGGAGTGGCCAAATGTGGACCGGCCCGGAACAAACGGCAATTGCCTCCTACTTTGGAAACGCCGGCCCCGTCGCCACGGCGCCAATGGATTATGACATCACCGCTAGTTGTGGACTCTGCCTCCACGACCGGGCGTGCCCGTGCATCTTTGGCAACACACCTGAGGCTAACCGCGGCTGGTATCATGGTCACAACCCTGGTGGCCCCGGCATGCTTGATATGTGGCCAAACCACATCTCCACGAATCAGGTTCCCGATGGAACCTCTCAAACCATCCATGTCGGTGAGGTTCGTTACGCTGATCCTGGCTCCGGCCAGCCCGGCTGTTCCGATGTGGTTCCGTGGATGAGTTCCTGGGGGATCGCGTCCTCCGTGTGGGGCATCAACAATGAAATCATGATTGGCTACAACTGGCAGTCTGGATGCGGCTGGGGCAGCTACCATCCGGGAGGTGCCATGTTCCTGTTTGTAGATAGTTCCGTTCAATTTCTGGTAGAATCAATTAGTCCAGCGCTGCTGGCCAATCTATGCCAAAGAAATGACAACCGGATTGGCGATACGTATTCGCCACCCTAGGGAATTGGCTAGAGCACAGAGGCCTACGTTTTGAAGAAAACTAAATTGCAGGGAATCAGGCGATGAAATGAGTCAGGCATCCGATGTTCGTTGAGTACGACCGCTTTTCCCCTTTTCGAGGTGATGAGTAATGAGCATGAAGTATTCTAAGACAAGCATGGCACATGGTTGCGTTGCAAGCTCAATGAAGATCGCCATTCATACGATGGCCATCCTAGGCTTCCTGCTGGTTTGCAGCCAGGCAAATGCCGTCGTCCTCCTAACGCAAGATTTTGAGAG
Organism: Pirellulales bacterium; assembly: GCA_016930815.1. Classification (GTDB taxonomy): domain Bacteria; phylum Planctomycetota; class Planctomycetia; order Pirellulales; family Lacipirellulaceae; genus JAFGFZ01. The sequence continues at coordinate 1,077 of JAFGFZ010000032.1, read as the reverse complement.
TTTGGCCCTTGATCCGTTTGTTTCCAATAGTGAGAGCGGTGGAATCGGACTCGATTGGACCGATATCCCACCACCTGGATGGATTCGCGACAATACAACAACACCAGCAGCTGATCCTGCGGATCCTGATGTTGGTCCTGATGAATTCTTCGGTTGGACCTTTCTAAATCGAGAATCGTGGATTGCCACAGCTGAGGATCAGGATCGGTCGATGTTCACGCGGGCTCAAGGGACTGTAATGGTCGCCGATCCTGATGAATACGACGACCAAACTCCAGGAGTGGAACCCGATCTCTTCAATGTTTTTATCACAACACCATCCATCAATCTGACAGGTGTCAATGCAAATTCCGTTTTTCTCAATTTCGATTCGAGCTTTCGACCATATGATGGCATGACAGGTCAGGTCAACGTTTCTTTTAACGGCGGATCTACCTTCTTGAATGTGCTGACTCTAAACTCAGTCAACAGCGGCGGGGAGAGTTCTCTTACTCGTGTGAACGAGCTCATATCGATCCCCATTGATAATCCAGCTGGAGGCAGCATGATCGTTCAATTTGGTTTGACAAATGCCGGTAACGATTGGTGGTGGGCGGTTGATAATATCAAAGTGAGCACGGACGAGCCTACTCTGTCCGTCACCATCGATCGCAATACCGGCGGTATGACACTCCGCAATGGTACGTCTGCACCAGTTCCTATCTCAGGTTATGTGATCTCGTCTGCATTCGAAGCACTCTCCCCAGACAACTGGCTGTCCATTGCCGAGAATTATGATGCGAACAATGGTGGCGCAGTTGATGCTGCAAATATCTGGAGTGAATTGACCCAAACCGGTGCGCACGGCGACCTTAGCGAAGCCGATCTCAACACCGGCACTGGCACCACGTTAGCAGCCGGTACGTCGATTAATCTCGGCAACGCTGGGACGTGGATTCAAAATCCCAACGAGCAGGATATCGTATTCCAATATATTACAAATGGCCAAGTGGAAACTGGATTCGTGCGATTCATTGGGAATGGAGGTCGGCCGTTCAACGAAGGAGATCTTGATTTCGATGGGGATGTTGACGAACT
>JAFGFZ010000259.1 GCA_016930815.1 Pirellulales bacterium | reverse complement strand
GCCATCGGGACGCGGGCCCGGAACGAGATGGTCACCCCATGATCCAAGAGCGAAATATCCGAACTGATCGGACGGCCTAAGAAGATGTTACCATTGTCCGGATTTGGGATTCCGTGATCGCCTGGGTCGCCGGCGTCCTGAATTCGCAGGTATTGGGTGCCGTCGGTGGCAGTATACGTTCCCACGCCTCCTGGAGCACCGGCACCGATGGCAGTCCCATCCCAACTGCTCGAACCGTTGGTGAAGTCCCAGCTACCATCGAGCGAATCGAAACCTTGCGGAGTTCCAGGGAGCGCCGCGTCGCCGGTTAAGCAGTAATCCCAGCCGCCCATGGCGGCCTCATAACTTGAATAAAGAACACTGGTCGCTTGGGCCGGCCCGCACGCCGCCACGAGAGCGAACGCAGCCAGAACTGCGCCAAACCTTAGTTGCCAACTCATTAGTCTACCTCCGTATGCATCGGGAACAAAAACAAAACACTAACAACGTGTCACGATTATGGATCCTGCAAATGTTGTTCTAAAAGAAGCTCTGATAAGAATATATTATTACTAAAACAAGAAATGAGACTTTCGTCAACTTACATATGGGATCCCGCAAACTTTCTTGTATGCGTGCTTATAGCCCAATGCAATCATACAAAGAACGCCCAGCAAAAAAGTCGCCGGTTCTGGAATAGCAAGCGCCGTCGTACTCGCCACGCCTGGCACGGCACCAAAATTCAGTTGCCAATTTGTCAGATCCGAAGCACTTAAGGAATTAGGTGATTCTCCCCGTTGCCAAACGAGAAAATCATTTCCATCAACATCACCATCATAATCAAAATCGCCCGGAATTCCCGCGGAAGTGGGAGCAATAACGCCCTCCTTATACGAAAAATAATCGATGTCAATCGCGGAACTTTTCTCGGTGTTCGAGTTTGCCATCTGCAGAAAGCTATGACTGAGGCCGTAGTACTGATTGACCATTGAAGAGAACATATAGCCGGCGGTGACATAGAAGGTCTGGGGAGTTTCGCTTCCATCCATGAAGACATGGACGGTGTGCGTGCCGTTGCCAGGTGTCGAGTCGTTGGCTTCGATGGTAATCCAAAACTCGCGCCACTCCGTCATGGCCTGCTCGTCAATCGGTACGATATTGGTCGAATTCTCATTCGTGTCGACCTCCGTTTTCCCAAGCATGTCATCATGAACGAGATTGTTCATGATCAAGCCGCTGCCGAGTCCGCCAGCATTCCCCTCTGCAAGATCGTTATTGAGCGCCAGTGAAAAACCGATCTGGCTGCCAATATCATAAGAACCTGGAGGCTCTGGTAATAATTGCCCAACGCCGAACATCCCGAATCCTTGGTTCTGGATAACATTGCCGTCGCCTCCGGTCGGCCAGGTGAGTGGACCGCCACCACCATAGGGGTATGCGGGATCGAGTGGGGCATCCGGATCGGCGGCGGCCGTTGACAGACGGGCGCGAAATGAAATTGTTATGCCATCATCGAGGATCGATAGATTCTCCATTCCTTGGCTGGACATATCATGGACAAAACAAAGTTTCTTGTTGGTCTGAGACAGATTGCTATGCTCCCAGCCATAACCGTTGGGATCGCCCGGATCCTGGACACGCAGATATTTCGTGCCGTCTCCATTGCTATCGTCGACCGCGAGAATCCCGCCTGGAGGAGAGCCGATCCCTTGTCCGTCAGGAGCGATTACCGTGCCAATCCGATAGTCATATGCCCCGCCGCCCGTGTAGTGGTCCCACTGCTCGAGGCCGTTGTAGCTGTCCCAGGTCCCGTCCAGTTGTCCGAAACGGACATCTTCAAATCGATTGATGGAGTCGTTCCAAAAACCGTTATACGAGTCGCCCTCGCCGAGGTAGGAATACGTCCAGCCACCCGGAGGATCGTGATAAAGGACATTGACATCGGCCATCGCCGCCATCGAAAACCAAGCCAAGACAAGGCCTGCAAGTTCCAATCGAATGAGAAGATTTTTCATCGTGTGTGATTTCATTAGAGTCTTACCGTGTAAGATGCGCGCATCTTACAGGATGCTATGATGAGGTGGCTTTGCGGGTCTCGGAGAGACCCGCCTACACTTGGTTGCGGCATTCGCCGCGTTAGGCGATTACGATATGATACGATCAATTATTCAGGATAACTCGAATCCGATCTAAGTTCAACAAACAACGCATTCATCCTGGCAAACGAAACATTCGGAGAAAAAAAAGACGTAACGAGATCGGTTATCCAGAATCAACTCTACACATCCCCTAATCAACTATTAACGTTTTTTTCTGCCGAATCGGACATACTTTCGGATAAAATAATTTGGAAATTTCCGATCCCATCCTTCCTAAATGGATTGTAAAATTACCTCGAATGGCATTTTGATATGAAAAAAAGTTCCATCCCATGTGTGATTTTGTTCCTTATATTCGCTCCGGTCGCAGGTGCTAGCTATGATGACACCCTGCGGCCGACAGTAGAAATCGAGGAGGATATTTACCAATACGAGCCGGCGGACAACGGTGCTGGACCGATGTGGTGTCACGGATCGACATGCCTTGTGCGTCTTGGCGAGAACCTCTTCGCCAGCGGCTTGGAAATCGTATCGGAGAACCGATTGCTGGAAATTCTACCGGATGGATCCGTTGGCGAATCGGTGCGAGTTCCGTTGGAGAGGCCGTTCCATATCTTGATGACCGCCACAGCCCGAGCCGGATCAACGCCATCGAAGGCACTCGATGTCCTCGGGATTCGGGAAGGCTCGGGAACAACCATCAGCTTTGCGCGCATCCAATTGAAATGAGCGATGGCGCCTGGTGCACTTTAGAGCGGCCGGAGGCCGCAACCAAGACTCGCTCAGGAGACCGGCCACAGCATAGTGTAGGCGGGTCTCTCCGAGACCCGCATTACCACCCCGTAATAGCTACAACCTGTGGCTTGGTCAGGAGACCGGCCACAACGGGGGCCTGGCCGCAACAGGGTGGTATCATCTGACTCGTTCCGATCTCTGGAACCGAAAGAGGCGGATCTCGTGGGTGTTGTTGGGGCAGGCAACTTCCGCGTAAATCCAGATTTCGTCCTTCACGTGCATCCAGTGGGAATAACGCCATGTGTGAAACTGCTCGCTGGGAGTCGTGCTTTTGATCAACGGGGAGTCCGGAGTCAGGTCCGTGATGGAGTGCAAGTCAAATGTGAAGGCCAGGCCGGTCGCAATGTTGTAGACCGGATCGTACCAACGGACATGAGAACCTTCGTAGATAAAAAGATATCCTGGGCCTAGCGGTAGAACGCTGGCGGGACGGACATAAAAGTCATGCCAGCCGGTCAGGTCCATTATTGACTCGTAGGGATTGCCAACGGGTGACCATCTCTGGCCATCCTCACTTTGGAAATGAAAAATACGTTCGGTGCCCCGGACGACGCCTATGACATAACAGTGGTAGGAATTTTCAGCGTGAATGATAAACGGATCCTTGTATTCCGACGCAATGATATCCCGATCATACGATTTCGGCAGCGGTTCGATGACAGGCTTCGCAGTCATCGGTTTGAATTGGGCCGGATCGCCCACATCATCAAATTTAAGAATGGACCAGCGATTGTCTTTCCAAGGGCCGCACGCATAGAGTTTGAAAAGTCCTGTTTTTGGATCGATGATCAAGGCTGGCCGCTCGAAGCCGGCGATAGGAACATCCTCTCTTTTGATTCCATGGACTTTCGTGAAATGGATTCCATCCTCGCTCCGAAGAATTCGGATTTCGTAACCGCGCAGGCCGCGCGGCGCATCGGCCGTCCGCATGCGGCAGGCCAGCCAAAATGCACCATTCCGATCCTGGACCACCGAAGGGGCACCAGCCCACCATTCCGGTTCGTTTTTATCCGGTTTCAAAATAACTTCATATTCGAGGAACTTGTCGGGTACGCTCCCAAAGAATCCCTTAATTCCGGGATCCATGAGATCACTGCCCACTGAATCTCGAGGACCAAGAAGGAATATGATCAGGCACGAGAACCATACCAATAATTCACTGGGCCAATATCTGTTCATGCGATTCTCCTCAGAGGCTTGGAAAAGGATAAAATCATTCCAGATGATTTAACGAACGTAACCCATAAGATTCCATTGGAAGAGGCGCGGCAAATATAACACGGCCCGTGGACAGCAGCAATCTCTCGCGCCATAATACCAGGCACGAGATCGTCCTTGGTTTGCTCCAAAGCTTAATAGAGTCTTTGTCCGTGAAATGCGCGCGTGGTGCGCGCATGTTTGCAAGTCCTTTTGGGTTGCGGGCTTGGC
>JAFGFZ010000258.1 GCA_016930815.1 Pirellulales bacterium | reverse complement strand
TAAGGCAGAATCGTGAGATGGGAGTAAGGCCTTGACGGATGCCCAACTTGTTCCCGATCGATTCGAATACAAGCATCCAGCGCGATCGCGTTGTCCGAAGTGGCGAGGATTGGATTGATGTCCAGCTCCTTGATCTCCGGATGATCCGCGACCAGGTAGGAAAGCCGCATTGGGATTTCGATGAGCCGATCGATATGAACGGCCGGTCTCCCGCGATAGCCGAGTAACAAAGGCCATGCCTTGAGAGACTCGAGCATCCGCCGCGTCAACCGTTCATTAAGAGGCGGAAGTCCAAGGACCTGGTCATAAATCACCTGGGTGGCGATCCCGCCCATTCCCACCATGATGACCGCGCCGAAGTTGGCATCCCGTTTCATCCCAAGAATCAGTTCGACGCCCGTGGGATCAGCAACCATTTTCTGAACCGTTACCCCCTCGATATCGGCATCTGGCCGATACTTCTTGGTATTCGCGATAATCCGTTCATAGTGGACTCGAACGCACTGTTCCGTGGCCAGGTCGAGTGCAACCCCCTGCACCTCGTGTTTGCGCGTTATTTGAGGCGACAGGATCTTCAGGACAACTGGCAGTCCAATCTGGCGGGCGATCTTGGCAGCCTCTTCCGCCGAATGGGCCACTTGTGGATGGGTGATCGGAATCCCATAACTTTCCAACAACCTTTTCGATTCGCACTCAGATAGGAGCTCTTGCGGATGGTTCCTGAGGAATTCTCGTAGCATGTTCCGATCTGGCGTGAATGAGACAGGAATGTCGCGAGGTGTTTCGTAAAGGATTTCCTTGTTACGGGCATAGGAAATAAGATACATGAAGGCCCGGATGGCATGTTCGGGCGTGTTGTAAGCAGAGACGCCGGCCTGGTTGAGAATCTGGATTCCCTGTTGGACCGCCTGCCCACCCATCCAGGCGGCGAGGACCGGTTTGGACGATTTTTGGGCAACCTTTCCGACGGCATCCGCGGTGACCGTGGGATCCGCCAACCGCCGAGGTGTCAAAATGATCAGCACCACATCGAGGTGGGGATCTTTCAGAAGGATTCGGGTGGCCTGGGCATACTCTTCGGGACTTGCATTTCGCGGCATGTGGGCCGGATTATCGTGCGCCAGATTCGATGGAAAAAGCTGATCCAACTGCCGGACTGTATCCGCCGAAAGCGAGGCGAGCGTCCCATCCCGAGCCAGCAATGCATCCACAGCCGCCACTCCCGGCTCCCAGGCGTTCGTAATGATTCCCAACCGAGCGCCGCGGGGCGTTCGTTGGCGCGACAATAATTCAGCGCAATCCAGAATATCATCGATTTGCGAAACCCGCACAATCCCAGCCCGCTGGAATGCGGCATCATAGACGGCATCCTCACCGACCATGACCCCGGTATGCGATGCAGCAGCTTCGGCGGACTTCGCGAACCTTCCCGATTTGAAGGCGACGATCGGTTTATTCTGCGAGAAAGCACGGGCCGCGGACATGAACGCGCGAACATCACGGATCGATACAATGTAAAGCATCAGTCCAAGTGTCTCCGGGTCGTTCCCGAAATAATCGATCAAATCATGGAAACTGACGTCGATGGCATTCCCCAACGATACGAAATAAGAAAATCCAATACGGTCGGAGTATGCCCAATCGAGCATCGAGGCACATAAACCCTTGGACTGTGAAATGAATGCGAGCTGCCCCGGTTCGGGTGTGTGCCGAGCGAAGCTTGCGTTCAGCTGCAATCGCGGGATGACAATCCCGTAACTGTTGGGGCCGATAACGCGCATGCGTGGATACCGTCGGGCTTCGTTACGGAGCTGGTCCTCTAATGCCTTGCCCTCCGGCCCAATCTCGCTGAACCCTTTGGACAAAATCACCATGCCCGGGATCCCAACAGCTCCACACTCGGCGACAATCGCCGGTGTCTGGTGGGCATCACTGCAGACAATCGCCAGGTCGGGTATCTTGGGGAGTTCGATGACTCGTGAATAAGCATGGATCCCATGCACCGATTCCTGATCCGAATTCACTGGATAGATGGGACGCTTGCAACCCGCACCGAGGAGATTGCGCATCACCGTCGAACCACGGTGATTTGGATGGTCACTGGCGCCAATCACAGCGATTCTGTTGGGATAGAAAATGCTGTCGAGATTTTGCCCACGCACCTGAGTTGCCTCCTGTGACGTGACGGATAGCTGCGCTTTGGTAGATCCATTGATAATATACCATGTTGGGCCTCTATTCAGTCAACAAGTGGCTATTGATGGCACCATGCGGGGAAACCAATCGGGAACTAGCCATGGATCGAATTCACATCATCGGGAGTCGATATTCTATTCTGGGGGGAAGACTGGCATAGGACCTAATGGTTTTGGTATATTCCGTGACAGATGATGATTGCGTCATATTAAAGGAGGTCTTTGGACACACCCTGATTCGTGCAACAAACAAAACGGAGGATTCTAAATGGCAGCTCAAGTTGGCGTTGGTGTTGTTGGTCTTGGTTTTGTCGGCGCGGGTGCCCATTTGCCGGCTTTTCGAAAAATGAAACAAGCTGATTTGGTGGCGATCTCGGATGTCAATGAGATGGCCCTGGACAAACAGGCGAAGAAGCACGACGTTCCAGCGACATACACGGATTATCGGAAAATGCTCGAAGATCCCAATGTCGACATCGTCGTCGTCTCGGCCCCAACCCAACATCACGCTGCGATTGCCATCGATGCTTTCCATGCCGGTAAGCATGTGATCTGCGAAATGCCATTGGCCCCCACGATGCAAGAAGTCGATTCAATTTTGCAGGCGGCGAAGGATTCCGGTTGCACGCTGATGCCGAGCTTGAACTTCCGTTTCACGCCGAATTACCTGAAAGCCAAGGAACTGATCGACCAGGGCGAACTAGGAAAACCGACCGCCATCATGTACCGGGAATGGATCCCGGCGGCCGACCTGGCCTTTCAGTGGCCACCCGGAGCGTGGGTTTGGAACCTGGAGGAAACGGGCGGGCCACTCTTCACGCTGTCAGTCTGGTCCATCGACTTGATGCGATGGCTCACCGGTGAGGATTTCATCCAGATCGATGCCAATGTGGAACATTTTCCGATCGAAAAACTCGGTGGCACGCTTGGCTATAACGCCTTCGTCAACTACCGTTTTCCCGGCGGCGTGATCGGGAACTTGCAGACAAGTGGATCCGTTGCCCATATGTGCAGCACGTCCGTTCTGGAAGTAATCGGCGACAACACACACTCGATCAAAGCCAACTGGAATAACGAGTTGATTCTGTTCGCCGAAGATCCGGGCAAGTCGGAATGGCACTTCCGGGAAGGTGGCGGGCACCGGGTTTGGGGGCACATGCAGATGGATGAGCACTTCGTCGATTGCATGATCCAGGGCCGGCAGCCATCCATCACTCCGGAAGACGGCCGGCGTGCCGTCGAAGTCGCTTTGAAAATCGTCGGGAAGTAGATTCTGGCCATTTTATTTGCATTACGTGCCCGATCATTTTGAACGTTTAGACGCCGCGATCCGGTGGGTTACGGAACGGGAATACAAACCGGTTTTCTTCCACGAGGGTTTCCTCGGGGCACCCGTCTGACATCGTAGGCGGGTCTTTCCGCGATCCGCACCTGGTGGACCTATCCCCAAAACCTCGTGATGGCCAAAAATGGCTGCCCTGCAAGTGACGTTTTCTGATAGACCCGAGCGCCGATACCATGCCCGAGTGTTCGATATCACGAGGAGTGCGACTGTCCGAAAAACGGCATCCATATATTTCCCTTATGAAATAGTCACTTGAAGTTCTTCTGTAGCGCTACCGCAACGCCCAAGGAACTCTGTTATTGTCCGGGGGATAATAACGATGAAAGGACGTTGTTTGCAATATGAGCGCATGTGGGTGGCCAGATGGAGAGCGACCACAGCCACTGCCCCTTGTTGGGATTATTAGAAATTCCCAGATAGCCCATTGGCTCCGGTCCGCGGAGGTATCGAGCATAAACGACCGCTGGCACGACCCATAGGAGCAGCTTGACCAGAGATGCATAGGCAGTACGCCACGCCGGGGAAGCCATCGATTCATCGATTCCGTAGAAGACAGTGGCCCGAAGGGTCCAGACGACAAAGAAGGCGCCTAGAAACAGGCTGAGTTGAAATACCGGTCTGGAGCGATTCACGGTTTGCATCATCGCCAGGAGACAATTTCGTCCAATAACTTTCGGTCCCGGACGTGGCGGTTGGCGTCTTTCGATTCGGCCGGATAACCGATCGGCAGCAGGACAATCGGTTCGACATGGTCCGCTAATTCCAAGGCCACGGCGATTGCGAATGCGTCAAAGGAACAGATCCAGCAGGTGCCGAGCCCGATTTCCGAAGCCGCCAGGGTCATATGGTCGACGGCGATCGCGATATCGATATCACAATGGTCCTTACCGTCCCGTCGCCGCCATGCTTGCCGGTGGTCGCCGCAAGCCACGATGACGGCTGACGCTTTTGCCTCAGTCACCCAAACTGGCGCGATCCTCCGGATCCGTTCCCGGTCCTGGACGACTAGAAACCGCCATGGCTGGATATTGCACGCCGACGGCGCGACGCGTGCGGCTTCCAGAACATAGAGTAATTTTTCCCTTTCAATGGGCCGGTCTTCATATTTGCGGACCGAGCAGCGTTGCTTCATCAAACTCAAGACGTTCATGGCCTTGCTCCTTGCAGAGTCTCTCGTGGCGCGAATGCGATGGATGTAACAATGGGATATGCGCAGGTGCAACCAGAACTGGATTCGGGGATCAACACCAGTCCACCGGCCGGAATAATGTTCAGCCAGCAACCGGG
>JAFGFZ010000257.1 GCA_016930815.1 Pirellulales bacterium | reverse complement strand
GGCGAGAATGTCGGCCTATGGCAATGTGACAAGGACATCCTCAAGCCCGGCATCCGGCACCATGTGGCAATCATCGTCGATGGTGGCCCAAAGGTGATCACTTTCGTGATCGACGGGATCCTCTGCGATGGCGGCCAAGACAGCCCATACGGATGGGGCCGGTTCAGTCCGCAGTTGGACGAGGTCAATGGATCGGGCAAACTTCGGATCGCCCCAACACTGAAGGGCCACCTGGACCGTCTTCGCCTCTATCGGCGCTACCTGCGGACATCGGAGGCGGTGGCCAATTACTCAAACGGATGAACACAATCGAATGTCGTACTCTCCCTCAAAAAGCTACTCTGGGCTAGTCCAACAATTGATGGTACCAATCGTTCTCGATCCCGAACCTAAAATGATTGAGATCTGTCGAGTTGAGTAGTTCAAATATTACAGCCAAGGTTTTGCCGGAAGACACTTACCATCAGAAAATACACAGCAGACTTCATGGCCAATCTCCTTCACCGCATTTTCCGCGTAATGCACATTCCCCATCGTGATGCGTCAACGAACACGGTTTCCAGATCGGGATTCTCAACGATCATATTAAAGTAGTCTTCCATCATGTGAGCCTGACCCGAGGAATCATGGGCAATGATTAAACCACCGGTTCGAATCATTGGTAGCAGCTTCCTCAGATAATCGGTGAATCCCTCTTTCTCAGCATCGAGCAATACCAGGTCGATTGGTCCGGTCAGCTTTTGAATGGTCTCATGAGCATCTCCTTCGACAAGAGTCACCAAATCCTCGACTCCGGCTCGCTTGAAATTTTCTTTCGCTAGTGCAATTCTATCCGAATCAATTTCGTGGGTCGTGAGTTTCCCGCCCGTTAATCGCAGAGCCAGGCAGAACCACATCGCCGAGTATCCGTTCGCCGTGCCCAGTTCCACGACGTGCTTAGCATCAAGTGTCTCGGTGAGCATTCTTATTAGCCGCCCATCCTCGGGCAGAATGTTTCCCATCCCGTGAGATTGGTTGACATACATGTCTTCCAAAACGGCAACAATTCGTTTCTCCACATCATCCCTTGGCTTCGGATGTCTCGGAAGGTATTGACGAGAGACCTCTTCCGCTGTCGGGTGTCGCTGTTTTGCCGCTTGAGTCGGAGCCTGTGCTGGAAGTGGCTGAGCCAGAAGCATCAAAATAAGAATCGTTCCAACTCCAAATGGTGTCCATCGTAATACGTGCATAATTTGACTCCTGAGACTTATTCGATTTGTTTCCAGCTAAGCAATTTATGGATCTTGTGTTTCTTGAACCGTCATTTCGTCATCATTTCGTAATTTTGACGACTGTCAACACCAAAACTTCCATGCACGATCGTATTGTAAACGTGCGGCCTTTGTGACGGGGTTTCTCTCATCGTGACTCCTCGCCGTTTTGCCACAAGTCGATGGGCCGCTTCACGCCGGTTGGACGAAACGGCAACTCGATCTTGCAGCCAGTCCGGGCAGAATGGTAGCCGGCATAGAGAGCCTCTAAAACAATTCGGCCGTCTTCGCCAGTGGCAAGCGGCTCCTCCTTGCCACGGACGCAACGGGCAAAATGATGCATCTCCTTGGGGAAGCCGTAGTTCCACAGTGCCAACTTTGACTTTGCCATGCGATGTCATTTAGATCTCCCATCCTTAGAAGCAGCACAGCTGCCTTTCCTTTGTTTGTTTTCCATCAGGGCTCTGGGTTGCGAAGATTATACATGGCTGCGGCGGCCCATAGTACAGCCGCCTGACCGTGATAATCGCCAACCGGATAACGCTCGTTGCAGAGATAGGGTTTGAGGTCCTTGGAAAAGGTTCCGTGACTCACCTCCCGAACGCGTCCCTGGGCATCAACGTACCCGGTCAAGGCGTTCCATCCGCGCTCGGCCGTTTCCCGGTACGGCTCCTCAGGTATCCAATCCTTCTGAACTCCTGTGGCGATTGAAAACACGTACATGCCCGTGCCTGAAGATTCTGGACGAACATGAGGATAGTCGAGAAGCTGCGGCCACATGCCATCCTTTTCCTGGCATTTGACAAGGCCTTTCATTAACGTCTGATAGGCGGCCAAGAGACGGGGGCGATGTTCATGATCCTCAGGCAGGACAAGTAGCATTTCCGTCATCCCGGCCGCGGCCCAGCCATTCCCGCGCACCCAATAGTAGGGCTGCTGAGGGCCATGATGCATAAGGCCATTGGGCTGCTGGAGCTTGGCTGCGTACGCTAATAGGAATTCGGTTCCGCGCTCCGCATATTTTGGATCACGCGTGGCTTGATAAGCACGCGCCTGCAAACAGCCTACCATGTACATGTCATCAAGCCACCAACGGGTGTAGCGAGTCAAGCCGTCCGGGCGGGGATTGTCCCATTCTTCATCAGCAAGTGACTTCCCCTGCAATAAACAGGTTGAATCGTTGGTCATACGGTAGATCTCCAGGGGAACAATCCCGAACAAGTTATTGTCAACATGGCCAGTCGCCGGTGTCCTCTCTCCTGAGTGATAAGTTGCATAGGCGGCAATGACTCGATCACGGAGGTAGTTATTTCGCGTGGCTTCGGCAAACTTCAATATGGCGTAGTGGGCACACGAGTCTGTGTACTTGTGATCCATCGGCTGAGCCAGAACATAGTCAGCCACCTTAGTTCCCAACTCGGCGGGAGAGAGGCCGTCGCGGGATATTTGCTGGTCTGGGACAGATGATTCTTCGGAGCCGTGCCAGTAGCCTAAACAGGATTGCCCTAGCGCGGATGACATGACCACCAGTAGCAATAGAATCAGACACAAATGGGAGTAGCAATACTGATTCATGACTATTTTTTCTGTTTTAAATGGAATCATTCCAGCACACCCTGAAAATGGGCTACCAGATCCCGTCCCGGAGATATCTCTCAATTCGTTCAATGGCCTCGTCCACCGGCCGGCGACGCTCTCAATCCGCCTTTATTTGTGCCGCCAGTCTGGCTTGTTGCCTTCTAGGTCTGTCTAAACGACGAAGGCCTCTCAATATAGCTTGCTGATTATTTCACCTACGCACATTGGATTGGCTATTTTTTACAGAAAGTACCATGCAAACTGATTCCTATCTCGCATTATACAACAATAGGTCCGCATCCGAGAAGCAATTGTAAGAAGTTCGGGATCTCGTGTGCGAATATGGCTAGCGTTTGGAGGCTAGATAGCGTTCTGAATCTGGCTGGACAATAGCTGAATAAGACGCCGTTTTAGCGGCCTAAAACACCTTCTTTGGGTGCGGGGGAGTCTTCACATGTAACATGCGCGCGTGGGCGTGCATGTTTGTAAGCCCTTTTGGATTGCGGCCTTCGGCCGCGATAGGGCCGTTTACGACCCTTTGCCGCCGGAGGCGGTATTCGGTCCGCCGTTTACGGCGGGTTGTGGGGTGAACCAAATATCCGTAGGAAAACGCGACAACATCAGGGGGAATACGGGAAGTTACTCTTCATCTTCCTGCCAGGCTGCTTGCTCTGCAATCTGGCGGTTTTGTTCATCGATCTCAGCTTGTAGGCGCGCCATGGTCTCTTTGTCTGCTTTAATCTCTGCCGTTAGTTCGGCGATTTCTTCCCAAGCTTGGGCGGGCCGCGTCACGCGTGCGTAGTGAACTCGATGGTAGGTGTCCATCATGTCGACAACTAGCGGCGTTGTTCCCAAATACATCGCCAAAAAGATGAACGCGGTAACAAGGCAGGAGCCGGCAACGGACTTACCTGATTGACGTAGTTCACTTCTCTTCTGCGATCGAAGTACTTGCCTCAGCCCGCCTTCGACTCGCCCTGCTCGTCGAATCAAGTGCCAAACCATCACGATGACCACCGCGATTATGGGAGCGACGACGGGTCCATGATGAGCCTGCCACTGAATGAATGCCCATGCCCATCTTGAATCATCCATCTGCATTGCGCTCTGTAACTCATCAGCTTCATAGTTTAGACGATGAGCTTCCTTCCAAACAGTCGGCGAAATCCATGCCTGTGTTCCGATTTCATGGGCCATCATCCCCAATGTGATGCCAGCAGGAACAGTGACCATAACAAACAGGAATACGATCCCAACGGCGAGAAGCTTGCGACGACGTGTAAGGTTCTGGTTTTGGATGAACTTCCAGAGAAAATGAAACGATGCCCAGCAGATCAAGGCCAGTAAGAGAATCAAGGTGATCGAAATAACAGGATGAAGGGTTGCAGTTCCAGCTACGACCAGATCGATGATGTTTGCTACATAGACACCGAGCATGGGCAACGATGTGACTATCGCCAACCCAGCCACCTGACCTGCCGGAAGCTTGAACCGCCTTCGGAACAGGTAAAGTAATCCTAGAAACACTGCGCCGAAGCCAATCCAGATCGCGCCGCAAACCAACCATGTCTGCACGCTCGCAGAGACAATTTGAGCCGGGAACATTCCCAGCACGATGAAGCTGATACCGACTGCAAGAAGCCAAGCGACGATTTGCCTGACCCAGCCGAATGGCACTTGATCGCCATTGCCATCCCTGCCGAAAAGAACTGAGATCAGTGATGACATCAGTACCAATGCGACGCACACAATGACGAGCATCTGAGCGGTGGACATCAGAAATACAGAAAAGAGATTCCGTGAGACCGCTGAAGTCGTGCTTAG
>JAFGFZ010000256.1 GCA_016930815.1 Pirellulales bacterium | reverse complement strand
TACCAACACGACGCAAAACCCCGCCACTTGCGTGAGACGCTCGACGGGGTTGTCCGCAGCTGCGTCAGCTTTGTTGGGGTGGATGCGAACACAGCCAGCCCGGCATTGCTCCGGTATGTCTCCGGGCTCAACCAGCTCACAGCCCGTCGGCTCTTCGAATTCCGCCAGGCGTATGGCCCGCTCAAGAATCGCCAACAACTCCGCGATATCTCGGGATTTGGCGATGCGACGTTCACCCAAGCGGTTGGATTCTTGAAGATTGCCGATGGAGATGAACCACTCGATACAACGTGGATACATCCCGAAAGTTATGCTGCGGCCAATCGGTTCCTAAAGAGGCTACAAATTGATCCGGCCCAACTTCGCGATAAAACGGTTTCCGAATCCATCGTGACCATGGCGGCCAAAATGGATCCGAAGGCCCTGGCCGACGAATTGGAGATTGGAGAGTTGGCACTGGCCGACATGATAGGGGCCCTCACTCGGCCTGGCCGTGATCCGCGCGAAGATCTGCCGCCACCCATTTTCCGCCACGATGTTCTCAAGCTCGATGATCTGGAAGCAGGGATGGTCCTTTTTGGGACAGTGCTCAATGTCGTCGATTTTGGGGCCTTTGTCGATGTTGGTTTGCCTGACAGCGGACTGGTCCATATCAGTCAGCTCACGACCGGCTACGTCCGGGATCCGCACGATGTCGTTGCGGTCGGCGATCATGTCCGAGTTTGGGTAACTGCAATCGACAAGGAGCGGCGGCGGATTGCACTGACGATGATCGAGCCGGGAACGGAACACCCGCCCGAACCCCGTCCCAAACGGCATGGCCGCCGCGATCGCCCTCAAAAAGATCATCAGCAGCGAGAGAGGCGAAAACCCCAAGATGGTGCTCACCGCCCCCACCAGCTAAAACCGCGGCCGCCCCGCGCCAAGAAACCGATCATTCCAATCACCGAGGCCATGGCGGAAGGCAAGGAACCGATGCGGACGTTTGGCGACCTGATCCAGTTCTTCGAAAAGAAGCATGGGGAGCCGAAGAAGGACGAGTCGTCCTGACGCGTCGGGAGGCCTTTTCGACTCTTAGTCTGTGACATGCGGCCAGGTTGTAAAGTCTTTTAGGTTGTGGATTGATCCCACGTCAAGTGATTATTGTCCCAGCAGTCGGTCGATGGCCGCCCCGATATCCGGATCGCGCATCAAGGATTCACCCACGAGGATCGCGTCGACTCCGGCTGCCTCGAGCCGTTCGACATCGGCTCGCGTGCGGATACCGCTTTCACCGACAAGAATAAAATCACCAGGCACCTGCTCGCGCATCCGGAGCGTGCGATTCAAATCGACCTCGAACGTCCGCAAGTTGCGATTATTGACGCCGATCAATTTCGCTCCAGAATGGATCACCCGCGGCAAGTTCGCCGGTTCGTAGAGTTCGACGAGCGGTGTCATGCCGAGGTCGAGGGTTTTCCGCACAAGCGACTGGAGTGTGGTGTCATCGAGGCATTCCGCGATCAGGAGGACCGCGTCGGCACCTGCCACCCGGGCCTCCAGAAGCTGGTATGGATCGAGAATAAAGTCTTTACGGAGCACGGGCCGGTCGACTTGCCGCCGCACGATGGAAAGATCCTGGAGCCGGCCTTGGAAAAAAGGTTCGTCCGTCAGGACACTGATGCATGCCGCGCCGTGATTCGCATAGGTTGTGGCGATCCTGGCCGGATCGAAATTGGCCCGAATGAGCCCGGCGGATGGGCTGGCCTTCTTGACCTCAGCAATCAAGCGAATCGGACCCGCAATGGAAAGCGGCGCGAGAAAATCGCGGGCCGGCGGGGCATCGGCCAGCGCGGCCTGAAGTTCCGGTTCGGGGCGGGCCACCTGGGCGGCGAGGATTTCTTGACGCTTCGTGGCTAAAATGCGATCCAGGATTGTCGGCATGAAATAATGGGGGGGTTAATAAGCGTCTAGGGAGGATACCCATCGGGCATGGCCTGGGAAGGAGCTACAACACCTTCCCTCCATGGGCTCGATGGATCATTTCCTTGGCTTTTCTTTATATCAGAGTACCATCCTCTAAGAAATTTTAGTACAATGATTTCGAGCATATGTCAAATCACTCATCGATCGCTCTTCATCCTGTTCCATCAAGAGGGGTATCTCATGACCTGCCAACGCGTTCGGTCCCGTGGTTTGGGTTTTACTCTCGTGGAGTTGCTGGTCGTCATCGCAATCATTGGTATTCTCGTGGCCTTATTGCTTCCCGCCGTCCAGGCAGCACGCGAATCGGCACGGCGTGTCCAATGCAAGAACCATCTGAAGCAATGGAGCCTGGCCATGCACCTATTCCACGATACGAATCACCGGCTACCCCTTGGATCCCGGGAAGGGCCGCGGCAGACCTGGGTGATGTACTTGTGGCCATACATCGAAGAACATTCGCTCGATTCCAGGAATGAAATCAAGGAACATTTTTACCTGCCGCCCGGGACCATTGGCGGGACCTTGGATGGTCTGACGGGCCAGTATGTGTCCCTCTATTATTGCCCTAGCGATATCGGATCGGATCAAACCCAGGGTTGGTATCAGCGGCGTCGCGGGAACTACGTGGTGAACTGGGGCAACTCGCGCTATGGGCAAAATCCGGAACCGGAAGGAATCGCGCCGTTTTCCCATGTCAACGGGAGCCGGCTTGAACCAAGACCCACCAAGTTCGCCAACGTCACCGACGGCACTTCCAACACGCTGATGATGTCCGAGGTCCTGAAGGCGTGGAGCGATGAGGACAACGATTGGCGTGGAGACATCCAGAACGACGACGGGGTTTGCCGGTTCCATACCCTGCTGACCCCAAATACGTCGGCTCCGGACATCATTGAGAGCGGATGGTTCCAAAATACGGGCGATCCGGCAATGCCCGCGGTTGCGGGAGCCAGGAATGCGCAAGTTGCCGCGGCTCGCAGCCGCCATTCCGGCGGAGTCCATGTTGCCATGTGCGATGCATCCATCCGATTCATCAACGAAAATATCGCCCTCGACGTCTGGCAGGCAATCGGGTCGATGAATGGCCAGGAAGCAATTAGCGAAGAGGATTAAGAAGATCGACGGACGGCAGCGCAGCCAATGTGCCCTTGGGCTGACTTGTATCCCACTGGTACCGGGCTCCAATGGGCGCCCAGGGCAGTTGAGCCGCGCGGAGGTCAGTCGTCAATCGGATTCCGCAGAAGAAATACCATTCCGAGGCACAAACTGAAAAAAACATATATAGTATGATTACCCCCATACATGCCAAAAGGGAACCGATGCCGATCATAACCTTTCCAGAACAGACCCCCCATTTCCAATTACTCGTTTGCCTCCTGGCAGCGTTCCTTTTAGTCCCCGGTTGTTCCGATCAAATGAAGACGGGTGACGTAACGGGAAATATCCAAGTCGATGGGCAGCCGGCCAGAACTGGGTCGATCGCATTTATCCCCGTGGATGGAAAATCGCCCACTGCCGGTGCCGAGATTCTCGGAGGGCAATATTCGGCCAAGGTTCCTCTTGGCGAAGTCAAGGTGGAGATACGGGTATCCAAAGTCGTGGGGCATAAAAAGCTCTACGATACGCCAAACAGCCCGATCCAGCCGATCCTGGAGGAAGTCTTGCCGGAAAAATATAACAACCAGACAGAGTTACAGATGAAGGTTGAGCCCGGCAAGAATCAGAAAGATTTCGATCTGAAGACCAAGTAAGGGATGAATTCGTTTCCGGACACCATTGACGACATTGGCCAGCTTGAAGAACTTCTCAGCGAACCGACCGAAGCGGCCATTCAAGCACTCGAACAGATACCGGGCGATATCCTGATCCTGGGCGTGGCGGGGAAGATGGGTCCAACCCTCGCCCGGATGGCCCGGCAGGCAAGCGACAGGATCGGTCTCCAACGACGCATTATCGGTGTCAGCCGGTTTTCGGCCCGCCATGTCCAGGAGGCATTGCATGCCCACGGGATCGAAACCATTCGAGGCGACCTGCTTGATGAGCCATTCCTAAAGAGCCTTCCCGAGGCACCCAATATCATCTTCATGGCCGGCATGAAATTCGGCGCCACGGAAAACGCCTCACAAACCTGGGCCATGAATGTCCTTTTGCCAGCACTTGTCTGCCAGCGGTTTCCAAAGTCCCGCCTGGTTGCTTTCTCAACGGGCAATGTCTATCCTCTCGTCCCAGCCGAAAAGGATGGATCCAAAGAGTCCGATCCAACTGGCCCAATCGGTGAGTACGCGATGACAGCGTTGGGGCGCGAGCGTATCTTCGAATATTTCTGCAAGACACGGCAGATTCCGACGGCTCTGATTCGACTCAACTATGCCGTTGAAATGCGATATGGCGTGCTGGTCGACGTGGCAAAAAAAGTATGGGCTGGCCTGCCCATCGATGTCACGATGGGCTGCGCCAACGTCATTTGGCAGGGGGATGCCAATGCCATGGCATTGGCCACCTTGGCGGATGCTGCGATCCCGCCATGGGTGATCAATGTGGCGGGCCCGGAACGGATCCGGATCCGGGAGGTCGCGGAACAATTCGCAGGCTGGATGAAGAGACCGGTCCAGTTCTCTGGCATCGAAGCCGATACCGCGCTCTTGAGCGATGGCCGGATGGGCCATCTCCGCTACGGCAGGCCGCGTGTCGGATTGGATTCCATCATCCGGTGGACCGCCCATTGGGTCATGCGTGGCGGCGCGTCGCATGATAAGCCGACCCATTATGAAGTTCGGAACGGCAACTTTTAAAAAAAAGATGACAATAAAAAAAGATGACGATGCTGCGAATCCTGACGAGCCTCCAGCAGGGCGCGGTGATCCCGGCGCATCCCCTGGCCCTCGATGCCAATCGGCGTCTTGATGAGCGCCGGCAACGGGCCCTCAGCCGGTACTATGTGGCGGCTGGAGCCGGTGGTTTGGCGATCGGGGTGCACACGACCCAATTTGCAATCCGTGATCCGAAGTATGGCCTCTATCAACCGGTTCTGGACTTGGCCAGGGAAGAAATGGACCGGGCCGATGCGAAGCGAACCAACCCGATGATCCGTATTGCCGGGATCTGCGGCCGGACAGAACAGGCCGTTCGTGAAGCAATGTGTGCGCAAGATGCCGGTTATTCCATCGGCCTCCTGAGCCTATCAGCAATGCGCGATGCCGATGAGGACACGCTGATCGCACACTGCAGGGCGGTCGCGGATGTGATCCATCTCTTTGGATTCTATTTGCAACCAGCGGTTGGCGGATGCCGCTTGCCCCACTCCTTCTGGCGGCGATTTGCCGAGATTGAAAATGTCGTTGCGATCAAAATTGCTCCATTCAACCGGTACCAGACATTCGATGTTGTCCGAGCGGTCGCGGAAGCGGGTCGGCACGATATCGCGCTTTACACGGGCAATGACGATAACATCGTCCTCGATCTGCTGACACCCTACCGGTTTAACGTGGGTGGGAAAACCATCGAGAAACGCATGGTTGGCGGGCTGTTGGGGCATTGGGCTGTTTGGACCCGGCAGGCCGTCGTTTTGCATGCCGCCTGCCGGCGAGTCGCCGAAAAGGATGCTCCCGTCCCGCCGGACCTCCTTGCCCTCGCCATGGAAGTGACCGATGCGAATGCCGTGCTATTCGATACCGCGAACCAGTTTGCAGGCTGTATTCCAGGCATCCATGAAGTGCTCCGCCGGCAAGGATTGCTCGAAGGCGTATGGTGCCTTGATCCAAACGAAACACTCAGCCCTGGCCAGTCCGAGGAAATGGATCGAATTACCAAGGCCTATCCCCATCTCATGGACGACACGTTCGTAATGGAACACCGCCGCGAATGGCTTGCCGGTTGAGTAAAAAACAACCGATTGCGGCCGATGGCCGCAGCCAAGTGT
This sequence comes from Pirellulales bacterium, assembly GCA_016930815.1. Taxonomy (GTDB): domain Bacteria; phylum Planctomycetota; class Planctomycetia; order Pirellulales; family Lacipirellulaceae; genus JAFGFZ01. Next base: position 1,192 of record JAFGFZ010000256.1, on the reverse strand, counting down.
AGGCGGGTCTCTCCGAGACCCGCCATAGCTTCCTGCAACAGCATCCACAGATACGAAATTCGAATTATGAATCATTCATTCGATCCAGAACTGCGTGAATTGATCGATACTTTCCTTTCGTCGTGGATTCAACTGCGCCATCACCTGCATGCACATCCGCAGACGGCTTATCGGGAGACCGATGCGAATCGGATCATTCGCGCCGAGTTGGAACGGCTCGACATCCCGTACGCCGCTGGGCTGGCGGAGACCGGAGTTGTCGGTTGGATCATGCCGGATTCGACAGTGGCGGCGGCACGGCCAGCGATCGGGCTTCGAGCCGATATCGATGCGTTGCCTGTCACGGAATCGACCGGTCTGGAATATGCATCGATCCATCCTGGTACCATGCACGCCTGCGGTCATGATGGCCACACGGCGATCCTTTTGGGTGCCGCTGAAGTCCTCGTGGCCAGGAAGCATCAGATTCCCCGGCCTATCAAAGTCATCTTTCAACCGGCCGAGGAAATGGGTGGTGGCGCGGCGCGGATGATCGACGACGGCGCGCTGGACGATCGGACGGGTGGCGTTCGAGTAGGTTGGATGTTTGGCTTGCACGGCTGGCCGCGGGCGAAACTGGGAACCTTGCAAACGCGGTCGGGTCTCCTCTTCGGATCCAACGATTCGATTCGAATCCGGATCACTGGCCGTCCCGCGCATGCGGCGGCACCGCATCATTCGGCCGATCCCGTTCTCGCCGCGGCACATGCAATCACCGCCTTGCAGTCAATCGTCAGTCGAAATGTCGACCCCGTGTCAGCGGCCGTGGTCTCCATCACCACAATCCACGGAGGTTCGGCTTACAATGTCATTCCAGGAAGCGTCGAGTTAACGGGGACGATCCGGGCGCATGACCAGCTGGTACGAGAATGGATCCAACAACGTATCCATACCATCGCGATCCAGACGGCCGCCGCATTCGATTGCCGAACGGATGTCCAAATCGATACCGGCTATCCCGCCACAGTCAACGATCCAGAGTTCACCGGTGATGTGGTCCGTGTGGCACGGGACGTATTGGGCGACTCGAATGTGCGGATCATGGAACACCCCGAAATGGTCGCGGAGGACTTCGCCTTCTATGGCCAGCATGTGCCAAGCTGCTTCGTTCTATTGGGCCTGTGCCCGGAAGGGGACCGCGATTACCCCGACT
>JAFGFZ010000255.1 GCA_016930815.1 Pirellulales bacterium | reverse complement strand
TTTTCAAACCCTCCTGGCAACCAAGGCATCCCGTATCTGTGCGGCAACCCAGGGGGATCCGGTCCTTGAATTCGGGCTGCGGCGGGCCCAAGGAATCGATGGCGGACTGGCCGCCAGCCGCGCCGCTCACATCGGCGGCTGTGCGGCAACCTCCAATGTCCTGGCTGGAAAACTGTATGGAATCCCGGTACGTGGAACCCATGCACACAGTTGGGTAATGTCGTTCGATTCGGAAGAAGATGCATTTGAAAACTATGCCCGCGTCATGCCAAATAATTGTGTTTTCCTCGTTGATACCTACGACACTTTAGAAGGTGTGCGACATGCAATCGATGTCGGCAAGCAACTGAGACAACGGGGCCATGAAATGGTCGGCATCCGCCTCGATTCGGGTGATTTGGCCTACCTGAGCATCCAAGCACGCCAGATTCTGGATGAAGCAGGCTTCCCGGATGCGGCGATTCTCGCGTCCAATGACCTGGATGAACAGATCATCGAGAGCCTGAAAATACAGGGGGCTCGGATCGCTGTCTGGGGTGTGGGGACGAAACTCGCCACCGCCTACGGTCAACCGGCATTGGGTGGCGTCTACAAACTGGGAGCGATCCGGAATTCCAACGGATCTTGGCAACCGAAACTGAAAGTATCCGACCAGTCCATCAAGACAACCATCCCTGGAATCCTTCAAGTCCGCCGTTTCGAAAATGAACAAGGGATGATCGGTGACTTGATCTATGACGCAACCAACGGTATCGACCCGCGATATATCCTGGTGGATTCCAAGGATCCAACGCGACAAAAAAAGATGTCCCTCGATGCCCCGACGCGCGATCTTCTCATCCCGGTGATGCGGCGAGGAAAGATCCTCGCAAAGCCTGAAAGCCTCGACACGATCCGTAGCCGGGCACAGACCGAACTGAAACAGCTCCATCCAACAATCCGCCGATTCATGAATCCCCATGAATATCCGGTCGGGATCGATATCGGATTGCACGAACGCCGTGAACAAATGATTTTCGATACTCGGCAGTCCCTGCCGGCGTCCCGACATGCCTCACCACCTCCGTAGAAACCATGCCTGAACAGAACCAATCGAAAACCGTATGGAAGGGCCGCCACCTGTCGATAGCCGTCCGTGGAAAATGGGAGTGGGCCACTCGCAATATCAAGAAATCCGCCGTCGGTATCATCGCAGTGACCGACGACCATTGTGTTGTCCTGGTGGAGCAATTCCGCCCACCCATCGGCCGGTCAATCGTTGAACTCCCGGCCGGATTGGCCGGCGATATTCCGGGCACGGAACGGGAAACCCTCGTCGAGGCCGCCAAGCGAGAACTTCTCGAAGAGACCGGATACACGGCATCCCAGTGGACAGAGCTCCTTCATGGCTACACATCACCGGGCCTGACCGACGAATCGGTCGTTCTGTTTTTAGCCCTGGGCCTCAAAAAAAGTGGCCCTGGAGGCGGGGATGCCGACGAATCCATCAAAATCCACGAGGTTCCAATCCCCAAGGTGTTGGACTGGCTTGCCCACCAAAATTCACCCGCCGACCTCAAGCTCCTCGCCGGCCTCTGGGCAGCACGACAATTGCTGGAGAGGAGACCAAACTGCACTTTCTGAACAACGGCTTCTCACCACGAATGAACACCCATCGATTGGCTGAACAGAAGTGCGTATCGTGATATTTTTCCCCATTGTTGCCTCCCTCGCCTGTTTGGTAGTTTCCTTCCTCCCGTGCCCGCCCTGGGCCAATCATGCCTTCGGCCATTCCAATTCCACTCCCTGCCGGCATAGCATTTCCTGAAATTCCGTGATCTGCTGATTGTCTTCGCGGACCGCGTGGGGCCAGGTTTTCCGTTGCCAGCAAAAAGCGATCAGTGCTCCAGCCGCTTCGCCGATATTCCATTCGACCGGGTGCAGCCGATAGCAGCCGTTGGTGATATGGGTGGTGCCGATATTTTTCGCTGCCGGGAGGAGGTTTCGAATTCGCCGTGGCAGCAACGCGCCGAGCGGTATTTGGAACGGCAAGGAAGCGAAATCGATATAATTATCGCCACGAGTGCTCGGATGGAGATCGATATGATAGGACCCGATCCCGACAGTATCCCAAAACTCAGCCGCCCGGACCTCGGATTCGCGCTGACCGGTCTCCTGGGCCCGGTTCGCACGGCCGCAATGTTTTTCCAGTACGGTAAATACGGCCTGGATACGGCGGGCCTCCCGGATATAAGGATATTTTGCCAGCCCATCGACGGTACCGACAACATCAGGCCTTAAACGGAGCCCTCCAAAGCCAGTTCCGCCATCGGCCCGCGGCGCCTCGGTTTGAAGCCAATAGAGGAGGGACAGGCTGAGCTGTTTCGCCTCGTGCCGGTGCCGTGTTGCATCGTCCGTTTCCACGCCGACCAGGTTGCCCAAAAAGTAATCGTTTTGCGGCCAGTTGATCAGACTGATGTCGGACTGATAAGTCCCCGGTTCGAAATGGGCCCGGTCGGCAATACGGCGGTAACGCCACAGATTCATTGTGCCAGGCTTCGATTCCCCGACCGGTGCAAAACCGAGTTCTTTTGGTTGCGTTGTCGATGGCTGGGTATAGGTCCAGTCCAGTAATCGGCCCGGCCAGGGTGGATTGAGGTTGGGGACATATTCTTTCCAGAAGGCATAATCTTCGGGCCGGTCGATCACATGGTTCTCTCCCTCGAGATAATCGACGGCAAAGCATTGGGTGACCGCCTGCTGGTTGGCTGGATCCGCTTCCTCCCGGGAGTGTAGTTCGCCTGTATCCCGGCGGGATTCGCTGCCCGTCACGAATTCCGTCCCTGTCAGTGGTAGCAGGTCTCCCAATTCGGTGGCGTCGAGGAACCACGGCGCGTCGAGAACGAACTCCCGGCCATCACGAAGATTCCGTACTTTGAGTTGCCGCACAAGATCGCCTTCCGTATTCGCAGCGATCACTTGATGTTCGCGTAAAACCGTCAAGCGCCGCCCACTTCGAAATCGAGCAAGCATCGATTCAAGGACGGCCAGCGCGACACGCGGTTCGTGGCACAGCCGGGATACCAATCCATTCCCCGGATTCAGTTGGATTGAATCCCGTGCCACCGGAGTTAACGGAAAGTGGCGCCGATAATAATCACGAATTCCATCCCGGAGGGAACGATAGGATTGCGTGCACCCATGGGATTCAATCCAGGGATGTTCATCCGGGGGCACTGCCTGTTGCGTCAACTGGCCACCGAGCCAATCGGTCTCTTCGGTAAGGACCACGGTCAATCCGTTCCGCAGGGCGGCCAGTGCCGCGGCACAACCTCCTAATCCGCCGCCGGCAATGATGAGATCCGCCTGGATATCACCTTGTGACCGATCATTTGGATCGGCCAGACAGTAGTCTGGCAGAACCCATGAAGCGGAGGCGGTGGATAGAGCCTGCAGGAAGGATCTGCGACGCATGGGCATTAGCTCTCTCGGACAGCCGCGATGAGATCGTTGAGTGCTTTTTTACCGTCACCGAAATACATCAGGCAATTATCGGCGGCAAAGAGCGGGTTCGGTATGCCGGCGAATCCTGGACTGAGACTCCGTTTGATCACGATCACCGTCTTCGCCTCGTGGACCGTGAGAATTGGCATCCCATAGATGGGGCAATTGGGATCCGTGAGGGCCACCGGGTTAACGACATCATTCGCGCCGATCACGATCACAACATCCGTTTGGGGGAACAACGGGTTGATTTCATCCATCTCCTTAAGCTGATCATACGGGACTTCCGCCTCGGCGAGCAGGACATTCATGTGGCCTGGCATCCGGCCAGCGACCGGATGGATTCCATAACAGACTTCCGCGCCGCGCGCTTCGAGAAGCTCGGCCAACTCGCGGACGATATGCTGGGCTTGAGCGACTGCCAGGCCATACCCGGGAACAAAGACCACTCGCTGCACGCTATCAAGGAGCATGGCGATTTCTTCGGCACTGGTCTCTTTGATCTTGCCCGAATAGATCTCATCCGCGGTCACCGACCCGGGCTTGGCTTCGAGTGTGCCAAAGAGGACATGGGCCAGCGATCGGTTCATTGCCCGGCACATGATGCCGGTCAGAATCAAGCCACTTGCGCCGACCAGGGCACCGGCAATGATCAGAACATTGTTATTGATGACGAACCCAGCGGCACATGCGGCAAGGCCGGAATAGCTGTTCAATAATGCAATGACAACCGGCATGTCGGCGCCACCGATTGGGGATACCAGTAGCACACCCAGGACGCCAGCAAGAAGGATCAGGAGCCAGAATGGCCAGCCGTATCCAGCCATCATGACAAACGCCAGAATCAAACAGATTCCAACCAGCAGGGCATTGGCAATCTGCTGGCCATCGAACCGAATCGGATCTTTAAAGGCCGGTAGTTCATGCAACTTCCCAGCCGCGACGATCGAGCCCGAAAATGTGACGGCACCAATGATCCCAGCCAACGCCGCGGCAAAACCGGTAGCTGCAGGGTAAGGAATCCCGGCAGCCTTCTTGACGACTTCGGCACCCGCGACCAGTAGCGATGCAATCCCACCGAAACCATTTAAAAGGGCAACCAGCTGGGGCATTTGGGTCATCTGAACCTTAGCCGCCAGGATGACTCCAACGATCGTTCCCATGGCGACTCCGAGTAATACGACAAGAAATGCCGTCGTGCTGCCATGGAACTGCCAGAGTGTGACGAGGACGGCAAGGATCATCCCGATCGCGCCAAGCATGTTGCCGCGAACCGCAGTTCGCGGATGCGTCATCCCTTTGATCCCGAAAATAAAGAACGTGGCCGAGATCAAGTATCCAAGGTTCGCCCAAGTCGCGGAAGCAATGGCTTGGCCAACTTTGTCCAATATCGGTTCACTCACGGCAAGGAATGAAATATCCAATGATGTCTCGAACACAGAATTACCCTTATGGCAGGTTGATAGGTATCAAGAAATCAAGAAGACCGGGAACTAGGAACCATTTCTTTTTGGATTCCGCCCTTTCCGCTCTTATAAAATCATGGACTTTCTAATTATTTTTTCTTCCGGAACATGCCGAGCATGCGGTGGGTCACCAAGAATCCACCGATCACGTTGATGGTAGCGAAGACAACAGCGATGAAACCAAGGGTGCCGGCGATCGGGCCGTCGGTCGCCAGGATCGCGCCAACGAGCGTGATGCCACTGATCGCGTTCGAACCACTCATCAGTGGGGTATGCAGTGTTGGCGGCACTTTTGTGATGATCTCAAAGCCAACAAACATCGCCAGAACAAAGATGGTAAGCGCGGTAATAAGCATGGGAGGATCCGAGATGGAGGTTGGAATTTCTAATCAGATACCATAATCTGGAATGGGTCCGTTTTCGACGAGTTGATCGAGAGGATTCGTGATCTTTCAGACAATCCTTTGGGTTGCGTCGTGTGAAATTATCGGTTCTATGAAATTGGTCCATGAGGCGCCGGATCGGTCATCAGGAAGGATCTTCCAGTTCATATTCGTCATCCTCGTTTGCTTCCCGGATCGGCTTGGATGGCGTTTGTTCCACCACTGGCCCCAGGCCGAGTAGCTCGCGGATGCGTGGATGAACGACTTGGCCACCCTGGGCAACGAGTGTGCTACCGGCAATTTGGTCCTTGGGATTGATGGCAAACCGGCCCTGATTGGTGAAATGCATCAAAAACGCCGCGATATTTTTCGCATACAACTGGCTGGCATGCACGGGCAGGGTGCTCGGCAGGTTGGTTGGTCCGAGGATTGTCACGTCGTGTTCGATGACCGTTTCATCCGCCTTTGTCAGCTCACAGTTGCCACCCAACTCGGCCGCCAGATCGACGATCACGCTGCCTGGCGGCATACGCCGGACAGCATCCACCGTAACCAGCAAAGGAGACGGTTGTCCCGGGATCGCGGCCGTTGTGATGCAGACATCATGGCCGGCGATGGCATTCGCGAGCAAAGCACGCTCCTGATCCTGTTTTTCTTCGGTGAGTTTCCTTGCATAGCCATCGGCATCTTCGCTTTCGGCCGTGGCGAGTTTCAATTCCACTGGCTTCCCGCCGAGACTTGCGATCTGTTCCATGGCGGCAGGTCGGACATCGTAGGCATCGACGATGGCACCAAGCCGCCTGGCAGTCGCAATTGCTTGCAGACCGGCAACGCCAGCGCCCACGACGAAGACCTTGGCCGCTTTCAGCGTGCCACCGGCTGTCATCATCAACGGAAACATTTTGGGGAGGTGATTGGCAGCCAGTAAGACAGCTTTGTACCCGGTGATCATTGCCATCGAACTGCGGACATCCATATTCTGCGCTCGGGTGATCCGTGGCATCAGTTCCAGGGCAAAGAGAGTCACTCCGCAGCCGGCAAGGTCCCGAATTGCCTGCGGATTTCCGAGTGGGTCGCACATGCCGGCAACGATTTGACCTTCACGAAAATATGCCAGGTCCGGACGTCCATCGTTGGGATTGGATCCCAAACAGCGAACTTGAACAATTACGTCCGCCGATTGGAAGAGGGCCTGGCGATCGGGGAAAACTTCAGCGCCCTTCTCCGTATAGGCCGAATCCAGGAAACCAGCCGCTCTGCCAGCACCGGCTTCAATCTGAACATGGATTCCGGATTTCAGCAACAGGGGAACCATTGCCGGAATGACGGCGACACGGCGTTCGCCAGGATACGTTTCTTTTAGGACCGCAACGTGCATGGCGGATTTCTTGGATTCAAAGGATGGGAAACGGATGGGAAATGGACCGGGATCAGTCCGCGCGAAATATCATGCGGGTGAAGACGATTCGAGGGGGTGTCTGGGTGAAACGGAGCAGGCGGGCGGCTGGATCGTCGATAATCATCCCCATGACAACAATCGGATCTCCTTCCTGATACGGAAGCGGTTCGGAGGATACAATTGGAATCGTGCGTGGAACACCATCGAAAGCGAACTGCAGGCCGGAGTACGGGGCGCACGGGTAGGGCCCCATGGCCTTCTCAACCAGCAAAATCCCCTGATTGTCCCGGTATGGATTATCGAGCCACTTTTGAGCAATGGTGCCCAGCTCCAGGCGTGTTTTCTCGCTGCGGATCGTTCCCGCCAAGAGTTCGCGCGCCGCATCGCAAAGCGGTTTCCAATCCATGGGCTGGAATCCCGCCCCAGCTTGTTCAGATCCCAAACCGATCCCTGTCGAGTCGGCAATCCGAGTCAAGGCTTCAGCCAGTTTGCAGTAGACGATATAGTTCTTCCCTTTCTTCGGTTGGTTGACTTTGTCTGTCAAATCACCCTCAATCAGAGGATCCCTTGCCGCCGTCGCGGCATCGATTGCGGCAGCCAATTCATCGCTCGTGACTGGCTCGATATCTCGAAGACCAAGTGGTGCGGGTGGTTTGGGAATCGCGGTTCCGGGATCAAAAATCCCTGGTGTCGTGGTCTGGTCGCGATCACTCTTCGTGTTGGATGTTTCATAGGTATTCTCGGATGAAATGGTTTCTTCTGCTGTGCGAGGAACGTCTGATGTGCCCTCGAGCCCCGTGTCAGGCTCGATGGGATCACCGGTCCAATCGTCTCCAGACACCACTTCGTCGCGGTTAGATACGGAGTCGAATGTCTGGGCAACATCCGGCTCCGTTTCGTGGAATGCCTTGGGAACCATCCAAACAGGTAATTTCTCACCCAATTCCAGGAAATCACGGTCCGGCCCTCCGATCCATAGCAGAATATAATACCCCAATGCCAATCCAATGACACCCCCACCGACAAAGCCAATCAATTGGCGCAAGGCCGACTTTCGAGGCCTGCCCAAGGCGGCTGTGCGGATGATCATTCTAGCCGCGAATGGATCATTTTCTCGAATGGCCGGTCCAACTGCCACTTGCTGTTGCTCATCGGGCGCTTCATCGAAATCCCAGAATTCCTGTTCCTCCACGGGATGATCCAATGCAGAATCACCGGGGACCTCCTCGTCCATGACTGCTTGATCGATTGAATCATCGGGAACGTCATCGATCATAGAACTGTCCCCGCCTCCCTCTGGATGATGGGCATGGGCGAGTCCAACATCCCCCAATTCGTATTCTTCCTCAAGAGCCGTTTCGGATCCCAGCGGATCTTGATCGAGAAGGATCGCATCGGGCAACGTGGCGACGGACGTGTCGGCCAACGTGAATTCCGCATGACACAATGGGCACATGAGGCGGTTGGATGATCCAGTGGCCGGTGGGATGGCCAGTTGTTGGCGACAGGCGGTGCATTGAGTGATCTGCGACATGATGAAACCTCTTCGATACCAATCAAATCCAGGACTTTTCCAGTATAGCAGTTTTAATGACAGTTGCGCGCGGAATCGAAGCGGTTGGATCAGACACTATAGAGTGGGCCCAACTTGGTCCGCAGGGAGGTTAGCAATGCCTCATGCGAGAGGGGCCGGCCCGTGGCCCGAAGCACCAGTTCGCTGGCGGTGTACCGCTGGCCATGCTGGTAAATATTCGATCGCAACCATTCCAGCAAGGGTGCAAACTCACCGCGGCTTAGCAGGCTGCCTAGATCTTTCAGGTCGGCTTGGGCCTGGGCATAGAATTGGGCCGCGTACAGGTTCCCTAATGCGTACGTCGGGAAATAACCGATCAAACCGGCCGCCCAATGAACGTCCTGGAGACAGCCGTCGGAATCATTCGGTGGTTCGATACCAAGGTACGCAGCGTATTTCTCATTCCACGCCCCTGGTAAATCGGCCACAACTAGATCACCGGTTAGCATGGCTTGCTCTAGCTCGAAACGGATCAGAATATGCAAGTTGTACGTCACTTCATCGGCCTCGACACGAATGAAGGACGGCTGGACGCTATTGATCGCGAAGTAAAAACTATCCAGCGTCTCATTGCCGAGCGCATCGGGGAATGCATCCTGGGCTGCCGGGAAGAGATATTCCCAAAACGGTCGGCTACGACCGACCAGGTTCTCCCATAACCGCGACTGCGATTCATGGATACCGAGCGATACGAATTCTCCGAGCGGTAATCCGAAGTGCTCGTCTGGTAAACCCTGTTCATACAGGGCATGCCCGACCTCGTGGAGTGTGCTGAAGAGGGCACTCGGCATGAAATGCTCATCGTAGCGCGTGGTGATCCGAGTATCCTGCGGCCCGAGTGTCACGGTGAAGGGATGGTGTGTCGTGTCGAGACGGCCCGCGGCAAAGGAGTAGCCAATCGCCTCGGCTATCGAGCGGTTAAAAACATCCTGCGCGCCAATCGAGCATGGCTGCCAAAGGATATTGATATCCGGCTGCCGGGCACTGCGGTCGATGGCACGAACCAGAGGCACGAGTTCCTCGGCAAGATCCGTTAGGATGATCTGAATATCGTCCGCGGTTGCGTCCGGTTCGAAGTCATCCAATAACGGATCATAGGGTGTTTTGTTGTAACCATAGGCGGCAGCCTGCTGCTTTTTCAGCTCGATCATTCTTTCCAGGAGTGGTTGAAATGTCGCAAACGAATTCGCTTTGTGTGCTTCGGACCAAACCTGCTCCGCTTGCGAGGCCGTCTCGGCAAGTTCCTCAACGAGCGATTGAGGCAATTTTTTCTGTTTTTCATAGCCGCGCTGAATCCATCGGATGGTCGCGCCTGCGTCGCTATACGGATCGGTGGCCAGTGGGCTATCGGCTAAGATAGCCAGCCATTCCCCCAGCCGTGGATCCGTCCGCCGCCGGTGGATTTCACCGGCCAGGAACGACCGCTGGACCGCCCGATAGGGACCGGCCTCCGGCGGCATCTGGGTCCGTTCATCCCAACAAAGAACATTTTCGATCGATGTTAGCAGAGCCGTTTGACTCACATGATGGCACAGGGAATCGTAGGCTGATGTAAAAGCAGTGGTGGGCATGGCAGCAATTGTCTGTAGAATGGCACGAGATGCAATAGGCTGGACCCCAGCCTTCCAGCCTGCCCCACCGCCGGCGTTCGTGTTCGATATTTCGGATGCTTCGGAGCAGAAATATGCTGCCATCCGGTCACCTCATCCACTTCTGGAGTTCCTAGAATGCCCGATTCGAAATTCTTCCTTTTCGCCATGTTATCCGCATGCATACTGAGCGTGTGCCTCGGTTCGGTCAGTTTTGCGGCAGAGCCAAAGGCCCAAGATGGATTCCCTACGGAGGAACTGCTGTGGCCCAACGGTGCACCGGGTGCGCTGGGCAACGCCCCCGAGGACAAACCGGCGTTGTTTTTCTATCAAGTGACGGGGGAAAAAAGAGTGGCGGCCGTGGTGATCTGTCCCGGGGGGGGCTATGGGAATCTGGCGATGGGCCACGAGGGGCACGATATCGCACGCTGGCTGAACACATTGGGGATCAACGCATTCATCCTCGATTACCGCCATCGGGGTAAGGGGTACGGCCATCCAGCACCCTTGCAAGACGTCCAGCGGGCAATTCGAACGGTTCGTGCCCGCGCCGAGGCCTTTCGTGTGGATCCGAATCAAATCGGGGTGATGGGTTTTTCTGCCGGGGGGCACTTGGCTTCCACGGCCGCCACGCATTTCGATATGGGAAATCCAGAGTCCAAAGATCCCACGGATCGGGTCAGCTGTCGGCCCGACTTCGCCATCCTGTGCTATCCCGTGATTGTGTTCGGGCAAGAGGCAACGCACCTGGGTTCCCAACGCAATTTACTGGGTGAGAATCCAGATCCGTCCCTTGTGGAATATCTCTCCAACGAAAAGCAGGTCACGGACCAAACACCCCCAACATTCCTGTTCCACACGGATGCGGATCGAGGTGTCCCGGCTGAAAACAGCGTGGCATTCTACCTGGCCTTGCGTCAACATGGCGTGCCTGCGGAGTTGCATATTTACGAACATGGCCGCCACGGACTCGGCTTGGCATCCGACGTTGCCGGCGTCTCCAGATGGCCCGCGTCGTGCGCTGATTGGCTCCGCGGACGCGGATTCCCTCGGAATCAGTAAGAATATAATATGAATTAGAAGCCCTGTTTTGGGCATGCGACTTCCTTCAGCATGCAATCCGCGTTCCCCCATCTGAATCCAATAGGAACCAACTCCATGATGAATTTCCGTCATGCTTTCCGGACCTGGTGGGCCCTGTTCAGCACGAGCCTTTGGCTCATCGTGCCAGCCTGGTCCGCCGAATCCATTGGCCCGGATCCGGCCACCTATCGTGCGACCGTTGATCGGGCACTCGGTTACCTCCGCTCTTCCCAGTCACCAGACGGCAGCTTTAGCAGCTTTGCCGGCCCAGGAGTTACCGCCCTGGTTACAACGGCCTTGCTTCACCACGGCCGACAGCCGAGCGATCCGATGGTTGCCCGCGGACTGGCGTATCTGGAAGGCTTCGTCCACGAGGATGGCGGCGTTTACCAGCAAGGGACCTTTTACCAGAATTATGAAACGTGCCTTGCGATCGTCTGCTTCACGGCCGCGAACCAAGACGGCCGCTATCATGACCTACTCAAAAAGGCCGAAGCCTTCGTTCGAGGTATTCAATGGGATGAAGGGGAAGGGCACGACCCATCCAGCACGAGCTTCGGAGGTTCAGGATACGGCAAGCACAAACGGCCTGATCTATCAAATACGAGCTTTTTAATCGACGCCCTCAAGGAAACAGGGGCCGGTCCCGACGATCCAGCGTTCAAGAAAGCACTCGCCTTCGTCTCCCGCTGCCAGAATCTGGAGACCGAACATAACACCACCCCTTGGGCAGTCAAGAATCCAGACGGAGGATTCTACTATACGGCCGCGGCTGGCGGATTAAGTCAGGCTGGCGAAACAGAAACCGGCGGTCTGCGAAGCTATGGCTCGATGACGTACGCTGGCCTGAAGAGCATGATTTATGCCGGCGTCGGCCCCGATGATCCGCGTGTTCAGGCCGCCTTCCTTTGGGCAAAAAACCATTATACTTTGACAGAAAACCCGGGTATTGGTTCGGCTGGCCTTTATTATTATTACCACACCTTTGCCAAGGCCCTGGATGCCATGGAAGCAACAACGATCACCGATTCCAATGGCAGGCCACACGATTGGCGACGCGAACTGGCCGAAGAACTCGCCCGGGCCCAGAAACCGGATGGTTCCTGGGTCAATTCGAACAGCCGTTGGTTGGAGGGTGATCCGAACCTTGTGACGGCCTATTGCCTTTTGGCGCTGGCCTATTGCCAAACGAAAGAAATCCCGTTTCCAAGGGGTCTCGACGTAGACATGGGTCTTGACTAAACTACTGGACTCGCGAAATTTTCGTGGTTCCCTGCCCAAGCTGGGCTACCGTACCGGTGTACCACCCGCTGGAATGACCCACGCAAATTCTCCGAAATTTCAATCCATAACCTGGGCGTTCGGCGCCCGCAGGGTTGCAAGTCTTTGTGTTTTGCGGGCTCAACCCGCTCAAAGGATCCATCATGTATGCGATTTTCGCGGATGGCGGTCGACAATACAAAGTCGAAGAAGGCCAACAGATCTGTATCGACTACCGCGACGGTATCGGTGCGGGCGAGGAACTGACGTTCGATCGCGTCTTGGCAGCCTGCGGTGACGCGGGGAGCTTGACGTTGGGGCACCCGATCATTGATGGGGCAACGGTCACCGCCACGGTCATTGGACCGGTGAAGGGCAAAAAACTCGTGGTCCAAAAAATCCGCCGCCGGAAGAACAGCCGCCGAAAAACGGGGCACCGGTCCATCTATACCCGGATCCAAATCAACAAAATCGGCGTCTAGCCGGAGGGACTTGCCTGATCTTGGCAAGGCGAGAACCGGAAAAAAGGGCCCGCGATCAAAATTTTTTTTCCCAATCCGTCCGAGGGCCTAAAATCACGTCCGCGCCCGAAAAAAACAGGTTCTTTGGGCTTTCCAAGAGCCCTCATGCCAGCCATTCGTCCCGAGCGGCAAAAACGGCAACTCCTTGTGGAATAACAACTTATGGACCACAAGAAATCTAGTTGACGCGACGAATAATTGGAGTAAGATCGGGAACCCTAACAACTGCATATTGTGGTCAGAAAGGCATCAACCACAATATATAGTGGTTTAATGCGCTATGTTCAGCCATTTTAGGGGTCGCCCAGGATGTCACTGGAGCGAATGATATATAAGAGACACTATCCCGAGAGCCGAAAATAAAGCGCGGTACTGTACTTGTGTATATTATTGGAACGGATGCCTTATCTCCAGGCCCAGGAGGATACTATCATGGCCGCTGATCTTAGGACCGTACGTGCCACGTCCGCTTCCCACATGTCCCGGAAACCCTTCGATGGCCGCATTCGCATCGAATCGACCTTTTGCCCCCAAGAGATCGATGACGTTTTTGACACCATCGATTGGGACATTCGTTCGGCACGGATCAAGGGTGAAAATGGCGATGTACTCTTCGAGCAGAACAACTGCGAGATACCGACCCCATGGAGCCAATTGGCAACAAACATTGTTGCTAGCAAGTATTTCTATGGCGAGGTTGGAACCGACGAACGTGAATCGAGTGTCCGGCAGCTGATCCATCGCGTTGCCCGAACGATCGCTGATTGGGGAATTGAGGACGGTTATTTCGCGACGAGGTCAGATGGCGAGCGATTCTATCGTGAACTCGCATGGCTGTGCCTGCACCAACATGGGGCATTCAATTCACCGGTCTGGTTCAATGTGGGTCTGTATCACGAGTATGGCGTGGAAGGTGCCTCGTGTAATTGGCATTGGGACGAGGCGACGCATGACGCCGTTCAGCCAAGGAATCCGTACGAATATCCGCAATCCAGCGCATGTTTCATCCAACATGTGGACGACAACATGGAAGACATCATGGAGCTTGCCCGCAGCGAGGCCATGCTGTTCAAATTCGGCTCTGGCACGGGCACGGATTTATCCACGTTGCGATCGCATCGCGAGAAACTATCAGGCGGTGGCAAGCCGAGCGGGCCATTATCATTTATGCGGGTGTATGATCAAATCGCGGCGGTTGTTAAGAGTGGCGGCAAAACCAGGCGAGCCGCCAAAATGCAATCGCTGAAAGTCTGGCACCCCGACATCCTGGAGTTCATTGAGTGCAAGTGGAAGGAAGAACAAAAGGCCCGCATTTTGATCGAAAAGGGGGGTTATGAAGCCAATTTCAATGGCGAGGCCTACAGTTCCGTCATGTTCCAGAACGCGAACCTTTCGGTCCGCGTGACCGACGATTTCATGCGGGCCGTGGAAGACGATCGCGAATGGACCACGCATTGGGTCACATCGAAAAGGAAACCAGGTCCAACGTACCGTGCCCGCCGGGTCATGGAACGCATGGCCGAGTGCGCCTGGCATTGTGGCGATCCCGGCGTGCAGTACGACACAACCATCAATCGATGGCACACATGCCCCAACAGTGGTCGAATCAATGCCAGCAATCCGTGCAGTGAATTCATGTTCCTCGACGACACCGCATGCAACCTGGCAAGCATCAATCTGATGAAATTCCACCGGGAGGACGGCAAGTTCAACGTCGAGCGGTTCAAGGCCGCCGCCCGGATCTTTTTCATCGCCCAAGAAATCCTTGTCGACCACGCCAGCTACCCAACATCGGATATCGCAAAAAATAGCCACTTGTTCAGACCACTCGGTCTTGGTTACACGAACTTGGGAAGTCTGTTGATGGCAAG
>JAFGFZ010000254.1 GCA_016930815.1 Pirellulales bacterium | reverse complement strand
CTCAATTTCTTCATACAGTCTTTCCTGTCCATGATGCGAGAGAAAATCCTGGGAAAAAAACCTCCGCAGTTGGCCCGTCATCTCCCAGCGTGGAAGGTGGGAGAAGAAGGGGCTCGTCAAGTCTTCCGGCCGGGCGCGGAAAAAGGCCTGACGCATGGCAGCCGATTGCATCTGGATACTCGGGAGGTAGGGGTAGAGTTTCTGAATGAGGGCAGCGCGGAGCGTTGAATTGGGGCAGTCCGCATAGAATCGGCGGACTTTTGCCTCTTTGAAAATGTCATACCCCCCCAATATTTCATCCGCGCCTTCACCGGTCAGCACCACCTTGAATTCCGCCGCATGCACGAGTTCCGACAACATAAAAAGGGGTGCCGGCGCAGTGCGCAACATCGGCTTTTCCGTGTGCCAGACAACTTCAGGGAAGATCTCGGCTATTGATTCGTGATCGCAATGCATCGCGTGGTGTTCAACGTTCAGAAAATCAACGACCAACTTTTGATAATCGCTCTCATCGAACTGGCGA
The DNA here is from genome assembly GCA_016930815.1 of Pirellulales bacterium. GTDB lineage: Bacteria > Planctomycetota > Planctomycetia > Pirellulales > Lacipirellulaceae > JAFGFZ01. The sequence continues at coordinate 2,914 of JAFGFZ010000254.1, read as the reverse complement.
TCCTCGAAAGAGACTGAAAATGTCCGCAAGCGATCATTCAACTTCTTCTGGGCAAGAGCCACAGTGATGGAGGAATCCAGTCCGCCGCTCAAATAGGCCCCCACCGGGACATCGGCCCGTAATCGAAGTTGCGTTGCATCGATCAATAGTGCCCGCAGCTTTTCCGCCCATGCCTGGCATGGAATCGATCCATCGGCGGGTGTGTAATCCAGCTGCCAGTAGGTCCTTTCCTGGAATTGGTCTCGTCGAATGACAAGATTGCGGCCCGGCGGGAGTTCACGTATGTCACGAAAGACCGTTGTCGGTGCGATCGTCGACCAGAATGTGAAGAGTTGACTCAATCCGTGCGAATCGAGTTCCCGACGGACTTCCGGCAAAACAAATAACGATTTGATTTCCGAAGCAAACAAGAACTGCCCATTGACTTGGGTATAGAAGAGTGGCCGGATTCCCAACCGATCGCGGGATAGGAATAATTGTTTGCGTTGCTTATCCCAGATGGCCAAAGCCCATTGCCCATTAAAATGTTCAACACATTTCTCACCATATTCTTCGTAAGCATGCAGGATGACCTCGGTATCCGACCGCGTCTTTAAACAATGCCCACGCGCCTCTAGCTCCGCCCGGAGTTCGATGAAATTGAAGATTTCGCCATTAAACGTGATGGTGAGGGCGCCATTGGTGGATTGCATCGGCTGGCGGCCGTTGGCTGGGTCCAGGATACTAAGGCGTGCATGTGCCAGTCCGGTTCCATGATCCACCAATATCCCCGCAGCATCAGGGCCCCGATGGTGCATCACCGCGATCATTGCTCGCAAGCGTTCAGGGCACGCCTCGCGGCCATCAAAATGGAGAACACCGGCAATTCCGCACATACTGGTTTTCTCGTTTCATTTAAATGATCTGGTGCGCCTTGGAAGAAGATTGGCTGATATGCTCCAATTTCATCCTTTGTACTAGAATTCAATGAGAACAAATCCACTTGAATGGAATCAGCAGGTGATGGACACCGCTTTTGTCAAAAAGCCACTTTTGTCAAAAATAGGTCACGGATCGTGATCACGAGGGACACCATCATGGTGCTCCATCGATCCTGGACAACCGAGGGGACGATCTGTTCAACCACCAGAAGCCACCATGACATCCGTTACACACGTTAAAACCGGTTCGGCAATCCGTGGATTCGCCAGGATGTTGCACTTGAAGCGCAGGCGCGGATGGATGCGGACATTTTATGCGGCCATTCGATGGATCACATCTCTTCCCGTGCTCCGGCACTGCATCCAGATATGTGCCAGCGATGTATGCCACCTTCGATTCGCAGATACCAAAAAAGCCCCAAAGATTCCGGGAGGTTTCAACGTCCGAATGGCAACCGCCGGGGATATGCCGGCACTTTCCGATTACTTCAAGAAACCGTGGCAGGTTCGGCAACGCTTGGAACGTGGTGATTTCTGTTTCATGACGATGTTTGAAAGTCGAATTGGAGCCGCGGTCTGGGTCAGGATCGGCCCTGGATGCTACCAGGATGACTGGAACGATATGCACTATGTCTCGCAGTTCCCGGCTGGAGTAGGATGGACCTATGATGGGAAGGGAACGAAATGGGGTGCCTGGGGAATGCTCATGGCTCGACTGCCCGAATTCCTGCGCGAACTCGGGGTCCATGAAGTTATCACGCTCGTCGATTGCAATAATTGGCAGTCGCTGGATGCCCACCGATCACTTGGTTACGAGAAGATTGGCACACTCGGTTGCATCGGATGGATCGGAATGATCCAGAATATATACCGATCCAGCAATCGAACGTGGCATCGTTTGCCTACCAGCATCGGCGCCGTCGAACTCCTGGACAAGCTTCCATCCGATGACCGGGCGTAACCGGTATCTGTCCATTTTGAATAGGTACCGATGGCCATGTTTGGCGGGATCCAATCGGTCATGGCACCGAGGGCTCCTGTCATGACACGGCCCATGCTTTCAACCGATTCAGGCCTTCCTCGATCAAATCCGCATCAATGCCCGAGTAGGCAAATCGAACATACCGTTGGATTTCATCGGGGAAAGGGCGACCGAAGTGGAGTCGAGTGCAAAATGAAACACCCGTCTCGTGTATGGCCTTCTTGCGGAAAGTATCGTAGTCATCGAGACCTTTCCGCCGCATCAATTCGGTCACATTCGGGAACAGATAGAATGTGGCCTCTGGAATATAGCACCAGATACCAGGAATGGTGTTGAGGATTTCCGAAGCCAGATCGCGGCGTTCCTTCAAAGTTGCCAGGATCATCTTCGGACCCGAAGAATCGCCCGTTAATCCTTCGATTGCTCCATATTGAATGAAGTGATTGGTACATGACTCTTCATTAACGCTGAGTTTTGCCACGGCATCGACGATATCCTTCGGCCCAACTGCCGCGCCGAGTCGCCATCCGGTCATCGCGAATTTTTTGCTGAACGTATAGAGAATCACTGTCCTTTCTTCCATACCAGGGAGTGAAACAATCGATCGGCTAGTCCCCGTATAGCGAATATCGAAATAGGCCTCGTCACTCAAGACGACCAAATCATGCTTGATCGCCAGATCAGCGATCGCTTGCATTTCCTCAGCCGATGACTCGGCGCCCGTTGGATTATGCAAATTATTATATATCAGGATACGCGTCCTCGGAGTGATTAAATCAGCGATTTCATCCAGGTCCAACACGAAATTATTTTCACCTTCCCGGAATCGATAGGGCAAAGCTTTCCCACCATGGAATTCGATCTGCGATTCGTAGATGGGGTAACCAGGATTGGGGTAAAGTACTTCTTCATTGATATCCATCAACGCGAGGATGAACTTGTTGATTGACGGCTTGCCACCAGGTTGAATGGCGACGTTTTCCAATGTGTAGTGGGTGCCATGCGATCGGTT
>JAFGFZ010000253.1 GCA_016930815.1 Pirellulales bacterium | reverse complement strand
ATCGCGGCCGCCTTCCCATCGGCCTGCGGCAAGACCAACCTGGCCATGCTTCAACCGACTGTTCCCGGATGGAAATGTGAGTGTCTTGGAGATGATATCGCTTGGATGAAGATCAGCAACCATGGCCGCCTTCATGCGATCAATCCCGAGTCGGGCTTCTTCGGTGTCGCTCCTGGCACCAGTAGGCAATCGAATCCCATGGCAATGCGGACACTCCAGAAGAACTGTATTTTCACCAACTGCGCGTTGACCGATGATCTGGATATCTGGTGGGAGGGGTCCGACGAGCCCTGCGACCATGCCATTGACTGGACGGGCCAGGAATGGACACCGGCGTCTGGCAGGCCCGCCGCGCACCCCAACGCGCGTTTTACCGCCCCAGCAACGCAGTGCCCCGTACTCTGCGCGGATTGGGAGGATCCCGAAGGAGTGCCGATCGACCTCTTCATCTTCGGAGGCCGCCGCACTCGCGTGGTACCCCTCGTCACTCAGGCCTTCGATTTCGACCATGGTATCTTCATGGGTGCCATGGCGGCTTCGGAAACAACCGCCGCGGCACTGGACGTAGGCCAATCACTCCGCCGCGATCCATTCGCGATGCTCCCCTTCTGCGGCTATAACATGGCCGATTACTGGGCACATTGGTTCGCCATGGGAGATCGATTAGGTGGCAAAGCACCGGCCATTTTCTATGTCAATTGGTTCCGAACGGGACGGGATGGTCGATGGCTCTGGCCAGGATTCGGCGAGAATAGCCGGATCCTCAAGTGGATGTGTGACCGAGTTGCCGGACGTATCGGGGCAAGCAAAACACCTATCGGTTATATGCCGCTGGATGGCGATTTTGATTTGACTGGAATGGATATTTCCAAAGAAGATTACGAAGAGCTGATGGAGATCGACCATCAGGCCTTCCTGAAGGACCTCGCCGATGCGGAAGTTTTTCTGTCCAAGTTTGGCAGCAAGGTTCCCCCGCGTTTGATATGCCAATTAGAAGCACAAAAGAAACGGCTCGATGGACCGTACATCCATGCCTGACGCAATCATCGATACCGAAAATATTGGAGCCTACTTTCCGGCCAGGCCTCGGATTAACGTGCTCGGCGTGACCTACCTGCACTTGTGCATGAACGATGGTTCCGACCTGTATCTCACCGAGTTCGGTTTACCTTTGATGAAGTGCTTGATGCCGGAAAGTCATTGGGCCGATGAGTCATGGCTGAAGTCGCACAGTGTCCGTCTACCAGGCACGAGCGCTCTGCACCGGGTAACGACAAAAGAAGTCGATGGCCGATTCCGGGATATTGTCATTAAGTGGAACCGGATGGGCCAGGATATTCCAGGAGAAACGCAGGTTACGAATGGCGCTGATGCCGAATTCAATAGTCCTTTCATGGAATTCAGCCTTGTTTTCGAATTGCGCAATGCGCGAAGTGAGGTGCCCAGGCAAATTTATACACACAAGCCGCTTGCAATCTACGTTCCTCGCAAGTATGTCGAAGGGGAACAGCTGGGGCGCCGGCGGTACAAAATCGAGGCAATCCAACGAAGCCATGAAGAAATTTCGATCGATTGGAATCGGAACTACGCCGTGATCTACGAATGGCTAAAGGGAATCGATGCCGTCGAAGCTTATCAAAAAGGCTTCATGGATAACGAGGCCTTGATCCGGTTGACACAGCGGTCCAATGAGGATCTCGATGCTCGTGGTTTCACGGTTAGTGATAATAAACCGCAACACATCATTGTCCGCCCTTGTCCAGATCAACAATTGGTCAGGGATCGGAACGGCGAATTTCTATACGCTTTGGTCGATTTCGAACTGCTCAAACGGACACCCGGTCGAGAAAAGCAAATACGAGCTGAAAAACGCCGGGATTATCTAGTGCGCCAGGCGCACCGATTCGATCCAGTCAAAAAGTTCCCTTCCGGGCTCACTTCGATGCATATCATGGGTGTCGATTATGTCTTTGGGGAGGTCGAGAGCACCGGTGGCGCGTTGTGGGTTGTGGGCCGGGATCCGTTCCTATTCGATTATTTCCTTCCCGAAAAATGGAGACAGACCCCGAGAACACGACTTAGCGCGTCGTACCAGATCTATGACACCGTGACCAAGGACAATGTCCACCTCGTATGGCGCGTCTCCCGCGTGGGATACATCCCAGACGCAGATCCCTTCGTCCAGAACGAATCACGTATTCTGAACCACGGATTCAACAGCCCTTTCGAGGAGTTTTCCTTTGCCTTCATGCTGTCGCAAAAGGGCATTGAAACCACCTACCCGCGGGCAATCTACATGACGGGGCACCGATCGAGCGTCTCATTGCCTTTGGTCGATCATAGCCGATTCAACAGCCATGCGGACATTAAAACTCCCGATGGGCATTTGATTCTGAGCCGGAATCATGAATATGTCACCATTTGGGGCTACTGGAACGCGCCCGATGATGCTTTGGCGGTCAAGGATGAGGTAATCTACAAAGGGCTGGATGCCCTGGCCTGTTATCGGGAAGGCCGATTGAGTAAACGGGAGTATTTGCGGATGATGCGACATACCAAAGAACGGTTGGCCGCAGCCAATGTCGAGGATCTGAGCTTGCGCGGGAATCATTTGCTTTTATCCATCGACCGGAATCAACAACTGGCCGTCGACAAAACCGGGCTACCGCTCATCCGAATCTGCAATTTTGAACTTTTCAAACACATCGACGAACCCGGCTAGAGCTGATTCCCGAGGAAAACGCGAGGAAAACGGGGCAGAACTGAATGGCACGTACTTAAGTGAGGGTGCCCGGGAATTGGGAGGGCGAAGCTCCTGCTGAGCCGGGACTCTAGTACCGACATGCGGCTCGGCAGGAGCCTCGCCCTCCCGAAAACCGCAAATTCCAGTGTATCGAATTCCCGGACACCCTCACTAAAGTCATAAGTATTTCCTGGTTTTCGTTTTCGGGCCTCCACAAGTGAACCTTTCTATGGGAAAAGGGGAATAATGGGTACCGTGAACGCGCCCGACAACGACGAAAGCGAATGGATCGCCCGTGCCCAGGCCGGTGAGGCAATTGCCTTCGAGCGGCTTGCCAAGTTGCATGCCGCGCGGCTGTGGCGTTGCGCGTTCGCGATGTGTCAGGATAGCCACTGGGCCGAAGATCTCATGCAGGAAACTCTGATCGAAGCATGGCGATCTTTGACGCGCTTTGATGGCCGATGCCGATTCTCCACGTGGCTCTACGGTATTCTAAGGAACCGGTTCTTGAAGGGATGGCGCCACCAGAATGCAATGCGGCTCTTTGCGCCCGATGCTCTTGGCGATGTACCATGTACGGCAAGCCCGCCCGATCGCTTTGCGGAAGTGTCTGAAGATGTCCAGCAGATTCGTAGAGCAGTAGCGAGTTTACCGGAAGAACATCGCCAGGTTGTGGAACTCCGCTTCTTTGCCGGCGCGGCGTTGGATGAGATAGCAGCGGCGCTTGGTTGCCCATTGGGCACGGTCAAGTCGCGATTACATTACGGGCTCGAAAAATTACGAAATCAACTTTTATCGGTGAACCATTCCATATCCTCTGGGGAATCACGGGAGAGCAGACAATGAATGATCTCCATCACCCCTGCGAAACTTGGGCTGAACGAATTAGCTTGTTGGCGGCAGGATGTTTGGCACTCGACGAAGAACAAGCAATTCGGCAACATATCGAATTATGTTCCGATTGCCGCGCGTACTACCGGGGACTTTCGGACCTCTGCGGTGCGCTAGTTGAAGCCCGGTTGCCAGCCGAAGGCCCGGAAGCGGCTATCGTCGAACGCGTCATGTCGGTTGTTTCATCAGGCGAGTCTCGTCAATCCAACGTTCGCGGACAGGTGGAGATAATTCATCCCACGCTAGTTACCTATTCCCTAGATATTTGGAGGTGGATTATGCACTCGCCAGTTTCTCGTACCGCAGCTGCTGCAATTTTTCTACTCGCCGTTACCGGAGTTGCCTTGTGGTTCCACGGTAGTGGCGCAACGCCGGCCTTCGCCGACTTTGTGGCCCCGATTCTCGAAGCAGAGACGATCAAGTTCAAGACGATTACAACAGTAAAGGGCTACCCCCCCATGTCGGGCGTAACGATGGTGCTATCTCCCACGCGGATGCGTCAGGAAATGGAGATGCCGGACAAATCCAAGATGGTGATGATCTGGGATTGGGAGAAAAGCAAGAGTATCAGTTTGGTTCCCGCGGCTAAGCAGGCCACAATTATAGATATGGCCAACATACCCAAAGAGAACGCATCCGAAAATTCCTTTCGTGAATTTCATTTGTTACTGCTCGATGCCCAGGCCAACAATCCGGACTTCCAACGCGAGCGACTCGGTGAAAAGGAGATCGATGGCCGCCGAGTTGTCGGATACCGTATTACTGGCCGTGGCCAAGTGTATGAATTATGGGGAGATCCCAAAACGGGTTTGCCAGTCCTTATCGAAGGGACGATGGCAATGTTCTCCAATACGAAGACCGTGATGAGTGATTTCGAGTTCGATATGGAGATGGATGAATCGCTCTTTAGTATCGAACCGCCGACCGGTTATGATGTTTTAGTGGCTCCCACGATCGATGTCTCCCTGCCAACAGAGAAAGACCTGGTTGAAACGCTCCGCGGTTATGGTCAACTGATCCAGCCGGCATCAAAGAAGGATGTGTCCGCTTTCCCAGACTCACTCGACATGCAGCTCCTTTTCAAAGACCTAGTGAAGAAATATCTCATTCCAAAAAAGTTATTTCAGAAGCCCAGTGTCGAGCAGCAGCAGGCAATGCTGGAAGCCCAAGCAAAACTTCAGCGCGGCATTCTGTTTGCTCAGCAACTGCCGCCGGAGGCCGACGCGCACTATGCGGGCAAGGGTGTCTTGCTGGGCACACCCAATACGCCCATCTTCTGGTACCGCCCAAAGGAATCGGAAAAGTACCGCGTGATCTATGCCGATCTCTCGATTCATGAAACCGACACCCCACCCAACGTGTCCAACGCGCAACCGGTGCCAACTCCAACCAGTCCAATGAAATAGATCGTTCGGTAATCTGATAGCGTTGTGTCTTCGGGATAAGCTCAATCAATCCGTGGAGCCGCAAGCGGCGGAGTTCGTACGTCAAGCGGCCTTGGGGCCATTGCGGTGGCCGGGAGTCATTTTAGCGGTGCTCCAAACGCGACTGCTCCAAATCAACTTCCCTAAATAGTCCACAGAAAAGACTCCCGTCAACTGACCGCCTTTGAGGATCACCGGCACGGTGGTCAGCGAGCCGCCGCCGGCCTCCGCGTCGCGCGAGACGTAACGGTCGCGCGGAATCCGGACCAGCCCAATCTGCCGCTCTTCGAAACGGTTCACCTTGTGGCCGTTCTTGTAACCGCCGTAGTAGATGTACACTTCGTCGCCCACCGGCAGTTGGTAGTCCATCCAGGCGTGGGCATGGTCCCATGCGCCCGGCTTGGGATCGGGCTCAAAGTAGGGCGTCTGATCTCGGACCCACGTCTGGCCGTCGCGGGTCCAGGCCAACTGCGTGTGGCCGACGCCGAAGGAACCTTCCGGCGTGCCGCTGGCTCTGAAATTGTCGTGCAGCACCTTGACCAGCCCGATCCACAGGTCGCCGCGGATCAGGTGCCCCTGCATGGCGTAGAACTGCGTTTCCGGCGGGTCCGTGCCGTCGTCGGGCGTGAGGATGAACCAGGGCTTCTCCCAGTGCAGCAGGTCCTGGCTGGCGCTCTGCATCGTCGCGCGGCGATCGCCGTTCCATGTCGGACCGTGCTGGTAGACGGAAATCGTCGCTACGTAGCGCTTCCGCAGCGTGTCGTAGAAGATATTGTTGATATCGTGGTTGTGGTGCAGCACGATGTGCAGCGATAACAACTTGAAATCGTAGCCGTCGGGCGACGCGGCGATCCACATTCCACCGCTCTTCCCTTCGTGCATCCACCAGGCGTACTTGTAGGCCGGGTTGTCCCTGCCCGCTTGGATCTCCGGATCCCCTCTTGCCGCAACAGCCGACGCGGCCGCACAGCACGACATCAGTAGCATTGCGAAGCATCGCAGTCGCATGGTACTCCTCCACGTATTTTATTTTGCCGAATCGGCCATCGTGAGGGCACGGAAATTGGTGAAGCGGTGAAAGGTTAAAAAATTCGCGTCGTGGGCGTTGTGCGCGCCGCCTAGGCCATCATCGTATGCGGTACGAATTGCCGCAACCAGATCCTCGCCGTCAAACAACCAGTCGGGATACTGAAATCCATGATGCCGGATCTCTGGATGATAGAGTAAAATGCAGCGAATCTCCCATGTCCGCAGATCGAAAGAGCAGATCAGTGCCAAGGTGTTCCGAATCGATGACGCTTTCGCCTGGCCCGCATGTTGAGGCAATACCGGATTGGCCAATGTCCAATAGGCTTTTGTCCGGGGATCGAAACGGATCGTGAATTTCTTGGCTCCACCGGGAAAATCGATCATGTCCTCTTTGGAGTTGAAGTGGACCGTTTTCCCGTCCTGGCTGACGCGAACGATTGCCGCTTTGCCACCTTCTGGGCAAGCCACACGCAGAAGATTGATAACTTCCCCATCTGGATTCACAATGGCATTGCCTTCCAGCCAACCGCCGAACGTGCCATTGAGCCATCCCGGATCGCCCGGCAATGGATTGCTCCGAGTCCAATTTGCCTGGTTCATTAGATCGGTATCGATCGGAACGCTCATCATCATGGCCCGGTAACGGGATCCCCAAAGCGTGCCCCCCATTGCATCTTCAAAGGCACGCCAGATTCGGCCATTGTGAAAAACCATGGGCATTGGAGCCGTATGGTATTCGCCCGAATCCGTCAGAAGACCATGCCGCGCATCCTCTGGTGTCGACCATATGGACCCCCCATCGGCAGAGCGCATGATCACGATCCGGCCATGGTGCTTTTCCGTCCCCATCAGATAGACGGCATCGTGATATGGAAAGAGATTGGCCCAGAAGAGGCCATCGATCCGCGCGATCTGCCGCCAGCTCGCACCACGATCATCGGATCGGAACACGCGCGACACGGCCCGCTCATGTTCCGTTGAGCCCGGGCCGAACTCATCACATTTCATCAAATAAGCTCCATCCGGCAGGATGGCAATACCGGGCGAGCCAAGATAGATCTTCGAGGATGCCGGGGAATTATAGACCACGACGCCCGGAACTTTCGAGGAATCGGGGCCGGCCGACTTTGCAGCGGCCACCAGGAAGAGCAGGATCAGGGATGCAGAGAACCGATAGCGGATCATGGATTGGTTCCTTCAAGCGTCAGCAGAAAAATCTGGTTCCATGTCTGCCCATGGGAAGTTACTGGGCGGACATACACAATATATTTTCCATCCGGTGAGAAGACACATGCTTCGGGACGTGGTCCATGCGCCGAATCAAGCGATTCCACAAGCCGAAGCGTCGTTTCCTCGCGGGCATTGGTCACGCAGACGGCTTGGTCCATGGCATGGGCAATCCATCGGCCGTCCGGGCTCCACGAAAAGGCCGAATCAATATCGTGCGGATTGTGCGTGATTTGAATCGGATTCCCACCATGGGGCGCTATTTTCCAGAGTTGGACAATCCCTGCATCATCTCGCATTAGAAATGCGATCCATGCTCCATCCGGCGAGCTACGGAGCCAATGGCGCGGCCCTTGCAGACCCGGATATTTCCGACGGGTTGTGTACGTTAATCGTCTTTGGACAACACCACGCGGTGGGGCAGGGCGTGTCGTCGCCGTGCCTTCCAGCGGCGCGGCGCCGGGGTGGGTCAAATCATCCGGCAGATCGACTAGATATGCCTCACGCACCGTCCGCCCGTGCTCGTGAACAACAACATCCCCCTGGAAAGCAATGGCCCGTTCTTGACGCGAGCCATCCGGCCTGATGTAACCATGGGTGCCAACCCAAGCTTCTTCACAGGCCCGGCTGATTTCGTCCGATCCTGGCCTTGGGTGATTGACCGTTCGAGTCACCAAGACACTGAAATGGGAACCATCGTGATTGCGAGGATGGTCCAGCGGGACGGAAACGGATGGTTCCGGGACACTCACGCCCACATTGCGCTGGTTCCAGTCATGATCGCCGTGCTCGCCAAGGGCCGCAAGCAGATGGTCTTCGTACGTAAACGCGATCCATTGGCCGTCACCGGAGAATGTATGCAAATGCGTTCCGCCACGCAGTGCCCCGGCCGTAAAGGGAGGTGTCAGGTCACGGGCATCCATGGAAACTGGCTCGCCCGGTCTGTCCGCGTTGACAATCACGCCACTGCGATGATAGGCCGCATAGGACCAGTCCGGTGTTGGATTTTCTGGACCGTGGATGAACACAACGCGTCCATCATTGGGAGCCGCGGTCACGACGCCGCAATGCGCGCCGCGGCGGGTCGTGTGGAGGATCTGGACCTCTCCGGTGACCACATGAATCCGTTCGATGCGATTCCCATCGAATTGGTTCCCCGCCGGATCGCTTCGGACATCATAGACAATCCAGCGGCTGTCCGGCGACCAAACACCGATATTCGTCAAGATATGGCCGTGTGCAGCAAATGTGATCTGCCGCTCGGAACCACGTACCAAAGGCGTGGCCGCTTGCATCGGATTCTCTACCCCTTCACTTGGATTCATGCTGGAAATATACACCATGGCAATGATCGCGGCCAAAGGACCCAAAAACTTGCATGGGCAAGGCGCGCATGTTACCACCTTGGCTATGCTGCCGTCAGTCAAAAGTTCGATCCAGGATTTCATGCAGTTCATCACGGCTTAGATGGATAGGATTCCCTTTCATACTGCTAGATGCCGCTGCCTTTTCGATCAAGACCGGCATGTCGTCGCGGGTCAGCCCATAGGTTGCCAAGGAAGGGATCTGGAGCATCTTGCATAGTTCTTGTACCCATCGGACACCATCGACGGCGGACGCATTCGGATGATGGGTCAGAATACGAGCCACCTCATCATAACGCTGCAAAATTGGATTACCAGGTTCCCGGTATTGCATGGCCGTGACATTGATCGCCATTCCATGTGGCAGCAGGGCGGCGCAGACGGCGCCGTGCGGCGCATCGAACATGCCGCCAAATGGGCTAGCGAACCCATGCACCACCCCGAGACTTGCGTTGGCAAGCACCAATCCGCCCATCAAACTCGCCAAAGACATGTCCTGCCGAGCGGACAGATTCTCGGTTCCTAGGATCGCACCTTGATAGGCTTCGCGAAGCGAACGAGAAACGCGCATCATTCCCTCGCGGCAAATCCCATCCGTGATTGGATTGGACCGGATGGATACATACGCTTCCATGAGTTGGGTGAGTGCATCGAGGCCGGTGCTGGCCGTGATGGCTGGCGGGAGACCATGCGTGAGTTCGGGATCGACGACCGCCAGGCGTGGGAGCATCCCAGGGCTTCGCAGACTGACTTTCACCTTGTGTTCCGGCGACATCAGCACGGCATTGCGGGTGACTTCGGTCCCGGTGCCGGCTGTTGTTGGAATTGCGATATACGGAACCGGCATGTGGACGAGCTGGTTTCCTTGACCGATCACCTCCAAATAATCGAAGAGCTCACCGGGTTGACGCATCATTGCAGCGATTGCCTTGCCCGCATCGAGCGGGCTGCCGCCACCAAAGCCGATGACTAGATGGCATCGCGATTCCTTGGCACGCTGCGTGCCGGAACGAATGACATCCGTCGTCGGCTCCCTCGGAATCGATAACGGCTCACAATGAAATCCCCGCTCCACGAGCGCATCCATCAACGGCTGGGCGCGCCTGGACGAACGACCTGTCACCACGAGCGCACGCCGTTCACCTGGCGGCACCATGCACTCAGCCAGCGGCGCAACTTCATGAACCACACCTGCCCCAAATAAAATCCTGCCCGCGGTGGCAAATTCAAATCGCATGGATTGCTCGTTGATCATCAATTTGTAGGTTGTAGGAAGTGTTAAGTATCTGGTACAATTTCCACATCGATAAATTTCTTCCGTGGGATGATTAAAACATGAAAAAACGCATCCAGCTACTATGCCATTTCTTAGGAATCGTCGTCTGCCTTTCCAGCATCGGCACTGGGATGGCGGCGGCCGCCGATTGGCCAACTTACCGTGGCGACCCCAGCCGGCGAAGTTATACGGCGGAGACGCTGCCGGCACAACTTGCGCTGTGTTGGGTCTATCATTCCCGTCATGCGCCCATCCCGGCATGGTCTGGGCGTGACACACGGATGCCATTCGACCGCGCACACCATGCGGTGATCGCCGATGGAAAACTCTTTTTTGGAAGTTCGGCGGATCACAAGGTCTACGCGCTCGACGCAGCGACAGGCAACCCGCAATGGACTTTTTTTACGGGTGGTCCAGTCCGATTGCCCCCGGCCATCTCCAAGGGCCGTGTCTTTGTGGCAAGTGACGATGGTTATCTCTACTGTCTAGCGGCCGAAGATGGCCGTTTGGTATGGAAGTTCCGCGGCGGACCGAACGGGAGCAAAGTCATCGGTAATGATTGTATCATCTCGCGCTGGCCGACCCGAGGTGGGCCGGTCATCCAGGACGACGTGGTTTACTTTGCCGCGGGTATCTGGCCATCCGAAAACATTTACCTCTACGCTCTCAACACAGGCACCGGTGAAGTCCTCTGGTGCAATGATGATTCAGGCTCCATTTACATGGGCCAGCCGCATAATGGGGCCGAAGCCAACAGTGGCATATCCGCGCAGGGGAACCTGGTGATTGCTCAAGACCGCTTGCTGGTTCCCACGGGCCGAGCCGTCCCCGCCGTGTTCCAAAGGAGCGACGGCAAGTTCCTCTATTTTCATCTGCAAAAGAATACCAAGTTCGGCGGCTCGGAAATCATGGCTGTCGGGGATATTTTTTTCAACAGCGGTGTGTCGTTTGTCACAGCGGATGGTCGTCTTGGCGAAAGAAAGACGACGCCTGTCAATCTCATCGCGGCGACTCCTGACGGATTGATCCGCTGGGAATCTGGGAATATTCGTGCCGCGATTTGGAATGAGGATCCGCCCGAAAATGAAAAAGACTCGGCAGCTCAAAGTAAGAAGCTTAAGGAGATCTGGTCCTCTCGCGTTCCTTTCGGCGGAACATCGTTGCTCGTCGCGGGGCAGACGATTGTCTCCGCGGGATCCAGCCTTGATCGGTTCGGAGTCAGCACCCTCGATACGGATTCGAAGCATTCCATCTGGTCCGGGGAGGTGGATGGTGTTCCATGGGGACTGGCCATGTCCGATCAGCGGCTCTTTGTCAGTACGGAGAAGGGGACGATCTACTGTTTCAGCGCCGATGCGCCGGAAAAACCGAATGTGGTTCAATCTGGCATCGACTCCGATCCACCGGCCGCTTCCGAGGTCTACAAGAACGCAGCCGCAGAAATTCTCGAGCAAACGGGCGTGACGGAAGGCTACTGTCTCGACCTGGGTGCCGGAGACGGCGATCTCGCGGAACTTCTGGCAAGACAGGGCAAACTCCATATCGATGCTGTTGAAAGCGATCCTGCCAAGGTCGATTCGATGCGACGGAGGCTGGATCGTTCTGGATTCTATGGTGTGCGGATCACGGTGCACGAGGGCGATCCCTCTGGGACCGATTTTCCTTTCCACTATGCCAACCTGATCATCTCTGGCCGATCCGCGACGGAAAGTCTTTCAGCCAAAGTCCTGAAAGAGGCGAATCGATGTTTGAGGCCGTATGGGGGGATTGCGTGTCTGGGTCAACCTGGATCCATGAAAAAAATCGTTCGTGGACCGCTTGCTGGTGCTGGAATGTGGACCCATCAATATTGCGATGCAGCCAATACCAACTGTTCGACCGATTCTGTGGTCTCTGGCCCTTTGGGCATGCACTGGTTCACGGATCTGGACTTCCAAATGCCGAGCCGGCACGGCCGGGGCCGCGCGCCGTTGTTCCTCGACGGCCGCTTGTTCATCCAGGGACTCGATGCGGTGCTCTGCGTCGATGCTTACAATGGCAGGCGGTTGTGGAAATATCCCCTGCCAAACGTGCAGAAGGGCTACGACGGCGAGCACCTGATGGGTGTCTCGGGGACCGGCAGCAATTTCTGTGTTACTCCGGAGGCCGTCTTTATTCATCACGGCGCGAAGTGCCTGAAAATCGACCCCGCCGCCGGGACTTTATTGAGTGAATTCGATGCCCCACAGCAGCCCAATGGCCAGCCAGGCACATGGGGTGTTATTTTCAATACTGGAGGAACATTGTTCGGCACGCTGGCGGATACGCAACATCTTGTCACCTATCGCTACCTCGAGGGTGACATGAGCTCCCAGTATACGGAGTCGATTTTGCTCTTCGCCATGGATCCGGAAACGGGCAAGTTGAAATGGCAGTTCGAACCCGAAAACTCCATCCGGAATAATGCCATCGCGATTGGCGGCGGGCGGGTTTACCTGATCGATCGGCCCGCCGCCAAGGGTGATCGACACCGGGAAAAACGTGTTGGCGTGCCCGATGCCGGCGATCTCCATCCACCTGGGAAACTGATCGCTCTGGACGCCGCCAATGGACGGGTCCTGTGGACCGTCAAGGACGATATCTATGGGACGCTGTTAGTTCTCAGTGAAAAGTACAACATCCTACTCATGGGTTACCAGGATTGGCGATTCAAGCTGGCTTCTGAAATTGGTGGCCGGATGACGGCTTTCAATACGCTTCGTGGTCAGCGGCGATGGGACATTCAGGGCAAATTCATGACACGCCCTATCGTCAACGACAAAACAATTTATATCCAACCAGGCGCCTGGGATTTGTTGACCGGCCAGAAAAAGGATTTCAAGTTTGAAAGGTCCTATGGCTGCGGCATCCCGGCCGGATCCAAGCATCTGTTGGTCTACCGTTCTGCGACTCTAGGTTACACGGATCTTCGTACCAACCGCGAAACGGAGAATTATGGCGGGATTCGTCCCGGTTGCTGGATCAACACGCTGCCCGTCGGAGGTCTGGTTTTGATGCCCGATGCCACGGACCGCTGTACCTGCAGTTATCTGATCAAAGCCTCCATCGCGCTGCTGCCGTACGGGAATTATTCTCCCGACTGATCTTTTAGTTGATAACTTTATTCAGTGGATATTCAACGATCCCACGGCCTCCGGCAGCCTTGAGCCGGGGGATGATCTGACGAACAATCGACTCGTCGAGAATCGTGTTGACAGCAACCCAGTTTTCGTCTGCGAGGCTGGAGATGGTCGGCCGTTCGAGGGCGGGTAGCAGGGCGAGCACTTGTTTGAGCCTGTCTCGCGGGACGTTCATCATCAGTCCGACTTTGCCTTCAGCGGCCATGGTCCCCTCGAGCATCAAGACAATATCATCGATCTTCTGCTTCTTCCAGGGATCGGCGTATGCCTCGTGGTTGGCAATGAACCGTGTGGTACTCTGCAGGACCTCGTCAATAATCCGCAGGTTATTCGCTCGCAGCGAACTGCCTGTTTCGGTGACCTCGACAATGGCGTCGACCAGCTTGGGCGGTTTGACTTCGGTCGCGCCCCAACTGAATTCCACCTCGGCCGACACGCCATGTTTCGCCAGATAGCTGTTCGTCAAACCAACGGCCTCGGTCGCAATCCGTTTCCCCTCAAGATCGCGCACATTCTGGATCGGCGATTCATTGGGGACGCAGAGCACCCATCGGACCGGGCGCCGGGAGACCTTGGAGAAAATCAATTCGGTCACTTCATGAACGTCGGATCCGTTCTCCATGATCCAATCGTATCCGGTCAGCCCAGCATCCAACACGCCACTTTCCACATAGCGGGACATCTCCTGAGCGCGGATCAACAGGCATTCGATTTCGTCGTCATCGATCGAAGGATAGTAACTACGCGATCCGAATGTTATCTTATAACCAGCACGTTGAAACAGATCCGCCGTTGATTGCTGCAAACTGCCTGCTGGGATTCCCAATTTTAATAAATTCGACATGATAGGGACTCGAATGGATTGAATCGATGGACTAAGATGGGAAGAGGAATCGCCGTGCGGCGCATCCATGATATGGCAGACTGGTTCAATGCGTCGTTCCGCAGCATACAAATGTATTGGATGGTCTCCAGATGCTCAATCCCCGACATGCGAAGACTACTCCCCAACAGATACGAGTCCTGGTCCGAAAATGACGCCCCGGAACTCAATCGCCAGGATCCAGTATCCTAGCTTGTGAGTGCGTATTGACTCGTTGCCGATCTGGCATGGCTGGACAATCCGATGGAGATGGAAAATGCTACATCGAATTTTGGCAAGTTTATATATCCTGGCCTTTTTGACTCCTGAAGAGGCCCTGGTATGCGGTGCCGATTGGCCGCAATGGGGCGGTTCAGAGAACCGGAATCTCATCTCGGCTGAAAAAAACCTGCCGGATTCGTTTACCCGGGGCAAACAAGTAGGCGGTCAAATCGATCCGACGACCGCAGAAAATGTCCGCTGGGTTGCCCGGATGGGTTCGAATGCGTATGGCAATCCCACCATCGCCAATGGCCGCGTCTATGTGGGTACGGATGACCTCACTTTGAGCGACGACAAGCGATTCGAGCGGACCGAGGGCGGACTCGTCAAATGCCTTGATGAAGCCACGGGGGCATTACTCTGGCAGCTTGCGATTCCAAAGCGGACCAAAATTCCAGAGGGCGCACATTACGGCCACCAACATCTCGGCACATGCTCCTCGCCTTGCGTTGAGGGCGATCGGGTCTATGTTGTCACGGGTGCCAATGAAGTCGTTTGCCTGGATGCCCAAGGCCAGGCGAATGGCAATGATGGTCCATTCATGGACGAGGGCGAATACCAGGCCGGCGATGGCCAAACTCCGATTGAGTTGACGGAAACCGATGCGGATATTCTGTGGTGTTACGATCTCATCGATGATCTGGGCGCCTGTCCCCACGATGCCGCCAGTTGTTCCATATTGATCCATAAAGACCTACTGTATCTAAGCACTTCCAACGGTGTTGAAGAAACGCATACCAAAGTTGTCGCGCCCGATGCGCCAGCATTCGTTGCCCTTGACAAATGGACCGGACGGCTGGCTGCCGTTGAAAAGGAAGGGATCAGTGCCCGCCTCTACCATGCCCAATGGTGTTCGCCCTCGGCGGGGCAGGTAGGTGATCAAACGCTGATATTTCTTGGTGGCGGGGACGGCGTGTGTTACGCTTTTCGGGCCCTCGATCAAGTACCAGACCAGCCCGTTCCTTTGGAACTGGTCTGGTCCTACGACGCAAATCCACCCGAATATAAATATCGAGACGACGTCCTGATACCGTACTATGATGGCGATCGGCGCAAGCACGGCGGACCGAATAAAGATGATGGGATGTATGTCGGACCGAGCCAGATTATTGCCACCCCCGTTTTCTATCAGAACCGTGTTTACGTCGCGATAGGGCAGGACCCGGCACACGGGCGTGGCAAAGGGATGCTGCACTGCATTGATGCCACGCAAAGGGGGAACATCACGGAAAGCGGATGTCTTTGGAGATTCGATGGACTTGATCGAACCATGGCGACGGTCGCTATCGCGGATGGAAAGTTATATATCCCCGATATCGCGGGCCGCCTGTTTTGCCTGGACGCCGAAACAGGCGCTCTCTATTGGGAATACGACACGAAGGCGGAAACTTGGGGCGGGCCACTGCTGGCCGATCACAAAATATTCCTCGCTACGAAACGAAAGTTCTTCATCCTGGAACAGGGAGACCAGCCGAAGATGCTCAGTGAGGTCAGTTTGGGATCACCGGCCTACAGCACACCCGTCGCGGCCAATGGAGTCGTTTACGTGACGAGCCAAAAGTACCTGTGGGCGGTCGCCAAGAATCCAGCGAATCCGTGATTGATCCAGCGCCGTTTCTTTGTGGATTCCCTTCCCTGGCAATTTTCTGTCGCTGCGAATTATTTGGATTTTTCGGCTTTTATTTTAGCCATCTCATCCGGCGTAAAGCGGCTATCGGCCGTTGGGCCCGGCTGGAAACACTGCTCGAATTGGCTCGGCTTGGGATCTTGGATTGGGATGACAAGCACCTCCCGATCGCCAGGATCCTTTTCAATCCGGCCGCCGGCCCGGACGACTGCCTGCCGCACCAGTTTTTCGGAGACTTCGATCAGCGTGGGCAGCGTGTATGGCGTATGGCTGAATTTCCCATCTGGGTCGATTGCTGACTTGAACTTGTCCGGCATCCGCTCGCGTCCAAGGACGGTCCCAAGAATCCCACCTGCGTTGGCCGGATTGCAGTCGGAATCCTGCCCGCATCGTGTTGCGATGATAATTGTCTTGTCCATATCGCCCTGGCCATAAAGCAATCCCATGACGATGTAGGCGCCGTTGATCTTGGCATCGATATTGAATTTGCCTCGATCGCACGAGAATCTTCGATAGGCAGGATTGTCCTGATATTTGGCATTGATTTGCTGCCAGGTTTTCTCCCAATCATTTGGATATTGTTTGGACCATGCGATGGTATCCCGGATACATTCCGCGTACTGGCTCTGTGCCGGGATACATTTCAGGCCGGCTTCGACCAGTTGGATCGGGCTATCCTGAAAAAAGGCCTCGGCATACATCCCGCCGACAAACTGGCCTCCATAGAGGCCGTCACCATAGTTCATCAGCCTCCCGAACTTCTCCCCCAGTTCGATGGCAAGATTCGGCATTCCTGGAGCGATCAAACCGGAGAAATCGGCTTCGATCTGGTAATCGATATCATCCGCGTGATGATTGAATTTCGGGTGGCCCGAGTCGGGAGGTGCGATCCCGGCTCGCATGTTGTCCCGTCCCGCCTTATTGGCATGCCAGAGCGGGTAGCCGCTATTGGCGAAATCAATTCCCGCCTGGCGAAGGGACACATCCCAGCCATGAATCTCCAGGGTGCGCAAAAAGGTCATTTCCACATAGATATCATCCTGATGGAACTGATTGATCATTTCCGGCTTCCAAACAGGCATCTTATCGGCAGGAATGATCGCTCCCTGCCATTGGAATTCGGTAGGCCCTCCCCAACCGACGCCGGCCATCTGGCCGATCCAGCCACCCGCCATTTTGTCCCGATACTCGGCCATCGAAAGACGGCGGAATTCTTCCGCTTGAGCCGGCCCGGTTCCATTCATGCCAATTCCTGGCAAGCTGAAAAAAGCAATCGTAATTCCAAGTAACAGATCTCGCATTTTGTCCCTTTCCTTCGTTCAATGAATTTGAAATGGTGAGCCTATCCAAAAACCGGCTCCCCCCCGCCCCGCTTGCGGGAGAGGGGGCGTTGGGTGAGGGGTTTTCTGATAGATTCTAAGCAAACCAGTTAGTTGATTATTGTTCCTTGAGATAGTCCGCCAAGCGAACATGCACAAAGGGTCTCAGGTACGCTTCCTCGTCCTTTTCCGCGTAAGCAACCCAGAATTCAAGGGCCGTGGCATCGTAGACAACATCCAGGACATTGCTGCCGCGGATTGGAATTTGGCGCGCAATATCAATCATTTCGGGAGCTCCAATTCGGCCAACCACCTTTTTGAGCGGTTCGAAAGCACCACGGCCTTCATCTTGATAGACGATGTTCTTTAGCACATTGGGGGCAAGTTCATCCTCGGGATCGTTATCCTTCCAGACAACCATGTCTGGTGCGTGGGCCAATATCTTAACGGCCTGGCGGCGCTGGCCATCTCCGACGACATAATGGTATTTCTTGATCCGCTTGGCAGATTGGAATAGCTCGATCGCCTGATCCAGGTTGTGGGCATCGTACAAGATTGTGCGGAACAATGTTGTGAAATGCACTCCATCCATGCCGAAAGGATAATCGGATCCTGGCGAATCACCCATTTCCGAAAGGACGATGCCTTTTGCATTCATACCCGTATTGGATCCAATATACCCTGTGAATGTGATATTGGCATGTGGAATCCCTTCATTCGGGATATAGACAACAATGCACGGATGATCCTGGGCCTGGAGTCGCATCTCCCAGTCCAAGTTGCGTGTTTGGTACAGGTGGCCGTCTCGAGTTGCATCCCCCCATGCCGCGATACTGCTACACGAATAATTGGCCACGACTGGCACCATGTGCGCGCGGAGAAGCATTTCGAATGGCAGTCCCGATCCATCGGCAACACCGCGCAGCTCTTCCATGAACCTCGAATCGGTATGCGGACCAACCATTTTCCATGCCGCGTCGAGCGCGGTATTGGAGAACCGTTTGCCGCCCTGGGATTGTATCATCGAAAGAAAGTTGCGGATAAGGCATCCAGCATCCTCCTTAAAAAACCGACCATGGGCTAGTCCCATTTCATAGGAAGTCCCCCGCACGACCGCCACCGGAACGGTGTCCGGCCCCGTGCCGACCGAAGCAAGATAGCTCTCCGCGCTGATTCCATACGAATCACCCAATCCGACGGCCGCAATGACCCCCAGGCAAAACGAGTACAGCGTCTTTTGCTTCTTCATGGTTGACCTTTTCGCAAATCCTTGGATGTTGCCAGTGCGATGGCGCGGCCTTCGGTACCGACAGCGCAATAAAAATGGTAGACGGTGCCCTCATGTTTCAGAAGCCATGGTTTGTGCGCGAATGTTTTATCCCATGGTTCGGATGGAGATACAAGAGGCGGTCCTGGCCATTGGGTCCAGTGCACAAGATCATAGGAGCAGGCGAATGTATCGAATGCCGAACCGGGCCCCCATTGGAATCCGAAGTAAAACATAATCCAGAGGTCCCCCATCCACACGATCTGCGGATCTCCCGATATGCCCTTGCCGTTATCGATAACCGGCTCCGTCCCATAGCGGGTCCAGTGCACCATGTCTTCGGAGACAGCCATCCCGATCCGCTCGATTCCGCGGCCCTGCTGCTTGCCGTTGTAGAACATCACACATGGATAACCGGTTCTTTTTTTTTGATCCCACACGATATGGCTCTTGTACAATGTCGCGCGCTCGAAAGGGCGGGTATCCGGTTGATCAGGGGTAAGGACTGGATTCGTTCCAATCCGATTCCATGACAATGGTTGATCTGGCGCTTTGGACCAAGCCATTCCGATCGATAGCGGATCCGGTTCATAGCCCTGTTTCGCGCCACCGAAATAAGACATCCAAAATTTTCCATTAAATGACAGCAATTCCGCGGATCCGCCCCATGCAGGATCCACCAACGCGATGCTCCCGTCCGCCTGCCATCGGTCCCACCCTGAATCGGAGAAAGGCAATGCCTTTCCCAGCTGTTTCCAGGTAAGGAGGTCGTCGCTTTCGGCCAAGTACGTTTCGTAGCCAATATTATTCTGGATCGCCACATAGATCATGTACCATTTCCCGCCGTAGCGAAACACATTCGGGCAATCGACGGCCCACCCCTTTTCCGGACGGATCAGAATGCCATATTTATACGGAGTTTTGACCTCTTGATAGACGCGTTCCATGTCGGCCGGCGGTATGGTGGGATCGGTGCCGCTTTTTTCAAAAGGAATCACCGTCGCTGGACGTTCCACCTCATCGCACCGAGCCATAGCGCAATCCAAGACCATCGGGCCTAAAACAAGCCCTAGGGACAAGATTTGGTATTGAAGATGGATTGTCATGGCATTTTCTCAACCGATATTGAATCCAAGTGATCAATTGCCACCTTTCCGATACAATAAGATACACCATGGATGCTTCCTTCAGCAAGCTTCTTCACGCAGCTTGGACCGAACCATCTGCGTGGTTGCCCCGATTCGCGCTGTCGCCAGGCAGAATGAATATGACTAAGCATTTTGTACCCATTGATTCGTCAAATGATAATTCTTTGACAAAGTCCAAGAAGCCCGGCTTTTGCAAAAAGCCGGGCTTCTTCACGCTTCCTCGACCGCCATACTTCTTACGAGGACAGGCCATCACTGATCGATCTGGAGGAAAACATGTGCCGAGTTTCGGTCCTGATTCAACGCAGTGCTGAGATTGTATCCATTCTTCAAATATCGGCTTGGCTTTCTGCTCTTTCTTTCGCCGCGGAACCATCATGGAACGTGCCGGTTCCAGCGAGAGATCGGATCTTGCTCGATAACGACTGGAAATTTCAGCCCGGCGACGCACCGGGCGCCGAGCAGCCTTCATTCAACGACAGTGGCTGGCGATCCGTTCATCTCCCCCATGACTGGAGCATTGAAACGGCACCAGAACCGGACGCGCCGTGTCAGGGCCATGGCGGCTTTTTTCGAATGGGGATCGGCTGGTATCGACGAACCTTGATGGCCCCCGAATCCTGGCGAACCCGATGTGTGCGAATTCATTTCGAGGGTGTTTACTGCAATGCCGATCTCTGGATCAATGGGCACAAGATTGGATTCCATCCGTACGGCTATACCCCTTTTTCTTACGATATCAAACCATTCCTGGAATTCGGCGCGGAGAATCCAATTGCGATTCGCGTGGACAACTCCCGGCAACCGAATTGCCGATGGTATAGCGGATCTGGTATCTACCGGCATGTCTGGCTACTGGTCACCGACCCGCTGCATGTTGTGGAACCGGCTATTTCCATTAAAACGCCTGAGGCGACCCCCGCAACGGCACGCATCGATCTTCAGGCTGTGATCCGAAACGCATCTCAAACACCCCAATCGGGATCGTTCGAGATTCAGATCTTGGATCCCGATCAACAGGAGGTTACGAATGCCTCGCACGCATTCACAATCTCCGCCGATGCCGAATCCACGGTGGAAAAGATTCTAACCATTGAGAATCCGCAACGGTGGTCCCCTGCGACTCCATTTTTATATCGGGCGGTGTTTCGTATCGTCACCAACGGCCGGATGGCAGATCGGGTAAAGACCAATTTCGGAATCCGGACCATTGAGGTATCCGCCAACCGCGGTTTTCAGCTCAATGGCGAACCGATTCAGCTTTTCGGAGGCAATGTCCATCACGACAACGGCCCATTGGGGGCCGCGGCATGGAACTGCGCTGAAGAGCGCCGGGTTGCGATTTTAAAAGCAGCCGGCTTCAACGCGATCCGCACGTCGCATAATCCGCCTTCAGAGGCATTCCTGAACGCCTGCGATCGGGAGGGCGTGCTGGTCATCGACGAATTTTTTGATGTCTGGGCCAAGAAGAAAACAGACCACGACTACAGCGAACATTTCCACGAATCGTGGCGGCAGGATCTGGATGCGATCATTCTGCGAGATCGAAATCACCCGTCCGTCGTCCTGTGGAGTATCGGCAACGAAGTCTATGAACGCGGAGCCGTATCCGGACAACAACTGGCCAAGGAAATGGCCGAACGCGTGCGGAACCTCGATCCGACACGACCTATCACCGCTGGGATGAACGGATTGGGAAAAGATCGTGATTGGCCGGAACTGGATCCGCTCTTCGAATCCCTCGATGTCGCGGGATACAACTACGAACTCCATCGGTGCCAGGCCGATCATCAACGCCTTCCGGCCCGGGTGATCGTCAGTACCGAGTCCTTTCCAATGGACGCCTTTCCCAGCTGGCTAGCGGTGACCGAACACCATTACGTGATCGGCGATTTTGTCTGGAGTGCCATGGATTATCTTGGCGAAGCGGGAATCGGCCGCGCATTCCATCCAGACGAGACGGCCGCGGCCCACTGGGAAGGCTCTCATTTCCCGTGGCATGGGGCCGTTTGCGGCGATATCGATATCACGGGCTGGCGGAAACCGATCTCACACTATCGCAATATCGTCTGGGACCGCGGTGAAAAACTCTATGCCACCGTTCGGATCCCAACTCCCGATGGCCGGGAATGGAACCTCTCGCCGTGGGCCGTTCCCCCCTCACTCCCGTGCTGGACATGGCCGGGCCATCAAGGGCAGAAACTCGAGGTGGAAGTCTATTCCCGATGGGATTCCGTCCGGCTCGTACTCAATGGCCGGTTCCTCGGCGAACGGCCCACCAATCGCCAAAACCAATACCGGGCCAGTTTCACCGTGGATTATGAACCGGGCCAGCTGCAAGTATTCGGATTGCACAATGGCGAGTCCGTAGAAGAGAAAACGCTCGTAACTGTATCGGAAGCGGCTCAAATTCATTTGTCTCCGGATCGAAAAATCATGGTTGCCAATCGTCAGGATCTAGCATTCGTTACAGTCCATATTACCGATGAAAAAAGCCGCCGGTGTTATCAATCCAATCACCTGGTAAAATATCGGGTAACAGGACCAGGCCAAATTGTCGCCATTGGTAATGGCGATCTGGCGTCCCGGCAATCCTATCAGGCAAATCCACGCCCCGTACATCAGGGCCGAAGTATCGTCATCATTCGAACTACGAACCAGCCCGGGCGAATCATGCTCGAGGCCACTGCACCTGGATTAAAAAAGGCCCAATTGGATCTTCAGTCGATACCGAATCATTGATGGATTAGAAGATGCTCCCAGCTTCCAAGAACCGAATGGACTTCATGCATTCGCCACACTCTATCCCCGAATTTCGATGGTGGCAAATCGGCCGGATTCGGTTTCTCATACTTCTGGCATGTTCCTGGCCCGCGGGCCAATCCGCAAAAGCACAAATCCTCGATCCGGCGGACTACGCGTGCTATGTGAAAAAATTCAATCGCATGGAAGACGAGCCGGTTGTGAATCAAATCCCCAATCCGCAGGCTTGGGATTGGATCGTTGCGAACGCACCACTTTTCGATTGCCCTTCAACGCGTTTTGAAGAAATCTACTATTATCGATGGTGGACCTACCGGAAACACATCAAACAGACGCCCGACGGGCTCGTCTTGACCGAGTTCATCACGCCGGTCGGGCATGCGGGACCGCATAACACCATCTCCTGCGCGTTGGGCCATCATCTGGCCGAGGGACGTTGGCTGCGCGACCAGCAGGTCCTCGACGAATACACCCATTTCTGGTTCCGATCCAATGACGGCAAGCCGGCCATGCACTTTCACAAGTACAGCAGCTGGGCCGCCGATGCGATCTACCAGCGTTTCCTCGTCACCGGGAACCGGGCCTTCTTGGTGGATTTGCTCGATGATCTTATCGCCGACTACGAAGCTTGGGAGTCGGAACGTGGCCTGCCCGACGGCCTCTTCTGGCAGCACGATGTCAAGGATGGCATGGAAGAATCGATCAGCGGCGGCCGCCGGGAAAAAAACGTTCGGCCGACGATCAACAGTTACATGGCGGCCAATGCCCGAGCGATCGCCCGGATCGCGGAACTGTCCGGCCGGTCCGATGTTGCCAGACAATTCGATGCGAAATACAGTATGCTCCGCACGAAAATGATCGATGCCCTCTGGGATCCCGAAGCCGGATTTTTCAAGGTACGATTCGAGAACGGTAATCTATCCGATGCCCGCGAGGCAATCGGTTTCATCCCCTGGATGTTTGGTCTGGCCGACGAAGAACATGCTGCCGCCTGGCAAGAGATCAAAGATCCCAACGGATTCTGGGCGCCGTGGGGATTGACCACGGCCGAACGCCGCCATCCGAAATTTCGATCGCACGGAACCGGGACCTGCGAATGGGATGGTGCTGTCTGGCCGTTCGCAACAAGCCAGACACTGAACGGATTGATCCAACTGCTCCAAGGCCCAAACCAATCCTATGTCACACGCCGCGATTTTTTTGGAGGGCTTCTAACCTATGCCCGATCCCATCAACAGGATGGAAAAGCCTACCTGGGTGAATATCTCGATGAATCGACCGGCCAATGGCTGATCACCGGACCCAAAGCCCAGCGAAGCCGGTACTACAACCACTCCACGTTCAATGACCTGGTGATCCGAGGTCTCGCCGGGCTGATCCCAAGTGAAGACAATACGGTCGTTATCGATCCACTCATCCCTCCCGATGCATGGGAATGGTTCTGCCTCGACCGGATTCCCTATCATGGACGATTGCTCTCCATCGTCTGGGATCGTACTGGCCAGCGCTATCACCGTGCAATCGGTTGGACCATCTGGTGCGATGGAAAACCTATCGCTCAATCTCCGGAACTGACGCGCCTAACAGCCCAGCTCCCTGCAGACTGATATTATTCATTGGAAGGAATTGGATTGATGCTTGTGAGTCTGTTCTTCTATGCCGTTCTCTTCCCTGCTGCCGTGATCAGCGCTATTCCTTTCCCAATCCCCGGCTGGGACGCATTCGCCGCCGAGCCGGTCAAGCAAGTCGATCAAGATGGGGATCTTGCATATAGCCAAGATGATCGGGGAAATCGTATTCCTGATTTCTCGTATTGTGGATATGCAGGTGGTGATCGTGAGATTCCCAATGTGCCGATCCGGGTAACCATCGAACCAGCCGCTGGCGACGATGGCGAGCGGATTCAAGCTGCCATGGACTATCTTGCATCCTTACCCCTCGACGCTCTCGGATTCCGAGGCGCCCTCTTGCTTGCACCCGGCCAGTTCGAACTGGCCGGCCAATTGCGTCTTGCGGCATCCGGTATCGTCTTGCGCGGTTCGGGGGCGGGAAAAGATGGGACGACTTTGATCGCAACGGGGACCGATCGTCGCGCATTGATTCGTATCGCGGGCGGTGATCCTTCGGCTTCCAATGGCGACATCCATCAGGTGATCGATCCGTATGTCCCCGTCGGATCCGTGAAAATGCAATTAAACGCGATCAAGGATATCCACGTTGGAGATACCGTTCTCATTCTCCGGCCAAGTACCAAGAATTGGATCCAGCGACTCGGAATGGATCAAGTTGGAACGATGTGGAAACCTGGTACACGAGATATCCGGTGGAACCGGATTGTCACGGATATTCAGGGAAACACAATCACAGTCGACGCGCCGATCACCACGGCCATCGAACAGGAATTCGGAGGCGCAATGGTCCAGACCTGCCGGTGGGGAAGCCGGATTGAAAATGTGGGCGTGGAGGATCTCAAGCTGGTGTGCGCCGACGATCAAGATCATCCATCCAATGAAGACCATGCATGGTTCGGTATCACGATGGAAAATGCGCACGATGCCTGGATACGCAGGATTGAATTCCGCCATCATGCGGGCGGCGCCGTTTTGCTGCGTGAAAGTACGCAGCGGATCACGGTCGAAGATTGCATCGCGCTGGCCCCGCTATCCGAATTGGGTGGTTACCGGCGCCATACTTTTTTCACGCAGGGCCAACAGACACTTTTTCTGCGATGCTGGTCGGAATCAGGGCGATGCGATTTTTCGGCGGGCCAATGCGCGGCCGGGCCCAATGCCTTTGTGCATTGCCACGCGGATCGGGCCAACGGCGATAGCGGCCCGATCGAAAGCTGGGCGTCGGGAGTTCTCTATGACAACGTCCGCATTGATGGAGGTGGGCTCCATTTGACGAACCGCTGGAACGAACCGCCTCGGGCCGGCTGGGCAGCCGCGAATTGCGTGATCTGGCAGTGCCAGGCCGCAACGATGCACTGCGATCGCCCACCTACCGCCAACAACTGGGCAATCGGTGTCTGGGCGGACGTGGCCGGAGACGGTGTTCTGTTGGCCAGTAGCGACTTCGTCCGGCCCATCAGTCTCCTGCAAGCCCAATTGCGGCACCGTCTGGGTGACCAGGCCGCTTCGCGAATTGATCCGCTTCTGTTGAATCCAATCGGATCGACCAATCCTACGAGCGACGAGGCAGCGCGGTTCGTGGAACGATCCAACGACCCACCAAGGCAATTAATCGATGTCATTCGTCAGAAGTTCGAAGATGGAAGAGCGGCACCGGGACCAGTCAATCCTCAAAAACGGCCGGACGGCATTCCCACGTTCGAACAGTTTCTTTCCGATCGAGCCGGAAAAATCGATTCCGACACGGTCGAAGCCAGCAAGAAATCTGGACGCCTGTCCATCCACCATGGATGGATTGCCGTGGATGGCCGGCTCAAGACAGGGGGGCGTTTGGATCCGACCTGGTGGCGCGGAAGTATCCAGTCCGCGGAAGCCGCCCAGTTCGGCCCATCGATTACGCGGTTCGCGCCCGGGCGGGTGGGGATCGGGCTGACAGACGATCTGGATGCCGTTGCGAATGGCATGATTGCAAATCGGATTGCCGCCTACGACCATCATTACGGCCTTTGGTACGACCGGCGCCGCGACGACCATCTCATGGTCCGCCGTTCCGATGGCACTGTTGCACCCCCATTCTATGAACAACCGTTTGCCCGTTCCGGAACGGGAACCGCATGGGATGGGCTCAGCCAGTACGATCTGGCATCCTACAATCCCTGGTACTGGAATCGGCTCCACGAGTTCGCCCAGCGTTGCGATCGGGAGGGTCTGGCCCTTTTCCATCAGAATTATTTCCAACACAATATTTTAGAAGCCGGCGCGCATTGGGCGGATGCCCCGTGGCGGCCGGTGAATAACATCAATGCGACGGGATTCCCGGAACCACCTCCGTATATCGGTGATAAGCGGATCTTTATCGCGCATCTGTTCTACGATACGACGAACGCCCGGCGACGTGAAATCCATCGCGCCTATATCCGCCAATGCCTCAATAATTTTTCCGATTGCACCAATGTCATCCAACTGACAGGCGCGGAATTCACTGGGCCTGCCGAATTCGTTCAGTTCTGGATTGACGTGATTGCGGAATGGGAGCAAGAACATCACTGCGAAGTATTCGTTGGACTGAGCTGTACGAAAGATGTGCAGGATACCATCCTTGCCGATCCGCAACGCAGCCGCCATGTGGATCTGATTGATATCCGTTATTGGACATACCAGGCCAATGGCGCATTGTACGCGCCTCGAGGCGGAATCCACCTCGCACCGAGACAACACATGCGGCAGCTCCGTCCCGAACCCAGTTCCTTTGCATCGATCGTCAAGGCAGTCCGTGAATATCGCACGCGGTATCCTGACAAAGCCATCCTCTACAACGCCGACGAATGTTGCCGGAGCAGCCGCGATGGCTGGGCTGTCCTGATGGGTGGCGGATCGCTCCCGGACATCCCCGCATTGCCCGCTTCTTTCGAGAAATCCATCCTGTCCATGCAGCCGCTGGATGGGGTCGTTGAAGATTCCAAGGCATGGTGTCTCGGGAATCCAGGCGATACCTACCTGATCTACTGGGAACGGCCTCCAGAGTTGCTTCATATCAAGCTACCAGTCAAACCGACTCAATACCGGATCGTCTGGATCGATCCAAAGACGGGAGAAATTGCTAATGAAGGATCGCTGGACATCGGCAGAACCAAACAACTCCAACCCAAGTCCAACATCCTGTGGCTGTCGCGTAAGGAGTAGCTTCCGTTGTGTCGTGGTCTCCTGACCACCCCGTTGTGTCGTGGTCTCCTGACCACCCCGTTGTGTCGTGGTCTCCTGACCACCCCGTTGTGTCGTGGTCTCCCGACCACGACACACGCTTTCCCACCCTGTTCTGGGGCAACCGTTCACGGATTCAATTTTTAACCGCTAATGAACGCTGATACACGCTCATGGAGACAGGCCCATCATCTTATGGACAGGTCAGGAGACCTGTCCACAACGGAGGACCTGTCCACAACGGGGTCCACAACGGAGTCTTTATTTGTCCTTAAGTGAATCCCAATCTCTCAATCAACGGGAATCCAGACCGTCATTTCGGATAGTCCGCGATTCGACCACGCGTAATAGGGGATGAACTGCGTCTCGATTTCTTGCGCGGACTGCTGCGGGATGGGTCGATAGAGGGTTTCCGACCAATCGCCAGACGGTTTCATTCGCAGGCGCCCCTTAAGAACCGTGGCCCCACCCAGTAGATTGGATGCATCGTGCGGTGTCAGATCCGCATCGGCCGGGATACTCAGTTCCTGGACGCGAACTCCAGGAGGAAGATCGCAAGATTCCAGACAATAGACAACCGGACCGCGTTGGATGGCAACCTGATTCCGAGTCTCTTCAACGGCCGGGTGGGCTTCGATCAATAAAGCGGGTATGGGCAGATCGATTGTCAGGGAATCACCCACCTGCCATACTCGGCGGACTTCAACATAGGACGCGGGATCAAGATGGATCGGAACGGGTAATTCGTTAACTCGAACCGACGCGTTCGTGGACCAGCCAGGAATCCGTGCCTTGATTGCGAATTCGTTCGCGGGACACTCCTTTACAAGAATATGAACACGCCCATCCCAAGGATAATCGGTCTGTTGCACCAGACGTAACGGCTGACTATTCAGGGATGTCGACAGCGTGTTGGCGCCGTATAGGTTGATCCATAAGGTATCGTTCGTTTTGCTATAGGCATAGCCGCCTGCTTCGGCGATTGTCCGGACCACGTTCGGCGGGCAACAGAAGGAAGTCAGGAACGGGATCCGGGTCCGCGACCAGCGAAGTTTCGTTGGGAGAGGCTCAATATGCCGGAGCGGATTGACATAAAAGTAGTTTGTTCCGTCGAGGCTTACTCCAGCCAGCACGCCGTTATAGAGGGCGCGTTCCAGGACGTCGACATAACGGGCTTCGCCAGTTGCCAGGAACATCCGCCAGTTCCACAACACGTTCCCGATCGATGCGCATGTCTCGTTGTGGGCGGTCAGATTGGGTAACTGGTAGTTCCGGCCATAGGCTTGATGGACTCGGCCGATCCCAGCCTGATCCGGTGATCCATCGGGAGACGCGCCGTCGTAGAGGGCTCCACAGGCTCCCGTGATATACATTTTCTTCTGGGTCACGTTCCGCCAAATCGCTTCCAACGGGGTCCATAGATTCCGATCTCCCGTTTCGAGGAACAGGTCCGCGGCTCCGGCATAGAGATAGTTGGCCCGGACGGCATGCCCGACCGCTTCGCGCTGGTCGATCCACCGAATACGATCTTGATTATCGTCGCTGCCTTCTTGGACCAGATCCCGCATGGCAAAGAATGTCTGTGCCAGATGAAGATACCGAGGATTCCGCGTGGTGCGGTACAGTTCCACAACGCCCATGTAATGGGATGGACAGATGGAATTGCATGCCAGTTCGGGAGTGGGATGATCAAAAGTTGTGGCGAGAAAATCGGCCGTTTTGCAGGCAATTTTTAAAAATTCATCCTTCCCGGTCACCCGATGATGCAGACAAGCCGCCGTCATCAAGTGGCCCATATTATACATCTCAAAATGATTGCGATCCTGGAAAGGTGCCGCCGTCGAATCGCCATGGCGCTGCCGGATCAGCACGGGGGTATGGAGATAGCCATCGTCGCGCTGGGCACGTCCAATGGCGCTAATCGCCAGGTCAACGGCATCGGCGAGTTCTTCGGATGGAGCAATCGCCAACGCAGCGCAGGCCGCTTCGATCCATTTGTAAAAATCGCCGTCGTTCCACACCGCGCCATGGTAGTCCCCCTCGAGTTCCCCGGCGGCAATTAAAAAATGCTGGTAGAAGGGCTTGTATTTCGATCCCTTCATCAATTCCCACATCGCGGGGATGGAATGGTCGCGGCATGTCTTCAATCGATCCGCCCAGAATCCTTCCGTCCAGCGGACTTCGTCGATTCGGACCGGATGGAGTTTCGCATACGGGCTGCTGCGCGTGTCGGTGATTTCCGAGGCAACCGCTAATCCGGCAATCCATCCCGCAAAAACAAGGATGCTTAAGATGGGAAAGAGTATTTTGGGATGGAGTCTGGTATCATGGATCCCATGCCGTGTGGAAACCTCACATTTTGCCGATTGGAGTTCCCGAATTATGATCTTGATATTCATCGTTTACTACCTTGATATCAAATCCACATCCATTGTCATGAAGAACATCTATTATAAGAGATCCCATGCCGCCATTCGATGGATTGCCTGGTCCATCTTGGCGAGTCTCGTACCAACTTTTGTTACAGCAGCTGAATCCTTCGATGTCCAGCAGTGGGGTACCTATGAGATGAAATGGCAGGGACCTCAAACTGGCAATCCGTTTCTTGAAATCTCGCTCTCGGCCAGATTCTCAAAGAATGGAACCACCCTGGAAGCCTCCGGTTTCTATGATGGGGAAGTTTCCTTCTGCATACGTTTCATGCCACCTTCCCAGGGACTATGGCGCTACACAACACAGAGTAACTCGCCAGCCCTCGATGGGAAAACGGGCACTGTCATCGCGGGCCCCCCGCGTGGCAATAATCACGGGCCGGTGCGGGTCGCCAATACGTTCCATTTCGCCTATAGAGACGGCACACCGTATAAACAAATGGGAACAACATGCTATGCGTGGATTCATCAGGATGAAGCACTTCAAGAAACCACGTTGAAAACACTAGAGAAATCGCCGTTCAACAAAATCCGGTTTTGCGTTTTCCCGAAACGGTATTCTTGGAACACGAATGAACCCAAACTGTATCCATTCATGTGATGAAGTCAAATACGAAGGAGACATCCCGAAACGGTGGGGGAATCTGTCCGCCCAGGAGATGGTCCATCGCTTTTGGGCGGGTACGATTGCCGGGACCTATGTCGGGCATGGCGAGACCTATTTAAGTCCCGACGACATTCTTTGGTGGTCGAAAGGGGGGATTTTGAAAGGTCAGAGCCCACCCCGCCTGGCATTCCTCCGCCAGGTCCTTGAAGATGGCCCCGCGGAAGGAATCGAACCGGTCGACAAATGGCAGAATCCTGAATAAGGAAACAGACTATTTTTACGCCGACCGGGACGGCCGTTCGATTCCGTTGGCAGGAAAACCCTACATGGCGATCCGCATTCGCCGAATTGGGCTTGATACGGTTTGGTTAGGAAATTGAAATTCATCCGAATAAACCAACCGTTTTTAACGCCCGTTTGGATCGCGGAGTTGGTCGTTTATTGCTCCGCAATCAAAACGGGATCGAATATAGCCGGATCTATTATTAATATACGTTTGGATCGCGGAGCGATCCACGACGATTCCCACGACGATGCGCCGCGATCCAGCCGATACAAGCCAGGCCGAGCAGCAGGCAACTGCCCGGTTCGGGGATTGCCGCCATCGCGGAACTGGCCGAGAAGGTCAAAACCAGGTCGGAACCGACAATCGAATGCGTGAAACCGGCCGCGCCAGCAAGTTGGAGTCCATCATCGAGGATGTTTCCGGCCGAGAGGACGATGAATGAATCGTCGACCGACGGGCTGAAGGAGACCAGGGAGATATCCAGGATTCCGCTCAGCGTGGCAGCTCCGGTAACATGCAACAGGTCGATCGCACTGGGATCCGTTCCGGCCAATTCGATGGCCAACGTCGCGCCCTCATGCAACGTGAAATCACCCGCCACATCAAAATCGCCAATGCTCGAACCGGGGGCAACTAGGTCTTCGCAACCAATGCCGGCGGCAGCGGTACCCGAGTCCGCGGCAGAAGATGCCGATCCGGGGGCAAATGTGGCACCACCTTGAACGATCAAATTCCCACCGGCACCGCCGTTACCACCCAGGATCCCCTCCTCGACCACCGTGTCCCCGGTATTGGTATTGGCCCCGTCGAGGTACCAGGTTCCCGGCCCGGATTTCGTGATACTTACCATACTGCCGGCGGCCGAGTCGCTGATGATTGGCGTGAGTGTGTTGGCGTCGGTATTATCACCGGTAAGAGTCAGAGTCCGGGGCACTGCGCCGAAGACGATCCGCGTGCGAT
>JAFGFZ010000252.1 GCA_016930815.1 Pirellulales bacterium | reverse complement strand
TCGAGCCACCCGATCCCATTGCGCCCATCCATCGACAGAGATTCCACGCCGAAAATGCAGTTGGCCTTCGCTTGATTAGGGACTAGGAACATCCGGCCGGTTGGACCGCCGACGCCACGGCCCACCCAGACACTTAGAAAGGCGATTAGACCGAGCGAGAATGCAATTTTTCGATGTTTTTCCTCTTCTAGGATCAAAAGCACCACCGCGATAATCAGCAAGGAGAGGAAGATGTTAAAAGTCCTTTCCTCTTCAAACAACCCAGCCGTGAGGGGTTGCGCCACCAGAAGCAGAAGCGATGCCAGGAGTACCACCGTGAATCGCCAAAGGCGGCTGCGGGTTCCTATGGCTACAGGCATTTCTGATTTCCCGGACATTTCTGATACCTCCCAAGGCGGCCGATGACCAGACGGGAGATGGCTCATTCTCTGATGATTCTGTAGAGAATCACCACGGATCGGTCTCCGACACGATATTTGTTCCCTTTGATCTGAGGCGCCTTATTCCAAGGGACGATGTCGTTTGGCGAATCGAGAGAAGTATCGATCCATCGCCGCCACATGTCACCCTTGAGGATGGGCAGTTCGAATTCAAGTGGTTCCCAGTAGGCATTGAGTATGAGGTGGAAGCATAGTCCATCTCTGTCAAGTTCCGCACCCAATGCCACGCTGTACGAGCTATCGCTCCAGTCTGGCTCAAGGACTTTTACACCGTGCCAGGCATGTTTTGCTTCTTGCAGCATGGTTTTCAAGCTCACGCGGTGGCGCTCGTGTTCAATGTCACGCAGCAGGCGCCGCGCATTCAGCAGGGCAACGAAGCGATGAAGATCTGCATGGGTTTCGACCAGCGTCCAGTCGAACCAGCTAATCTCATTGTCCTGGCAATAGGCGTTGTTGTTTCCGAGCTGTGTTCTTCGGACTTCGTCCCCCATCAGGATCATGGGCAGGCCAAGTGACATCAGCGTGACTGTGAAGAAGTTCTTCACCTGACGATTGCGCAGCTTCTGGACCGCAGGATCATCGGCCGGTCCTTCGATCCCGCAGTTCCAGCTGCGATTGTCATCCGTGCCGTCGCGGTTATCCTCGCCGTTTTCCTCATTGTGCTTTTGGTTGTAGGAGACGAGATCGTTGAGTGTGAAACCATCATGGCATGTCACGAAGTTGACGCTTTGCGCCGCCTCGCGCTGCTCGTGGCCATAGATCTCGGGGCTCCCGACCATCCGGTCCGCGACCCGTCGCAGGGCTCCGGCCTGGCCTCGGAAGAAGTCGCGGACATCATCACGAAACCGGCCATTCCATTCCTTCCAGGCATCCCCGACAAAGCTTCCGACCTGGTAGAGCCCGGCGGCATCCCATGCCTCGGCGATCAGTTTCGTGCCCGCCAGGGACGGATCCGACTCGATATCCCACAGCACTGGTGGATTCGGCAGTGGGTGGCCGGACTCATCGCGGGAGAGAACCGATGCTAAGTCAAATCGGAATCCATCCACATGCATTTCCTGGACCCAGTAGCGGAGGCAATCCACGATCATTCGCCGCACAATGGAATGATTGGCATTGAGGGTATTCCCGCAACCCGTGTAGTTGGCGTAACGCGAGCCCCCTTCCTCGAGAATGTAGTACGTTGGATTATCGATGCCCCGAAAGCTGAGCATGGGTCCCCACTCGTCGCCTTCGGCCGTGTGGTTGAACACGACATCGAGAATCACTTCGATGCCCGCGCGGTGCAGGGCTTTGACCATGTCTCGAAATTCGTCTATCGGGCCGAGCGGATCACGGCGTGCGCTGTACGCCTGGTGCGGCGCGAAGAATGAGATCGGGGCGTAGCCCCAATAGTTGACCTTCCCCGGTGGGCAATCCCGGGCGTCGAACTGGAAGATCGGCAGCAATTCCACGGCCGTGATGCCAAGTTGCTCAAGATAGGGAATTTTTTCGATCAGGCCGGCATACGTGCCACGTGTTTTCGGGCCAACCTTCGAACTTGGGTGACGGGTGAAGCCGCGGACGTGCATCTCATAAATGATTGTGCGTTCTGACGGGAATTCCAGTGGCTGGTCTCCTTCCCAGTCGTACGCTCCAGGATCGACAACAACGCTCTTCATCGCCGTCGAGGCATTATCACCTTGTTTGATTGCGGCCTCGCGGGTGTAACCTTTCGGTACAACCACGCCCCGTCCGTACGGATCGAGTAGAACCTTGTCCGAGTCGAAATACAGGCCCCGCTTAGGATCGGATGGTCCTTCCACACGGTAACCGTAGATTTGTCCTGGGAGCACGCCCGGCACGAAAACGTGCCAGTAATGATACGAGCGGTTCGTTGCCGGATCGATTTGAAACACCCGCGACGGAGCAGGATCGTCCTCCTGATCGAAGAAGAGCAACTGGACGCCAGTTGCGTTCCGCGAGAACAAACTGAAATTGACGCCACTGGATGAAAACGTTGCTCCGAGTGGCGAACTTCTCCCTGGTTTTTCTAGAGGTTTCATAAGGACTACTCCTGGTTCATTGGGGTATCGCCTTATCCGCCCGGCAGCAGCACGGCCTTAATGATTGGCTGGCTGCCATTGATAATGCCTTCCATGACATCGCGAGTTTGGTGGAAGGCGAACGTATGCGTGATCAGGGCCTGGGCATCGACGTATCCGTCGCGCAGCAGCCGGTTCGAAATCGGGAAGTTGATGGCAGGTTCGGCAAACGTGGGAATGAGCGTAATCTTGCGGAAGATCAAGTCGTTGACATCCACTTTCACTTGGTTTCGGCCGCCGAAGTGGAGGCCATAGAACGTAATGATACCGCCGAACTTGATGATGTGTAGCGCATCGGCCAGGCTTTCCGGCGGTGATGAGATGATGACGCGGTCCACTCCTTCGGGGAACTTTCGCTTGATTTGGGCCTGCAAGTCATCTTTGCCGATTTCAATCAGGTCATCGCAACCGAACTGACGGGCGGCGGCTAGCCGGGCTTGCTCACGCGGCGTATTGTCCGCGAGGCCGGCGATGGCGACATAACCTGCGCCATAAAACTTGGCAACGCGTGCCGACATGAGTCCCAGTGGCCCGGGACCCAGCACGACGACGCTGCCGCCCAGTGGTATGTGGGCGTTGAGGACGGATGTCAGGGAAACGGCCAGCGGTTCGGTCAGACAGGCGGTGACGGGATCCAGCCCCTCATACTTGACCAAACTGTTGTAGCGCACGGACATGTATTCGCCCATGCCCGGTTGGCCTTCCAGGTTGAACATATTCCGGCAGAACTGCGGCTGGCCGCTCTTGCAGTCCGAGCAGACACCGCACATCGTGCAATCTTCGACAATCACCTGGTCGCCTGGCTTGACGTGCGTGACTTGCTCTCCAACCTCGACCACTTCCGCCGCGATCTCGTGCCCCAGCGGCATCGGCTGATCCGTCCACTCGCGTACGAAATGAACGTCCGTGCCACAGACGCCACAGGCCCGGATCTTGACCAAGACGTAATTCGCGCCCGGTGGCGGGATTTCACAAATCCGTTCTTGGATGTCTAGATACTTCTTGCCAAACAGCCCGCGGCTTTGCATCGTCTTGCCTTTCAAGTGATTCGGGGAATGCGAGGCTCCATTTCTTGACCACGCCCAATTGCTCCATGGCCGTTTATCCAACTCCATACAGGCGGCCATCGAATCCTGGTTTCACATCGTCGTCGGCATGATCGATCGCTTGGCCGAGGTTGGCGAACACTTTGTGAAATCCTGCCACGATTTTCTCGTTGAGCAGACGCCCATTCGGTGGGTGGATTGAATGGATATTTGTATATGTATCGCAGAGCATCTGCGCTACGGGGAAGTCGTGCGGATCGTAGTGGTAGGAAATACCCTGGGCTTCGTTGATCGCCCACGGATAGCGTTTCCCGATGCCGATCATGCTCTGGAACACGTCTTGGGCCAACACTGGCATCGTCTGCCATTGCCCGACCAGGACTCCTTCCCGAAAGAGCGCTTTCTCGACCGCCACGCGGAAACGGCGCCGATCGATATCAAGTCCGGCGGCCTGCGGATTGAAACGCACGGCATAGAACCAGTAGACATGTTTGCAGTCGGGGGGGCAGACGGGTGGAATCACGCCGGGAATCTTACCCAACTTGCGACTCAGGTATTCTGCATTTTCGATCCGCGTGGCGTTGGATGCGTGGAGGTGCTTCAGTTGCCCGCGGGCCAGCGCGGCTGGCAGTTCCTGGTTGCGGTACATGTAACCAAGAATCGAGGCATTGTACTTCTGACGGCAGGTGACCTCGTCACATTCATCGCCGAAGTAGCGAACCAAGTCCCCTTTTCTGAGGATGTCTTCGCTGTTCGTGACGAACAGGCCGCCTTCACCTCCACAGAGGTTCTTGAGATTGTTCAAACTGAATGCCCCGGCAATACCGATCGTGCCACACATCCGGCCCCGATACACGGCTCCGTGAGCCTGGCAGGCATCTTCAATGACGTGCAGGTTATACCGGCTTGCAATCTCCAGGATTGGATCCATGTCCGCCGGGCAGCCCTGGATATGGACCGGGATGATTGCCCTGGTGCGCGGCGTGATGGCCGCTTCGATCAAGGCCGGATCCATGGTGTAGGTGGCCGGATCGATGTCAACAAAGATCGGGATGGCCATCTGGTGCATGACGCACGATGCGGTGGCGAGGAACGTATAGGAGGGGACCAGGACTTCATCACCCGGTCCGATGTCCGCGGCCGCCAGCGCCATGTGTAGCGCGGCAGTGCCGCTGCCGGTTGTCAGGCAATACTTCGCGCCGGTGAACTCCCGCCATTCCTGTTCCAGAGCGGTCACTTGCGGGGCGGACCCGCCGGCTACGATCCCGCTGTCCAACACGGCATTGATCAAACGGCGATCGTCATCCGTGATGACAGGCCAGTTCTGATAGTCGGCACGGGTCAGAATCGGAGTGCCTCCGTCGATTGCCAGCCGTTGAACCATCCTATTTCTCCTTGAACGTTGTGCAACGAATGGACCAGTTTGTAAATTGCTCGATCAGAGCCGGTTATTGTCCACGATATCCGAATGCGTCCAACTGTTGATCAAAGTCGTCGGGCAGTTCCGCCAGTGGCTTATCGCGATCGCGGCTGGCATACCTGAGCATATTGCGAAGCAACCGCTCGGCAACGGGATTGGAACCGAGGTTTTCGCGGATGCTGAGCGTGTTGAGGATGAATTGCCCCGCGCCGAGGTTGTAGGCGGCGACGAAGAGCCCCGAGGAATATCCCTGTGCGGCATTGTTGCCGCCAGCAACCGCTTCGGACGGCGGATCGAGGCCAATCCACGCCGTGTCCGGGATGATTTCGCGATAGAATGTGTAATCCATCAAACCGCCTGCCGGGAGTTCGTCGAAGATCGGGTGGCGCTTCGCCCACTCGTCCTTGTGGTAGAGCCACGAGGGGAGCCCGGCAACCGTGCCCTTGTTGGCGAGGGGGACGAAGGCCGTCGGGCGATTCTTTTCGGCAAAGACCGAAGGTGCCAAGAAGACGGCCGCCGAACCGCGAGCCAATCGCCGTGCGAGTTCCGTGAATGCGGCATCCGCGTCTGCTGGCGGCGTGCCAGAGGCCAGGATCACTTCACGGCCGTTCACCGGGTCCATCGCAAACGGGCGGTGTCGGATCCCATGTTCGCCGAGCCATTCTGCAAGGCCCGGATCATCGCCGAAGAGGACGATTTCGGCACCGACCGGTGGCATTGTGTTGTCGTCGTCCACATAGAATTCCACATCGCCACCCGCGGCAGCTGCCCCGCGTTCAAACGACGCAAGGAACCGATAGCGGCCCGCTGGCCCGTCTACCTGGATCTCTTCGGAAAAGATCGGGAAGGCAAACGGGGGCTCAAGATCTCCCTTGGCCTCGGGAATGGTGACGGTGATTGTGTGATCGAAGATCCGCATCGACCCGGGGCCGACGGCGAAAAGATGTACCGGATATTCGCCGGGTGCAAGGGCATCCTCATTGGCAAGAACCGCCTCGAAACGAGCCGGCATTCCGCGGTACACGTTCACTGGCTCGACAAAAAGGCACAAGCGTAGTGGTGCGAATCCATCAAAGACCGCATCAAAAGTACCGGGCTTCAACTCGCGGAACGTTGTCCAAAGGCCTTCGCCAGTCATCCCCTGGTCAACGGTGCCGGTCAGACTGTAGCCAACGACGGCTGGATTGGAGCGGATGGCATTCAGACCGAGAAGCCGCTGGCTCGCCATCCTCGCGTTGCTCTGGGTGAAAAAATCCTCGGGTCGGTTGAAGACTTCGGCCATGCGCCATTTCGCCCAGTCTTCCATGAAGCGGTCAAGCTGGGTGCGATAGAACTGATAATCCTCGACATTCTCTGCCTTAAGTCGCTCGTAATGCCGAACCGCCCGTACAAGATCCACGGCGCTCCCGATGCCATATTCGGAGATGAAGAGGGGCATACCTCCGCCGTCCATTGTCCGCAGTGCGTGAATGATGCTGGCCGTATGTGGGACTCGCTGATAAGGGTGCTGGTCGCTCAGGATATCCTCCCATACAGGCGAACCGGGATTGCTGAGGCTTCCGGTCCTGGCCGCATTGCCGGCGGCAGCTCTCGAATGGAGATCCCAACGGCCACTGTTGAGCATGACCATCCGCGAACGATCCAATTTGCGGACGTCGGGCAGGATTTCCACAGCCTGCTGGAGGACATTCCCTTCGGGCGTCTCGTTGAGGAGCCCCCAGATAACGACGCTCGGGTGATTCCGGTCGCGGCGGACCATGGCGAGGGTCGCATCGCGGAACCGCGCCGGCATGTGGACCGAGTCCGCAAGGCACCATGCCGCATAGCATTCCTCGTAGACCATGAGGCCGATCTCATCGCAGAGATCGAGCTGATAGCGCTTCGCAACTCCCGCAATGAAGCGGATGGCATTGAAGCCCATCGTCTTTGCATTGATAAGATCCCGTCGCAGAAGATCCGGATCGTGCGGAAGCTCGAGGCCGATCGGGCAGCAATTCCCCGTGTGGGACGAGCGGAGGTAGATCCGCCGACCATTTAGGCAAAAGGCCCCATCCTTGAAACGGAAATCGCGGAAGCCGAACCGGACCGAGTGTTCAGCGAAAACCTTGGGTGCCGAAGCCGTGACGCGGGCGGTCGCACGGTAGAGGAAGGGATCGTTGAGGTTCCAGGGCCGTGGATTCTCGATGGGAATCGTTGCGTCGATCACCGAGTCGCCCGGCGCGAGTTGCCGGGCGACTGCCTGCGTTGCGCACGTCGCGCCGCTTGCGGCGGGAGCGATGGCCAGTTCCATGGCCGCCGCGACGGGTGCCGAGGACATGTTTCGGATCTGGATCGATAGATGTACGGTTTTTTCCGAGAGATCGGGATCGGCATGGAGGTCCTCGATCCATACGGCCGGGACGAGGAGCAGCTCAACCGAATCGATGATGCCGCCTTGGTTCCATGCGCTCCCCGCACCATAGGGGAGCGCCTTGTTGCGGTGGGGCGTCTCATTCAAGACGATGCCATCGATGAATTCATGGGTTGGATTGATAACCCTAATGGCGAGGAGGTTGCGTTCGTTCGGCTTTATAGCGGCCGTAATGTCCAGGACAAATGGCGCTTCACCACCTTCGTGCTCGCCGATCCAGACCCCATTGAGCCATACATCGGCTTTGTAATCGATGGCCCAGAAGCGAACGAGGCAATGCCCCTCGGGATCGGTATTCGGCGGTGGCTGGAACTGGCGCCAGTACCATGCGACTCCATGGTAGCCAGGGAACACGTCCTGAATAATCCAAGGGACCTTGGTCCGCCTGGCGTCGGCGCGAGGCTCCGTGAACCATGATTCGTCACGGCCGACATTGCTCGGATCGGGCGCAAGGAGCCAGTCGTCGCCATCGAGCGACAGGACATCGGCGGGCACTGCTGGCAAATGCGCCATGCCACACGCAATCGTGAAAAAAATTGCCATAAGGACGCTGGACTTCATGGGCAATCCTCCACAAACGGTGAACACCTGGTAACGATTTAGATGTTTTCATCAGCCCAGGAGAGGGAAGCAACCGCATCGCCGCAGGTGGGGCAGTTTGGATCTCTTGGAAAGGTAAGTTTGACGAATCGGGCCTTCTCCCCTTCCCATGCCAGGAGTTGACCCTTGAGCAGTTCTCCGATGCCGGTCAGGTACTTGATGGCCTCGAGCACCTGGAGCGTCCCGATGACACCCGGCGTGGCGCCGAGGACGGGACAAGTTTCCTGGGGAGGCGGTTCGGGG
Organism: Pirellulales bacterium; assembly: GCA_016930815.1. GTDB lineage: Bacteria > Planctomycetota > Planctomycetia > Pirellulales > Lacipirellulaceae > JAFGFZ01. The sequence continues at coordinate 13,035 of JAFGFZ010000252.1, read as the reverse complement.
ATCATGCAGCGCAGACACGGTGTCTCGGGCGGGTGAATGAACGTGATTCGCCCATCCATTCCCCAGATCGCGCCATGCACCAATGGGATATGCTTGCCAAGCGCCGCCTCGTTGAGAATGTAGCGTGTTGGAAAATTGTCCGTGCAATCGATCACGAGGTCCGCATCGCCAATGAGGTCATCGGCGTTGCGATCGGTGATTTTCTCCGTGATCGCCGTCACTCGGATATCTGGATTCATTGCGCGGAGCGTTAACTCCGCTGACAGCGCTTTATTCATGCCAATTCTGGCCGGATCATGTAGAATCTGACGGTTGAGGTTCGACATCTGGATGATGTCGAAATCACAGATGCGAAGGTGCCCGACCCCGGCAATCGCAAGATAGATGGTTACCGGTGAGCCAAGGCCTCCGGCCCCCGCGATGAAAACGGTCGACTCCTTCAGCTTGTTCTGGGCCGGTTCACCCCAGCCGTCCATCATCATCTGGCGGCTATAACGCTCCATCTCGATCGCGGATAGAGTCATCTCCCTTTATTTGGCCTTTTCGATCTCGAAGTTGAATTCGTGGCTAGGCTGGTCGACAACTCGTTCGAGAGGGGTTGTCTTGGCATCGGTATATTCCCTGGCCACTTGGGTATTGCCGCCACGGTAGCTACCGAGGATGTTGATGACCACTTTGTACTTCCCGTAATGGACTCCGGAACCCGGCCGTGTTGAATAGAGTTCGTAGGTGCCGTCCTCCCGAATATCGGCGGTGGCGCCCTTCTTGACCTCGGCGGTTGTATCGGGGGCGGGCGTGAAAGTGATGACCTTCTGCATCCCCTGCGGGACCGAGCCATCCGTGAATGTGATCTTACCGGTAACCTGCGCCATCGGCGGGCCGCTTTCACCACATCCGGAAACCAGCAGCAAGATCCCTGAAAGAGAGAGAATCATCCGTGCATGCCAGCAGCCGGATCGGCGAAATGGAAATTGTGATGTATGCATGATCGTATTCAATTCATTGGAATGAGGTCGCCAAATCCAGATGGAAGAACGGTACCTACCAAATGGGGAAAGAAACGAACGACGGTACCGGCTCCGATCTGATCCAGATTGCAGGGGGCGTTGATATTATTATTAAAGGTCTCCAGAAAAGACTTCGCCATCGGCGCTGAGGATCAAGAAGTCCCACGGGGCACAGCAGGAGGAACCGAGGGACCCGGTGGTTTCGATGGATTCACTGATCCAACGGACACTTCCGTCGACGAGTCCGAAGTAGCAGCCGCCGGGGTGGGTACTTCGCGGTGCTGCCTGATCGGTCCATTCGTCACCCCAGTAGCAGGTCATGCATTCGCGAAGGTACTCATCGGCAAGCGCGGCTTCGCACCCTTCGATATCATCGGCGGAGACCCAGCAGGCGTTGGGGCCATTGGCATCCCCGCCCCATCCATGCCAAATAATCATCGAGGCTCCGGCCTGGCCGAGCGCCCAGACTCCGCGGCGATCCCGTTCCGTCATTCCGGCGCGGAGTTCACCCAGCATCATCGTATTGGACGTCCCGTCGGTCACGGCTTTCAGGGAATGGAATACGTTCGGTCCAATCACGCCACGCCGATACGGATCGAGCCATCCCGCCGAATCAGGGCCGTCGATTCCACTCGTGCCCCAGTTGCTGATATTCGGCCCGTTACCGGCGTTGCAACCATAGTTACCCCGCGCCCAATTCTGCCCCTCTCTCGCGGACCCATTGAAAGGAGTTTGATTCCGTTCGTCCGATGGGCAAAGCATGACCTCCAGTTGCTGGCTCCGCGGGTATTCATTGATTGGATTGGAAATCCATTCGGAAAAATCGAACCTGTCGTAAACAGTAGTTCCCTCGACAAAGGGAAGGATTGCAATCACCCAATTAGGGCCGAAATTGTCCGTCGTGTGCGGGCTGAGATTGGGCGTGTACTGGTAGGCGGCTGGCAGTGCGTGGTACGAAGATTCGTAATTCAAGATGGCCAGGCTCAGTTGCCGCAGATTGCTTTGGCATTTCGCACGCCGGGCCGATTCACGAGCCGCTTGGACCGCTGGTAATAGGAGCGCGACAAGAATCCCTATGATCGCAATGACGACCAGCAATTCGACCAGCGTGAACGCGCGGTTGCACGACGAGTTGTCTCGTTGACGGAAAGGATGTTGCATAGCAATACTCCGACGACTGGATGTATGGATCCGTCAACGGATGCAAGATGGATCTGGATGCCGTTGTCTGGATCGCCGTAAGTCCTTATGATGGAAAGGGATTGTAATCGCCATCATGATATTGAAATATAGTCCCCGGAGTGGACGATTGTCAAGGATTATGAATGGCTTTGCCTCGATTTCCATCTGCCGCATGGAAGCTAGAGGCCCATGGCTGCGTGCGGGATGGGTCGATGGATGATGGCCATTGTGGGCTGTTTTCGTTCCCTCGCGAGGTGAACCGGTCGCCTGTTTGTTGCGTACTTGACGAGATATCATCTGTTTTTCAGATAGATATGGGAGACCAAGTCATGAACCGTGGTGTTGTATTTTGCGGGCTGGGTGCATTGCTGGGGGCCGCTGTAGCGAGCCAGATCGTTCAGCGGGTGCCTTCCCTGCGGTTCCCTCCCACCATGGCCGCACCCGTGGATCAGACACCGATTGGCATGCGGTCGGCGAATCCGCGGATCGCATCGGTTCCACCGGTTAACCTGACCCCCGAAGAACAGGCGAATATCTATGTCTACGAACAGGCCAACCGCAGCGTCGTCAACATCAATACGCGAAGTGTCCATCACGATGCATTCCTCATGCTTCAGTCGGAAGCCCAAGGGATCGGTTCCGGTTCGATCCTCGATAAAGAGGGGCATATCCTAACGAATTATCATGTGGTCGAAGACGCGCAGCAGGTCGATGTGACACTTGCCAGTGGGAAAACATACTCTGCTCAACTTGTTGGTAAAGACAAGACGGACGATATCGCCGTTTTGAAAATCGATGCTCCCGCCGACGATTTGTATCCTGTCGTATGGGGTGATTCATCTAATTTGAAGGTTGGGCAACGCGTCTATGCAATCGGCAATCCTTTTGGCTGGGATCGAACATTGACCACGGGGATTGTGTCGAGTTTAAACCGGTCGCTTCCAAGCCGGGCAAGGCATCGCACCATGAAGGCCCTGATCCAGACCGATGCCGCGATGAATCCTGGTAATTCGGGTGGGCCATTGTTGGATACCCAGGCCCGGGTGATTGGGATGAACGTGGCGATCGCGACCCAAGTCGGCCAAAACGCTGGAGTGGGATTTGCAATCCCGGCAAATCGGATCCAACGCATGGTGCCCGTCTTGATCGCCCAAGGAAAATTCACTCGGGCAGATATCGGCATCGAATCGGTTGGCGAGACCCCCCAAGGATTGGTCGTCTTCAAAGTAACTCCAGGTGGCCCCGCGGATCGAGCCGGACTACAGGGATTTCGTATGGTTGTCCGCCAGTATCAGCGGGGTTATACGATGTATGAAGAACGCCGTATCGATCGCGACCATGCGGATATGATCCTTGCCGTGGATCAACAGCCCGTGCAGACGGTTGAAAAGTTCCTGGAACTTGTGGAGGCTCACCAGCCTAACGAAATTGCCCATCTTACAATTCTCCGCGCAGGTCGCAAAATGGAACTTGATGTGAAACTGGGCGCATCGTGAGAGAGCAGGGAATGCCATTTCCCGAGAATTGCGATCGCATAGAATACTTTTTTGGTTGCGGCTCTGCCGCGTTAGGAGTTCACCAAGATGATGGGATTTTTTGCCAGTGCAACGTTTGTGGCGAGCCTTATCGGTTCCTTTTCGGACATGCCTCAGTGGGAATCGGATTACGGTCGCGCGTTGAAAGCGACACGTGAAAACGGCCGGCCGCTCTTGATCGTACTTGAGGTACCCAAAAAGCCGGCAGGGCGTCTTGAGCCAATTCGTTCGAGTGAAGATAAGGTTGCCGGCGCCGATCCGAGGCTGCTGGTTCCGTACCAGTTGTGCCATGTCGATGTCACAACGAAGTATGGCAAGCAGGTCGCGAAAGTCTTTCATGCATCACGCTACCCATTTGTGGCGATCATCGACAGGACCGGGCAGTGTATCATTTTCAAGAAGACTGGCCAGATGACAGACTCCGAGTGGCAGACGGTTTTGACGCGTCACAAAAATGGTGACCTGCCGCCCACCCAAATTGCTGGAGTGGGACAATCCCATTATCAATCCAGTTTGGATCCATCCTACTGCCCATCCTGCCAGAATGGCGGTTGGTAAAATCGACCGGGAACACGATTCCAATCCAAGCGGTTCCGATCAAGAAATCATGCATCGACCCTTTTTCGTTTATCACGCTCGCGGCAAGAAATACCGGCCGCGACTGACTCAATGCTCTATTGCAATGCGATATCCGACGGCATGATTCCACCGAGGTGATCATGTGGCGTGCCTGTTATAGCGCAGTATTCCGGGCTGTGATTGCGGGAGAACCGCTTGCCAAAATCCTCGCGATTCTAATCGAGGAGATTGAATGCGAGTTTCCCGAACTTCGATGCAGTATTCTGTTGCTTGACGAGGATGGAGAACACCTCCGCCGCGGTGCCGCCGGCCGTTTGCCGGCGGCATTGATCGACATCATGGATGGACTCAAAATAGGTCCTTCTGCCGGCTGTTGCGGAACGGCAATCTTCTTGAATCGTCCCGTATTCGTCCAGAACATTCATGACGATCCATTATGGGCCGACCTGCAAAATGCAGCGAGCCTGCTCTCCATGCAAGCATGTTGGTCGATGCCGATTCGAGATCATAAGGATCGTGTTGTCGGAGCATTTGCAATCTACTGCATGGAAAATCGAGAACCCAAATCTAGCGAAGTCGCCTTGCTTGAGGAACTTGCACATTGGTCCGGGATGATGATTGTGCAAAGCCAGATTCTTCATCCCATCGCGGAACACCGAATGGTCGAGGATGCGCTCCAAACTGGTGAAGAACCGTTTCGAATCCTCGCCGAACAGGCCTGTCTTGCGCATGTTGCAAGATGGAGTACGATCCATGAGTCTATGGCGGGAATGATCCATAAACTGAATCAGCCCCTCTCGGCCATCTCAAACTTCGCGGCAGCCTGCCGGAATATGCTGAATCATGCCAATACGAATCCTTCTGCCATTCCCACGAGCTTGGACTGCATTGTCGAACAATCTCATCGCGCGGCCCAGATTGCACATGAGATACTCGACCTGACATGCCCTGGAGTATCTGGCCACGAAGAGATTCGCCTCGATCGGCTCATCGCAGACGCGGTCTCTTCGATGGAATTCGAATCACGGCGGCATCAGGCCGGAATTCATGTGGATCTGCAATCCGATTTGCCGACCATTTTGGGCGACTCCATCCAAATCCGGCAGGTCCTGTTGAATCTGATCCGTTATGCATGCGAAAGGCTGACCGGTTCGGAAATAGAGCCGCGGGAAATTCAAATCCGGGCCCGGGCCCGTGGCACATTTGTTGAGATTGATGTGGAAGATAATGGACCGGAAATTCCCCTGGAGTACCTCCCAAAGCTTTTCGATCCTTTGATTACGAATCAGCCGGAATTTGCCGGATTCGGCCCGTCGATCAGCAAGACGATCATCGAATCCCATCGAGGGGAAATCCAAGCAGAAAACCATCCGGGTGGCGGGGCCATCGTCCGGATACGCCTGCCGATAGCATCCAAAGATGCGATGGCTGATCTTGTTACCAATCCTCCTACCGGGTACGATCGCCTGTCTTGATGTAGGATTGTTGGCGTATGTGGTAGGAATGCATGCTAGCACCGGTTCGATCACTGCTCGGCTGAGGAAAGGACTCCTGAATGACAAGCACTCTGGGTGATCTCGCGCGTCTCGTTGGCGGAACACTCTGTTCCCTGTCAGCAAGCGAAGATGCAGCGATCCGGATACATGGCGCGAATCCATTAGCGGATGCCGTGGCAGGTCAGATCACGCTGGTCGATAGCCTGCGATCCATGGATCGCCTTGCTTCAACACAGGCTGCTGCCGCGATTGTACCACTCCACGCGACAGCGACTTCCATTCCGGTCATCGCGGTGGATGATCCCCATACGGCCTTTGAACAGGTTGTCCGGTTCTTTCGTCCAACACGCCCCATTCCCAGGACCGGGATTCATCCAACCGCTAGTATCAGCCCCACAGCCCAATTGGCCGCTGGAGTCTCCGTTGGACCTGGAGCAACCATTGGTGAAAGGACATCCATTGGTCCCGGCACGACGATTCATGCAGGTGCCCACATTGCTGCTGATTGCCTTCTTGGCCGGAATGTGACCATTTATCCGGCGGCGGTCCTTTACGACGGGACGCGCATCGGGGATCGCGTGATCATTCACTCCTGTGCCGTGATCGGTGCCCATGGATTCGGGTATCGTCAGAAGGATGGCCGGCATGTACCATGTGCCCAACTTGGATATGTGATGGTTGGTAACGACGTGGAGATTGGCGCCAACACAACCATCGATCGGGGGACTTATGGTGCCACGGTGGTTGGAGACGGCACGAAAATTGATAACCTGGTCCAGATTGGCCACAACTGCCACATAGGACGGCACAATATTATTTGTTCGCAAGTGGGGATTGCTGGCAGTACAACCACGGGGGACTATGTGATCATGGCCGGTCAGGTCGGTGTACGGGACCATGTCACCATTGGCAAGGGGGCCATCCTCAGCGCAATGGCCGGCATTGTCAATGATGTTCCGGAAGGTGCGGTGATGATGGGGATTCCAGCAACACCGGAGCGAGAGCAAAAAATCAAACAGGCCGCACTTGCCAAACTTGCCGAAATGCGGAAAGAGTTCAAGAAACTCCAATCTACCGTCGCGCAACTAGTTCGTGATACGGCTCAGATCCGTGAAAATGAAGTACAAAATGGCAGGATGTTCGATGTTTGCACGGTGCCGGATACGAAGGTACTCTAACGAAATTTCAGGGAGGCTTTTGATCGAGGTCTGAAACGCGGCCAGGAAACCGGCCGCATCACGGTGTTCGCGCGATGCATCCATGGTTGTCATGAGTATGGGACTTGGAATGTCTGCCCAAGATTCTCTCCACATAGGTCTCTTAGCTGCGTGGGGACGATATCCATTGATTGTGGCCGCAGCGCTCCGGCGGCAGTCGATCCGCGTTAGTTGCCTTGCGGTAAGGGATCATGCAGATCCCGAACTGGCGAAACTCTGCGATGACTTCGTCTGGATAGGAATAGCACAACTGGGCCGGGCAATTCGCCATTTCCGGCGTTTGGGAGTTCGTCATGCAACGATGGCCGGGAAGTTTCACAAGGTGGTCCTCTATCGTCCTTGGTTTTGGTTGCGGCATCTGCCGGACTGGCAGACCATTCGGACGTTCTATCCTCTCATGGTCACCGGGAAAAAAGATCAGAAGGACGACACACTTCTGGGTACGCTAGCCCATGCCTTTGGCGAGGCAGGTATTGATTTTCATCCGGCCACCGATTACGTACCGGAACTCCTTGTTCCACGAGGCCTCCTGGCTGGTCGCCCGCCATCGGTTTCCCGGCTCCGCGACATCCGGTTCGGCTGGCAGCTTGCCAAAGAAATGGGCCGTCTTGATGTGGGGCAAAGTGTTTGCGTCAAGGACCAGGCGGTCCTGGCGGTTGAAGCCATTGAAGGAACGGATGCGTGTATCCAACGGGCAGGCCAGCTCTGCCGCAAAGGGCGTTTCACCGTTGTCAAGGTTGCCAAACCTCAACAGGATATGCGATTTGATGTGCCGACGGTTGGTCTGGGGACACTCGAGACAATGGTGAATGCTGGCGCGGATGTCTTGGCCATCGAAGCTGGCCGCACAATTCTCTTGGACGCGGATGCCTTTTGCCGTTTCGCCAAGCGACACGGTCTCACGGTGATTGCCCTGGATTCGGAACCATCCCCAAGACCAAGCCTTGAATCCTTTCCACTTTGACACTTTTTTCAACCAAATTCTTCATTAAATCCAGGGAGCATGAGTTGGCATGGAGGATTGGTGCGTTCCAAGTACTGCTGCCGGTAGCGTTCTGCCAGATGGACCATGACCTCCAAGACGAGCAGATCGGCTCGATTTAAAACGTGCTTCGCACTCCGGTTTCCAAGACCATGGATCAATTCTTCGAGCACATGAATATGGAGCTGCATGGTCTGACCGGCGGAGATACCCGCCAAAGCCAGCAGTTCGGCGAGTCGTGTCATTTCCTTGGACAGGTTGCCTGCTCCCATGATGATGTACGTACGAAGCATCTCACGGTAATGATGGACGAGCGTATCCGGCAGTGCGAGCGATTTGCCGTTGGATACTTGAATCCAAGAAGCCTTCGAAGAGTTCGGGGCTTGGTCGAGGGCAACTCCGGCGTCAACGGGGGCCCCAGTCGGATTTTTGTGCGCCCCATCCGAGCACAATTGCTCCAATTCTGCAACCAGGACCCGTTGTTGGGCTAGTAGCCGTTCGGCCTCCTCGTGTTCTTGTTCGAGACGTTGCCGATCCGCCTGTGCAAGCCGCCGGTTTTCGCGGACCAGGCGATGGCGTTCAAGTGCCCTGGAAAACTGCCAGAGTAGAGACCGGGTAGTTGTCTGTGCGACGCAGCAATAGGCATCGGCACCGACTTCAAAACATTCCGCTTCGATTGCTTGGGGGTTTTGGGTCCCAAGAATGATCATGGGTTCGTCTGCCCCGCCACCTCGGAGACCTTCGATCAGTTCCAATGCATCAAGCACGCCCGGTTCATGACTGACAAGAACTGCGTCAAAGACCTCATCTCGAAGTCGAGACAAACCGGCCGTCGCACCAACCGACTCTTCAAGAGTGATCTCGGTTGCACTATCGTTGGCAAACGCCTCCGCCAACCAACCCCCCGTTCGATGCAGTGTCGTGATATACAAGACTTTCAGCCGTGAAGGTAGCGTGCCAACTCGGCGTTGGATCGTCAGAGATTCGGTGATGCCATCTTGAAAGGCCATCCACTTGCCTGCCCACATGCCATGGGATTTCCAGGCCCGTGTCCGCAAAACCGCGCACCCGTCCATAAGAAACTGCGGGACTTTAGCGAACGTTGGCATCATGGTCAACGTCAGCAAATCTTTCTATCCTGCCGGTCGTGGGCGATTTTCTATGGATGCTTGCACTATCCATGGACCAAAGCAACCAGCGGGAGTCTGGAACTTTCCATGCGGGATTGGAGCCTCATGGTCCATCCGATTTCTACTTCCGCTGGACAACCGTCCATAAAAAACAGGCGGCTTGGTGAAACTACGGCCTTTTTTTTGGAGTATGATCCCAGGGTATGATAGGGAATAGAATGATGCGTTCACTTCTCGGAAGGCGCCTGAAATCGGGGATTTCATGGGTATTCTTCTTGGCCCTTTTCCTGGCATCCTTCGCCAGTTCCAGGGCTGCCCAGGACAAGCATCCGATCCAACCAGGGCCTTTCGCACCAGCCGAAATTCGCCTCAAGGTAAAACCTGGCCAGATCCTGCCTTATCGCCTTAAGCTGGCGGGTCACGTCGGATGGACACCACCGATCGATTCCGTCAATGGCGGTCGAATGGCGACTGATTTCTTATTCACGTTGCGAGCGAAAACCCATCGGCCAAATGGGGATTGGACATTCGACCTCTTTGGAGAACAGCTCCATAGTGCCGGCCGGAATCAGAAAGGGTACTTTAATGTCCTGGCCAACCGGAACCGGGCGAAAGTGAAGGTGGACACGACGCGTCACGCACCGCGGCGTATTGAGTGTGACACAAGTCTTTTAGAGAAACCGATGACGTTGACCCTCGGCCCCAGGGGACAAATTCGATATGGTACCGGATTGCTCCCCCTGGCCATCTATATGTTGCCGCATGTAGACCATCATTTTTGGACATTGCTGACAACGGCCCCGGAGGCCCCCGTGGAACCGGGTACCGAGCAGATCTTCGATTTCGAGGTTCCACTCCCAGGAGTCAAGGGCAATCCGCTCCATGTGAAAGCACAATGGAAAGTTCTCCAACGGCGACCAGGAGCCGCGCGGGATGTCCGGGAGATCGCTTTGGCTGCAGAGCTTGACCTGGTTGGAACGTCGGTTCTTTTGCAAAATGGCGACCAGTTCCGGGTGGTGGCCGGAACCTACAAGGCAGGTGGGATGGCCTGCTGGGACGTGGAAGCTGGGCGGCTTCGTTCAGCGACTGCGAACCAGACGATTCTCGTGACGACTGATCAGCCAATCCGGCGGATATTACGATCCGATTGCCATTGTTCTCTCGAATGGATGGGACCAGCGGAATAATTCGACCTGTCTGGTTCGAAGGTAGGGCTAGAGGGGTCGTGTCGCTGGTAGCGATTCGTCTCCTGTCCAGTAGTGCCCAGACCGGCTTTGATGTTGAAAAGACCCTGCAAGGGCACTGTTTTTGACGTTTTCTTGTAGCGAGTTGCCAAACGGCTGCGTAAACTAGAAAAGAATAGGTGAATTTCTAGTCACCCGGTCCCGTTCCGGTTGCGCGCCGGGTGGTTCAGCGGACCGGAGCGACGATCCTACGAAGGCAAACAGACGGAGTTTCCATACCATGTTGAATGCTCGTCTCATTGGAGTGCTTCCGGCACTCCTCATTTTCGTTTCAATGGCGGCTGCCGAACCAACGGCTCGACTCGATACCTACAGGCAATCGGATGGCGTCACGTTTTTCGCAGCAAGTCTTGCGGCCGGTCAGGAACTTCCTGTCATTGACCGGCATGATGTGGTGGTCCTGTTCGACACCTCGGCTAGCCAAACCTCGCTTTATCGTGATTCGGCGATTGCCGCCCTCGATGGCTTGCTGGCCGGTTTGAGTCCATCCGACCGGGTCAAATTGATTGCTGTCGATCTTACCGCATCGGCACTCAGCGATCAATTTATTGCTCCGAAGGGGGATGCGATCCAGGCAGCTCGAACCAAACTCCTCGCCCGCCCGCCGCTTGGCTCGACCGACATGGAAACTGCCCTGCAAACGGCCGCAAATGCCTGGGATGAAGCCTCCGACACCGCAAGGGCCGTGGTTTATATCGGGGATGGCGTGAGCATGATCAACCTTTTGAATGGTCAAAAGTTACAGGCCTTAATCGAAGATCTCATCGCGGCCCGTGCCCCGATATCAAGCCTGGCGGTCGGACCCCGGACCGATACCCAACTCCTGGCCGTCCTGGCGAATCAAACGGGTGGTAACTTATATGTCGCCGAACCGCTCGTTTTTGCCGATCCCGACCAGGGGATCCTTCCGGAGCGGGCCGAAGCAGAAAACATCCGACGGAGTCGATTGGCGGGTGCTCGACTTGCTGCCTGGACTCAAGCGGCCGTCGTATGGCCGATCGATTTTCAACTCCCGAAGGTTTTTAAGGAAGTCTACCCAGCCAAGGTCCCGCCCTTGCGAAGTGACCGGTCAACCATCCTGATTGGGCAATTGGACGGCCCGGTGACCGAACCATTGCCCATGAACGTCCTTGTTGCATCCGGATCCGAGCAGATCCAGCTCTCATTTACTGCGACAGGTCAACCATCCAATCCAGATCAAGCCTTTTTGGCTTCCCTTGTGGAGAGAGCACGTGCCGATGCCGGATTGACTCTTCCAACGGTCGGTGACGAAGGCCTGGCTGAAGTGCGGCGACTCGTACGATCCAATCTCGATCAACTCACGATGCTCGCCGAGCAGGCCGCTACGACGGGGAACACCCAGGGTGCCCAGCGGATCGCTCAAGCCGTCCTCCACCACGATCCGGGGAACTTACGTGCGGAAACGGTCCACCTGCTGGCCGCCCGCGCCCCTGGGGCGGGAAGGGATGCAAGTCCCACCGATTTGCGCCTGGTCGCCCAGGCCGAATCGGCAGCCGATGAACCGGCTGCCGAAAGTCCGGCAAGCACGGATTTCGAAGCCCAGCCCGGCTCGTTTCTTGATTCCCACGTGGAACACAGCGCGATTGTCGCTGAATTGATTCGCAAGGAAGTTGAACTTGCCCTCGATGACGCACGGAGAACCATGTCGGAGAATCCCGACCAGGTTATCCAGGACCTTAAATTGGCCCGCGAAAATATCCGGAGAGCTCCTGAATTGGATATGGAAACGCAGACGGTGTTAATAAGCCGCTTGGAATCTGCCATCAAGGAGGCGGGCCAACGCCAGGCGGATCGCGATGAACGATTACGCGAACAGCTTGAGCGCCAGCGGGCAGCCCGCGCGCAACGTGATATGAACGACCGTTTCCTCCGGACCATCCAGAAACAGAAACAGCGGATGGAAAGTTTTGAATCCCTCATGGATGAAAACCGCTACAAAGAGGCGGTCGATATGGCAGGATTGGTCGAAGAAGTCGATCCGAACGGTGTCGTCCCGCGCGTGGCGACACTTTGGGCACGGTTGGCCGGGAATGAGCGCGATATGCAAATCATCCGCGCCGAAAGACACCGGGCCTTTTTCGATGCGTTGTACCAGTCTGAACGGTCGAGTGTCCCATTTCCTGATGAACCTCCTATCGTCTATCCACCGGCAGATGTCTGGGAAGAGTTAACTTACCGGCGAAAGAAGTACCGCGCGGTCGATCTGAAGAGCCAGGGAGGCGCCGAGGAAAAAATCATGGCCGCCCTGGAAGAACAGATTGGAGAGCCGCTCGAATTTATCGAGACACCTTTGAGTGACGCGATCAACTTGATTAAAGATGATTACAAGATCGAAATCCAACTCGATAAACCGGCGCTGGAAGACCTGGCGATCTCAACCGACACCCCGGTGACGGCCAGTTATCAAGGGATCAGTCTCCGTTCCGCCCTGCGTCTGATGCTCAGTGAATTGGAATTGACCTATGTCATCAAGGACGAGGTTCTGTTGATCACAACCCAAGAGAAGGCCAGCGAAGAATTGACCGTCAAGGTCTATCCGGTTGCCGATCTCGTACTCCCAATTCAGAACACCATGATGGGTGGTTTCGGTGGCCTGGGTGGCGGTATGGGCGGCGGCATGATGGGCGGCATGGGCGGCATGG
>JAFGFZ010000251.1 GCA_016930815.1 Pirellulales bacterium | reverse complement strand
CGTTTGAGATGTGATGCGGGCTGCGGAGTTGAATATTCAAGAGCGCACCGCTCCCGTCGCCCCAGATCCAACATCCTAATCCCTGGTGCTTTGACAGATCCAATCTCGGTTCAAGTGCTACTGTTGTACCGGCCCATGATGCCTTGCGATCCGTTGCATCCCTGCGATTGAGAACAAATTTTCCGCAAGGAATATCCTTGAGAGATTCGTTTTTCTCGGGATCGGGTGCCAGGCCGATCTGCATGCGGACTCCCTCGGCCGTCCGTGGATTACCCAATCGCGCAAGATCCCGGAAATCAATCAATGGCACCCCCTCGGCGGTTGCATCGTCCGAGATCGTATGCAGTACTTCCACCCGCATCTTCGCGGGCTGCTGGTGGAACGGATTGACTACCCGGATGGATTCCGTGCGATTGGAACCGCCGATCATGAACCGGTTGGTTTGGACCTCGCGGAACCGCCATCGGCCGCTACCGTCCTGAAACAGGTCATAATCTTTACCCGGCTGGGCAAGTCTCTTCTTCACTGCCTCGTCCAATGCACCGGAGTGCCGCAGTGCTTCATGCTCGCGAATGACTTTAGCCAGCCGCTGGTAGGCCGGCACTGTTTTCATCGTATTCGGATCTATCCCGATCAAACTGATCCCGACATCATGGGCGATGGCTTTCGTGCAGAGGTAGGCCAGGTCGTCCGAATAGGTCGGTTCGCTGTCAAACCCGTGCCAGGTTTTGACGGCCCACCAACCCAGGTGTGCCGGCAGGAAACAATCTGCAAATGCGGCATTCTGCTCGACGTGCAGGTCGATAAAACGCTTGTGACTTCGATTCGGGTGATCCCAGGCGCCTATCCGGGAACGGACATACCACAGATGGTGATGGAAGGTACTCATTTCCATCACCGGTTGTTTCTCGAGCCGTTTGAAAAGCTCGAACACGAATTTTGAGCCGTAATGCCAGCCGTATTCATTCCCACCGAGGATTCCTTCCCCATCGAGGGCATCAAGATACATCATGTCGAAACCACAATAGTTGTACACATCCGCTGTTTTTTGCGCGATTTCAGCCAACAGCGTTGAATCTCCATCCGGGCAGAAAAGGAAGAAGCACTGCTTGAGATGGTGCACCTTGGCGCCCGCTTGATGTGCCGTGATTCGTGTCCCATGCGCCCCGCGGGTGCACTTCGTGAACCCACATGGGGAATCTATGCTCAATCCTGCATACGTGATCAATTCATCGTCAATCTGGAGCGTCATGCTGTTGCGGACGAAGAATCCAGTTTCCGTGGAGCGGCCTTCGATGGATTCGCGAACCGGTACGATTTTGGCTTCGGCCGGTATGTCTTCCGCCAACGTATATGTGGCATCCTTGCCAAGTCGCGGGTCGGGTACCGGAGTGACCCAAGGCGTCTCCTTGGCGATAAAAAATGCGTATGGATGCAGACCAGCCATAATCCCGGCATCATGGAGTCTGTCGATGACGGCTTTGAGACTGTCCAACCCGTTTGGGTACATTTCCGGATTCGGCCGGCAGTCCCCGAAGCGGAACGATCGGCCGCCATGGAAATCGATCTGGTTCATCCCAAGTTCCTTGGCCACGGCAATCCACGCATCGACGGTCTGCTCCGTCAGATCACCGAAGTTGAACAGATAGGAACCCCTGGTCCTGGGATCGTCGGCTGCCCACGGTCCACCCACCCTGGATTTGGGAAGTTCAGGCGCTTCGGTAATTGCCTGTTGCATGATCGGGCGCAGTTGGCTCTGCGGGCAGGCAATGAGTGCGGCCTGGGCACCTTCAAAGCCAAATCGCTGATACCCCATCGCCCGCATCCGCTCGTGGCCTTGTGGAATCTCATGGACATTCGTCTTCAGATTCAATGCTAAGGTACATCCGACGAAAGGATCCGTTGACTTCCTGTCGCGTTTGAGCACCAGATCAATGAAGACCAGAAAATCAGCTTTTTCGCCATGAACGGCCACAAGTTCCATGACGATATACGTCTCGTGAATAATGGGTCGAATTGTTGCCGTCGCGCCGCTGTTGCCGAAAGTCAGTTTGATATCATTTCCGGATTTCTCAGCCGACGATGCGCTAATCCCGCTGCCGTTGATCCGAATGTGAGCGATTGGAACCTTGTGTTCCGGATCATGGTGATCCGCGCCAGTTCTTTTATCGACCAGTTGCACAAGATGGGCATCCGATCCAATGACATATTTCACCAGGTTGTTCTCGAACACGATCGAGTCCGGTTCCATCGCATGGTTGATTGTTTGCAACAGAAAGACCACCAAAATGGTTTGGAATGCAAACCAGTTGCCATTTGGATTCATGATCACTCTCCAGATTAAATGAGTTTTACGCATCCGTCACCAATGGCAACTATGGCAACGAAACAGTCGAGGCATCGGTCCGCTCGAACATGACCGCTGTTATGGGGCGGATCGCCGGATACCGGAGAGACGAATTGACCTGGGATGACATGCTCGCATCGCCCGAGAAGCTTGATCTGGATCTGAGCGGTCTGAGAACCTAAAGATAAGACATACTTCGAGCGCTGAGGAGAAATTGGAATTCCCAATCGTGTTGGCAAGTTGCTTGCCTGGCTGATACGATTGCGATTTGAACTGATGGGTGAGTTGCTGCCAGAACCAGATACAGAGCCGCTCCCGTATTCCTTCTGCCAAATCAGGAAATCCCCACCATCCACGTCGCCATCCCCGTCGGCATCCCCATCGGCCAGACTGGCCCCGCTGGTGATCCCAAAACCGGCTTCCCACATCGTTCTATCCGCATGATCGACGACGCCATTCCGGTCGAAATCCCCAGAGATCGGCACGTCATCGACGCTGCCGGGCGACGGACAAGCGGCCATCCAAGAGGCCGCCCTATCGCCAAACGACCCGTATTGGATCCGATGCAGCGACGGGCCGGTCCCATCCGGCTCGGTTGGCCATGGGGCCGAATCTTCATAGGTCACCCGGTCGACCAGGTAATAGACCGAATCGACCTCGCCCAGCGGCGGCGCGGTCGGCGCAAGGAGCCGGACAACCTCGCCCGCATGATCGAGCTTCTTCTCATACGGCCCATAGAGAACAACGCCGGAACCGATTCCATGGATCGACCGGAATTCACTCTGGAGCCTTGGATCGCTTGGATCAAATGGGACGATGACCACAATACCACCCGCCTCCAAAGCCGTTCCAGAAGGCAGGGCACTGAAATCGAAGTCAATCCCGCCACGAATTCGCCACGGGCCAAGCAGGCTGTCGTTGAGTACGACCGGAGAACCCGAGCGGTTGTAGAGTTCAACGAATTCAAGCGATTCGGCGGGCATCGTGCTGCCGTCCGGCGGCGCGGGCGAATGGTAGTGCAGTTCGCTAACGATCAACGCACCCGGCAGATGGGCGCCGTTGGGCATTCCGAGCGACGGGGCCACGAGCGGAAAGAGATCGAATGCGGCACTACCGCTCGGAACGCGGCCGAGTGAAACGCCCCCCAACGTCGCGTCAAACGAAACCACATCGGCGAAACGAATGGGCCTCCCTTGCGAGTCCGCGGCAACTAGCCAAACCGTATCGCCTCCCGCACTCAACGCGAAGTCGGTCGGATTCGCACCGCCGGACGCATTGAAATCCGTCTCATCGACAACCAGATAACCGCCGGGATCCAAGGACGTGCCACTTTGAAACTGATATTTCAACAGCGAATTGGACGTGTCCGACAACCACCAGTGGTCAAGGGCAACCACGGAATCCGATCGATTGAACAACTCGACCGCATCGACAGCGGGCAGGTCCGTATGGGCCAGGACCTCGTGGATGATGACATCGACTCGATCGATGGCCGCACCGCCGGGTGTGCCACCATAGGCCGTACTGGCCCGCCAATTGGATGCCGCACTGTAGTCCCCATCCGTATCGACGACCACCAGCGAACTGCCCGCCCCATCCGCCCGGTCGGGCCAGCCGTTCTCGTCGTGATAGGTGAACTCGAGAATGGTACTCCCCGTGGCATCCTCGAGTTTGACCGTTTCGCCACCATTCGACAGATTGGTGCCATTTTCAAACACGCCGGCAATGGAAAGAGACGAACCGTAGCGGGATTCAAACGCCGCCTGATTCGCGACGACCAGGATCCGATCGTTCGGGGCGAGCAGCGTTCCGGCGCCAAATGTGAAATCAATCCCATCCGAGAATCGCACACCGGCCAGGTCGAGTGTCTCGGTGGGACTTGTATTGACCAGCTCGATGAACTCGAACTGATCGTTGTCGGTATCCAGATCGCCAAATTGAGTCAGCGCGCCGGCTGGATTGTAGTTCAGTTCCGTGATACGAAGATGGAGCTGGACTGGCGACGGATCGCCCTCGTAGGATTTCTCATGGATCACTTCCCCATCGCAAGCGATCAGCCGCAGTGTCTCACCGAAATTCGAAAGGTGCCCAGAATAATTGCCTAGCACGAAGAGCCCCAATCCGCCCGAAGGATCGGTGGTTCGTGACCGGAAGGCAACGACGTTCGGGGAGACATAAAGGGAACTGTGGGAGGGGATGACCGTGCCAGGCTGGAAAGTCATCGTGACACCGCCCTCAATCCGCCAGCCGCTGATATCAATGGCCACCCCGTGATTGTTGACCAGTTCGATGTATTCCTGGTCCTGATCTCCTCCGGATGGATTGAATTGAATCACGCCAAATTGGATCTCTGGATTGCCAGCTTGGGATTCGGGAATCAAGGGTGTACTTCCATCGGGCCCATAAATATTGAAAAGATCGTTGCGCCGCTCCGGGAAGAAAACCATCATGCTATTGTACGCACTGGTCACGGATTCACCCAGATGCGGATCCGCGGGCGCGAACAACTCAACGGCTCGCTGTTCCAAAAATAGTTCGTTGGTTGGCGTTGATGGATGTTGCAGTAATTCATCCATGAGCGTCCTCAATCGGCGCAGATACATCTGGCGTGTCACGTCATCTTCAAATAAGACATCAAGTAGAATGTTCCATTGGTTGGCGTTCAGTTTCGGGTGTTCTTCCTCTCCGAACAACGGATGTTCCAGATAAGGCCCGCCGTCGCCGACAACTCCCAGCGTGAAGTCCTTATCCCATGGGAAGATGGACCATTCACCATTCCCGTGGCTGTCCCGGTAGAAGTAGAAATTTTTCCGGATATCGTCGGCGTCCTGGATCATGGATCGCACGGCAAGGTAGTTGACCACCTGGGGAATGTTCAGGCTATCGAAGAGGAAACGGTGGCGTTGGTCGACTGATGGTAGATGCAAGCCATCGATGAACGCCTGTAAATCGGAGAAGTCGGTATCGTTCTCGGGTATCTTTTTCTCGACGCCTGTTGCTACGTCGCTGAAGACAGGAAGAAGATTGTTTCGCTGGACAAACTTGTAGAGTGCTCCGTTCGGATCCAGGCCATTTCTCTCCAGGAAGTTATCATCCACCTGCTCGATAAAAATTCCCACGCGGTCGAATGATCCGTTGACCTGAGTCAGCATCAAAAACGATTCGGGCGATGCATTGCCAGCGTATTGAAATGCCTCAAATGCCAGAGTTTGTCGAATATAGGCCGGATCGGCTCCTTGGGCATTTAGATTGAATTCTCGCACATATCCAAGCTCTTCATTCACATAGAATTCATGGCCGGTGTTGAAGTCAAATTTTTGGGAATTGGCGTTGGTCGCTTGCCCCCGCATCCGGACGAATAGATTGTCGTAAAACGCACCCTCGTAGAAAACGGAAGCACGTGTGCCTGTTCGCGTATGGCCGGCGGAAGGATTTTCCGCAAACCAATGCAAGATCGGTAGCAGACTCGATACCGCTGGATCGAGAATCACGGTCCCATAATATTCAGGGGACTGGTTGTTGCCCTCCAGATCAGTAATCAGGGGAGCCCGCATGATTTTCCCCGCGATGTCGTCTGCCGTTACGTAATAGCGGAACATCTGGCCTGGACCAGCGACGCCTGCTGGAACTGTGGCCGTGTAGATGCCATCGCCGGCAAACTGGTCGTCCCCGAGACCATCATCCATCATCGCGAGATTCGATTCGGTTCCGTACATGACGCGGTAATGCAATGTCACATGATCAATCGCCAACTCCCTTTCGGTAACTTCCGCAGTGACGATGATCGGGTCCGTGACGGTCGGTATGTTCGGACGATGCTCCACCGCGCCAATCGATGGTCCGATATTGTCGACCGAATCGGGATTCTGGCCACCAGGCGTCGGTGTGAGAAAGTGGCCGATCTCGCCCGTGATCATCGACTGCGCGCTCCCAACCAGCTCAGGAAGCACCAGGAAATCCGAGTCGTCTGCTGCCACATTCAAGCCGTGAATCGCCAGTATATTCGTACCAGGATCCAGCAGCGAACCATGGCTGCTGACATTAAAATCCTCGAATACAACACCCAATGAATCCGGATGCGCTGCGGTTGCCTCGGAATTCCAATCACGTGTGGTGGGCGCATTGCGTGAAACGATTTCCTGGCCATTCAGATAGGCAATGAAACCGTCATCATATTGCGTGCGCAATTGAAGAGAATTGAATTGGGACGGATCCGTAACATCAAATGGTATTCGAATATAAGCCGACGCGTTGATACCCTCCATGGATGCCGTGATATCGGTGTTGACGAGATCGGCGAATGATGTCGTGGAAGAATCCGGAATGCTGGCTGCCATGATGGACTGGATTGCAACCTGGTCCAGCGCTGCATCGAAGAGCGCGACATCATCGATCGTCCCGCTAAAACGATACTGATCTCCAAAGTCGCCACCGCCTCCCATATGCAAATCGCGGCCAGGATTCGGTTCGTATCCTTGATATGCCGTTGTTGCAACCGGCTCCCCATCGATCCACAGTGTTTTCGTGTTGGTTTCGGCAGCATAAGAAATGGCCAGATGCTGCCACTCACCAGGCACGACCGCGGAGCCATCGAGCGTTTCCCAACCACTGGCACCCACGCCCGCTCCGGTCCAATAGGACCAGTTCCCACTGCTGTTGATGTAAAGAATATATCCATAATTATCTGGAAATCCATCAAAGCGGCTGGTGACGATGGATTGGTACCCGATCGCGGAATCCGGACAAACCCATGCGGTCACCGTGAAACTTTCCGGATTGAGATCGCTGTGATAGGGGACGTTAATGGAACCGTTCTCGAAGTTGGCGGCTGTTCCCGTGTAATCGTGCGCTCCGTCAACACCAAATGTGACACTGCCGGTCGGCGACCCGTCCCGGCCGGATGCCGTGATGTCCATTACGGAACCCATGCCAGTCGTTCCGCTGGATTCGTTGAGCGGCCAGTGCGCAACAAGGTTCGGGACAGGAGTTGACGAATCAAAGCCGACACCCGTCGTTGCCAATACCCCGGGCGCGATCGTCGTGATCCAGCTCGCATCGGGAACGAAGCTTGGCGATGTCCAATCAAGGCCCAAGCTGGAATCGGTCGGTACGAGTACTGATGTGGCCGCACCACTGGCAACAAAAACCTCTGACATGTCCTCGATCGCCATGCCATAAGAAATATCTGGGATCTGCTGCGGATATTCCGGTGCCCATTCATGGATGATCACTCCACTCGAATCGGTCAATGCCAGGTATTCACCATCCGCATCCAGGCGGAAGTCGGTATGTAAATAACCGGACGGATCGACATAATCTTCGACCGCTTGTCCAGAGGCAAAGACGATCAAGTACTCGCCAGGATCCAAGACGGATTGCGGCAATCTGGGAAATATCCACTGATTGAGATTCGCGGAATCGTCGGTCAAGTGCCAGCCACCTAGATCCATGGATTCGGATGTTGGATTGTGGATCTCGATCCAGTCCGATGAATTGCCGTCACCATCCAAGAACGTCGTGTCGTTGGATGCCATGAATTCCGTGATAAGTGGCCCGTTGGAAAGGACGAGCCGCGACTCAAGTGATTCGAAGTGCAGTGATCGATGACCAAGGCGCCGGCATGGCACAGAGCACGCTCTGAGGAAGCGGTTTGAATCCACAATAGGCTCCGATCATGTTCAATACAAAGAACTAGAACCTGTTTTATTTCACCCCCCGCCCCCTACACGCCGCCGCCGGCGGCGTGTAGGGGGCGGGGCTTGTTTCGAGTCGAGCCGCATAACCCGCCGTAAAAGGCGGGTCGAATACCGCCTTCGGCACGGAGAAGGGCCGTAAACGGCCCTGATATTCCATGACGAGCAACATGACAAATTGTGGGTAAGGACAAGCCGTTTCTCGGTTTCTGGGAATTTCTTAAAGGCTTTGTGTATAAGGTTTTGGGATAAGATCGAAATTTAAGGATAATAATGATAAATTAGCTTAAACTAGTAGATTTTAATGGAGTAGTTGCTACACTAAGGGAACATTGGAATTCGCCCAACTACGGGATCAAGAAATAGCTCCATTATATCAAACAGTCGCGCACCGATGGAACCTGCCGGTTCGGATTCCGGTCGATCATTGCCAGTCTCCTACCAGCCGCCAGCGTCCATCCGTAGCGCAAAGGATAATACGTTCGGTTTTGTTAGTTGATCGACGCCCTTGTTGCACAATGAGGTAGCTCTCATGAATCGAATTTTTCTTGTCATCCTTGCGTTGCTCGTTGGAACAACCTCCGTTCATGCAACCATTATCGCACCCAGCTCCGTAACCGGCAACATTGCCGGCGATGCTGGTTCGAGTTGGGATTATCTCCTGGTCGACAATCCCAGTTATGCCGAGGACGGGCTTCAACGGCCTGTTGGTACGGCAGTGACACTTCCCACAGGTTCCTCACTGAGCGATGCATTGGCGACGTATGCTGCCCGGAGTGGAGGGGCCCATGCGGAATCGTGGACCTATGGAACGGGCGCTGGCAATCCGGAATTTGTTTTCGATCTCGATTCCGATACGGATATTGGTTCCATTATCCTCTGGCAATACGGCAACAATGGGGGGGATGGCGATTCCAATGGCGGTAATGCAACCCGCGAGTTTGAGTTGATCTTCCATTCGAGTGCCGAGGGCAATCTCTTTGATTTTGGCACGGAGGCGATCGAATTTTCCGGAACGATGGATCCCATCTATGGCGACGCGACGGCCGACAACTACGCGCAGTTCTTCAGCTTTGGTTCCGCCATCAATGCCCGCTACGTTGCACTTCGGATCGCCAGCAATTATCTACCTCCTGCCGATCCCATCATCACAGCCGGTGGAGACCGATATGGCCTCGGCGAAGTTCGATTCGCCACGGAAACCGTCATTCCCGAGCCATCGACGTTGGTTCTATCGGGCCTGTTACTCGGCTTATGTACCTTGATAGTCCGGATACAATCGAACTGCCGTCTCAGCTCCATTTGACCAGTAGACGAGAAATGCAGATCAAGCTGATACGAATTTGAATCCAGAAGCCCGGCTTTTGCCAAAAGCCGGGCTTCTTATGTATCACGATTTTTTCAGACCGTATTTATGAAGTGCGACTCAAGCTTATTTGGAACCAACACCCGATAACCGGTGAATTTAACTTTACTTCGGGGGTCCAATCTAATTACCCTACTCGGATGGAGGAACCAACTCATGAAACCGTGGATGATCCTTGGATTGTCAGCAGGCCTCTGCGCCTGCGTCTTCAACGGTCACGCATCAGCGGCCAACTTTTACACGATCAGCGGTGTGACAACGAATACGGTGAACTACTTTTCGGAGCTCAACCTGATCCAAGGCCCTGGAGTCGGCTTCGATGCGAATGTTCCGCACGATGCCCTGTCGGGAGCCAACACTTGGGTGACCAATGATCCAGGTGGCTATCCATCCGATTACATTGCCGTGGCTGGTCAACCGATCATCGAACTTGATCTTGGCGAGGACGTCAATCTCGAGGAAATCAGCACGTGGGGGTACGCCGCGTCGAATACCAATGGGGTCAGCCAATTCAGTCTGCGGTTCGCCACCGAAGCCGAGGGCCCGACGGGATATGGGACATCCATCACGTTTAATCCAACATACTCGATGATCCAGGATCCCGTTCCGAGGCAGAGTTTTATCTTTGGCCAATCCATCACCGCCCGGTATGTGGAATTCACGGCCTTGGATAACTTCTATGTGGCTCCTGGTTCCAGTGGCGGCGACCGCGTCGGTTTGGGTGAGATTGCCTTTGCAACCGCTGCGGCGGATCAGCTTTGGATTTTGATCGACCGTGAAACTGGCAACATGGCGATCACAAACCAGACTCCTTCCAATAGCTACACAATCTCGGGATATGACATAACATCCACGATCGGGGCCTTGAATCCGGCCAATTGGCTCTCGATCGCCGCGAACTACGACGCCAACAGCGGCGGCACGATCGATCCGAACAATAACTGGATCGAGTTCGGCGCGGCAAGTGATGATATCGCCGAAGGAACACTTGGTGCCCTGGCCATCACTCCGGGTATGACAATCAACTTGGGCAATCTGTGGATTCAGAATCCAGCTGAATCCATGCAGTTTGTCATGTTGCAAGAGGATGGGACGCGACTGAATCCGTTGGTTCGGTACATCGGCAATAATGATCTCCCGTTCGAATCCGGCGACTTGAATTTCGACGGGGCGATCGATGTCCTCGATTGGCCAATCTATCGGAACGGCTACCATGCGGATCTCTCGGCATTGTCGGGAGCCCAGGCCTACCAGCAGGGCGACATGAACTTCGACGGCGTGAACAACCGCCTTGATTACACGTTGTTCAAGACCGCTTACGAAACGGCGAACGGCCCCGGCTCGTTCGACGCCATGCTTGCCGGCGTCCCGGAACCAGCCGCGTGGATTTTGTTCCTTTTCGCCTGTGCCACTTGGGCAGCCCACCGATTCCGTGTCCGATTTCGGGGTATCCTGGTTCCAGGGCTCGCTGCCGCGATCTGTTCGATGGTGATCGGCCTTGGCACAACCCAAGCCGATCTGCCGTCGATCGTTTCCCATTGGACACTGGATGCGGATGGATCCGACTCAGTCGGCACCAACAACGGGACACCGAACGCCGTCACGTTTGGTCAGGCCGGAGCGAATGCCAACACGGGCACGGCCGCGCTCTTTGACGGTTCGACCAGCACGATCAACGTGCCGTATAGCGCGGACCTCAATCCGACCAGCTTCACGGCCGTACTCTGGGCAAATGCCGCTTTGTTTGATACCGGGCACCATTCACCCCTGACGTGCCGCGATGACTATAACGTCGGCGTAAGCACCCATGGGTATATCATTTACAATGCGCCAAATGGTGTCTGGGAGTTTTGGACCGGTGATGGGGATCCAGGTTGGGCCTCCGTAGGCGGAGGATCCGTGGCAACCAGCACCTGGACCCACCTGGCCATTTCGTTCGATTCCTTTACCAAGATGAAGTCGTTCTACGTGAATGGCACGCTTGCAGGCTCGACGACTTTGCAAGGCTACAGCCCAAACGGCACGGTAGAGAGCGAAAATCTCCATATCGGTTCCGGGAACGATCCTGGCGATAGTTTCTTTTTCAATGGTTTGATTGACGACGTGGCCGTCTATGAGGGTGTCCTCAACCAGGTCGAAATCCAACATGTTGCGAACAACGGTGTCTCGGCATTTGAACTCTTCCGCTTGACACTTCAGGTCAACGCGGACACGGGTGCCACATCGCTCCGCAACGACACCGGTTTCGCGATCGACATTGACCAATACGAAATTCTCAGCGCCGGCAATGCCCTGAACGCGAGCGGCTGGTACAGCCTGCAAGAGCAAGATTACGAGGGGAGCGGTGGCACGTCCGGGGAGGGGGATGGCTGGGAAGTACTCGGCACTCCCGGAGCCGGCTTTGTCGGCGAAGCCTACTTGCAAGCCAGCTCCAACCTGGCCGACACGACGTCCATCAGCTTGGGCAGCCTCTTCAATCCGGCCGGCCCGCAGGACCTTGTCTTCAGCTACCGCCTCGCTGACGGTTCTTTTTGGGATGGGATCGTCGAGTACGTTACCGGCGGCGACAATGCGGATTTCAACGCCGATGGCGATGTCGACGGTGCCGATTTCTTGGCATGGCAAATTGGTTTCGGTACAACCGGGTCGGCAACCCGTGCCGATGGAGACGCCAATGGCGATGCCAACGTCAATGGAGCCGACCTGGCCATTTGGAAAACTCAGTTTGGAATGGGTGGCGCCCCAGGTGGTCTCTCCGGTACCGCCATCCCGGAACCGAACACGCTTGGCCTGTTCGGCCTAGCATGTATCTGCCTGGCTGTGACTCTCTTGCGCCATCAAGGAGGACGTATTATGAACAAATCTAAACTCATTTGGATCGGCATGGTTGTGGTGTTTTTTACTTATGTCCAAAGCACCTTAGCCAATAGCGAAACGGACCGGCTCTATCACTTGGGCGATGATCCGTGGGACGGAGCGGTTGCGAACAATACGGTCACCTCAACGGCTGATAGCTACTATGTCGATGCTGGCGAAGGAGATCGGCAGAATCTGGAAGACTACTACTTTACCGAGCCAACCTATGTCAACGTCGGTTCCGGTCCCTATGCCCGTAGCGGCGCTTCGCCGGGTGATTTGGGCATTCGGTTCGATGGCACCGATGATTTCCT
>JAFGFZ010000250.1 GCA_016930815.1 Pirellulales bacterium | reverse complement strand
GCGACTTGACGTTCGATCAGTTCATCCAATTCTTCAATCAAGCGTGCTGGATTCAAAACCACTCCACCAGCAATGACGGAAGTAACGCCTGGTGTCAGGATCCCACTTGGTAACAGCGAGAATTTATACTTGTTATCGCCGATAACTACCGTGTGGCCAGCATTGGCACCGCCCTGATACCGGACCACGATCTCGTGCTCCGAGGTCAATAAATCAACGATCTTACCCTTGGCTTCGTCGCCCCATTGAAGACCGATAACGCAGGTACAAGGCACGGTGGAGTCCTCATTGTCAAGTGAAACGAGTTCAGAATCCCAGATCCGAGATATCTCCGATATAGGAATGATCTGACGCTTGCGCAGCGAATCGTTCGATCGACCGGAATGTGGATTGAATCTTTCCTAGCCCGCATATGTCATCAGCTTCGTCCATGAACAGCACAAGCATCCCAAGAACAGCCAGCGCCCGATTTTACGGATATCGGCACGGCCCGGTCAACCGTCCAACTTGAGTCCAACAGGCAAGTCTGGCAAGGAGCCGGCCATGTCATTCTCCGAGTGTCTTTTTTCGACGCAAGATGTGATGATAATGCTGAGCAAACCGATGGGCCTCGTCGCGAATGTATTGCAGCAGGCGCAATGCGTACGCGTGGCGGCTAAGCTTCCTTGGCTTGACTTCATGCATTACATAAACCAGTTCTTCCTTCTTGGCAAGGGACAGGACCAGTGGCGGTGATATGCCGAGCGTTTCAAAGGCATCTAAACCTCGGTGAAGCTGGCCCTTGCCGCCATCGATGAGGAGCACATCCGGGAAGATATCGTCGCATTCCGGGAACGGAAGTTGAAAATCCTTGCTCGGAAATGTCTGATCTGCATACGGTCGATCCGCATCGACACGCGAGTCTGATTCCCGTTCTCGAATCCCAGCATATCGCCGCGTGATCACTTCGTGGATACTCGCATAATCATCGACGCCGTTGACTTCGCGGATGCGATACCGGCGGTAGCCTGGCTTGAACGGCATTCCATCGATAAATTGCACCAGGCTGGCCACTGTCTCGGAACCACTTAAGTGAGCGATATCAACTCCCTCGATCGTTCGGGGAGGCTCCTTGAGTCGCAGGATTTGCTGCAAGCCAGCGACACCTTTCTTCGGATCCATAGGGAAGACTTCGGGTTGTTCATGCTTCTCCAAATCCCCTCGTTCGCGGAGTCGCTGGAGCATTTCAATCTGATCTCGAAGCTGTGCGGCTTGCTCGTAGCATCGGTTCGCTGATGCCTGTTCCATTTCGGTTTGAAGTTCGGCGAGCACCTTCTTGCGATTTCCTTCGATAAACATTCGCAGTCGGCGAATGGAGCGGCGATATTCTTCCTTGCTGATCCGCAAATTGCATGGGGCCGAACATTGCTCAATGGATGCCAGCAGGCAAGGGCGGAACCACCGCCATCTTG
Organism: Pirellulales bacterium; assembly: GCA_016930815.1. Lineage (GTDB taxonomy): Bacteria > Planctomycetota > Planctomycetia > Pirellulales > Lacipirellulaceae > JAFGFZ01. Next base: position 4,328 of record JAFGFZ010000250.1, on the reverse strand, counting down.
GATCATCTTCGCGGATATCGAGGGAGCAGGTGCGAAATTTGAAGACTCTTTGCAGCACATCGACGGCCCCGCGAATGATCCCCGCACTTGCAAACGGCCCATACAGTTTGACGGCGCTCCTTTTGGGTTCGCGAGTCACTTCAACTCGCGGAAAATCCTCGTGTGTTGTGATTTGCAGATACGGAAAGCTTTTATCATCCCGGAGTTCGCGGTTGTATTTTGGCTGAATGTCCTTGATCAGCCGCGACTCCATCAACAACGCATCCACCTCACTTTCAGCATCCAAATAGTCAATATCATAGATCTCTTTAACCAGCAGGCGGGTCCGATCCTCATTCGCGGCCGCTTTTAAAAAGTAGCTACCGGCCCGGGCGCGGAGATTCTTTGCCTTCCCAATGTAAATCACGCGCCCGGCATGGTCCTGCATCAAGTAAACACCGGGAGTCTGGGGGAACTTCGCGCGCACCTTTTCCGCAGCCCGGGCAAAGAACTCCGGCTGCGACTTCGGGAGATTTTCAGGTGATGTTGGGGTCGGTTCTGGCATGGATCCGTCGTGATCCATCCCCCGTTGATGCATCCGCGCAATTCCGCAGATCGCGTTCCATCGCGGCCAAGCGGTCCTCGAGAATCGCTTTGGTCGCCTCCAGGTCCGCAATCTGTTCCGGGGGTTCGAATCCAAACAAGTAAAATTTGACCTTGGGCTCCGTGCCACTTGGACGGACGGCGGCATAATTGCCCGGGCAGGCAAGATCGAGCATGACGAGGTCGCCCTGAGGGGGCAGGCGATCCTTCGAAGCATCCCCCGGCGGAAGGGGGGACGAGGCAAAGGGGCGGAGGGGTTGGACCACGTCTCCATCGACCGACTTTTCAACTCCATTCAGGTAGTCCCGAATCCGGACGATGGGGAAACCGGCAAGCTTTGCCGGTGGATGGCCCCGGAACAATTCCATCAATGTTTTCATATCCGCCATCCCCTGACTGCCCGGCATCTGAACCGACACGGTCCGCTCGGCATGGGCACCATACTGCCAAAAGAGGGCATCGAGCCTCTCATGCAGTGTTTTGCCCTCGGCTTTTAGCTCCGCAGCCAGTTCACAGAGGAGCATTGCGGCGACAGCGCCGTCCTTGTCCCGGACATGCGTACCGGCCATAAACCCATGCGATTCTTCCGCGCCAAAGAGGAACCGATCGGGACCATCCCGGTCAATAACACCGGCAATCCACTTGAATCCCACTAATAAATCACCCTCCGTCCGAACACCATACGAATCACCAATACGGCGGATAAGCTGGGTCGTAACAAGAGTTTCCACAAGGTAATGGTCGGGCGTGAGTTTTCCCCTCTTTTTCCAGCATTCCAGCACAAAGTCCGTCAACAAGGCCCCAATTTGATTCCCTGTTAAAGTTTGCCAAGCAGGAGATTGCCGATCATGGCGCGCGGAGGCGTCGCCGTTCGCCACGGGGTGATTCCAAGGGGGCTTTTCAGACGGACCGATTCCGGTTGGTTCCCCTGGTTCCACCGCCCTATTCTTTTGCCAACTGTCCGTGGCCCACTTCCGGGGTGCCGCACATCCAATCCGGTCGCAGTCGGGATCCGTGGCGATGACCAGATCGGCACCGATCTCTTGGGCCCGTTGGATGATTGGATTGAATACGGCTGGATTTTCTGGATTGGAAATGTGGTTCGGCACGTTGGGAAAATCGCCGTCCGGCGATGCATGCGGGGCGAAGATTTCAACATCATGGAATCCATCCCTGGAAAGCACCGGGCAAACGGCGGTCGCGCCAACACCATGCAAAGGGGAATAAATAATCTTCAAGTTTCTTGGCCCAGGCTCTGCCTGTTCTAAGACCGCGTCGATGAATGCCGCATCCATCGCTTCTTGACAGAAAAGAACTTGCCCCGCTCGAACCGCTTCGTCCCATGGTATCCGCTGGATTTTCTCAACATGCATCACACGGTCGATGATTTTTCGGTCATGTGGGGGCAAAACTTGCCCCCCGGTCTCCCAATATACCTTCACTGCGTTATCACTCGGCGGATTATGGCTGGCAGTAACCATGATCCCACAAGTACAGCCATTCTGCCGGACTGTGAATGATAGCTCAGGCGTTGAACGATACCCGTCTAGAAAGTAGACCTTAAAACCGGCCGCCGTCATGATCTCAGTACAGAGCTTCGCAAAATGCGCCGAGCGATGCCTTGTATCGTAGGCAATGGCACAGGACAGGTTTAAAGATTCCGGGGTTGGCCGGGCGCCTTGACCCTCGCACACCATGGCCAAGATATAATCAGCCAAGCCTTGAGCACTCTCGCCAATCGTTCGATCATTGATTGCATTGGTTCCAATCGGATACATCCGGCCCCGCCGGCCACCTGTTCCAAATGGGATCACGGTCCAGAAAACATCGTCGAGTTGCTGCCATGCTCCGTCATGGATGTGTTCCATGACTTCCTGAGCGTATTCGGCATACCGATCCTCCGTCAGCCATTCCCGGATATTGTCGGCAGCAGCCTGGGTGAGCTTGCCAGCAGAACATGCAGCGGTGACGGCAGAAAGGGCTTGTTCGCGGGTCATGGGAAGGTGGAATGGGGACCGTGGATAGGGGGGACGGGGGTGCCTGTAGTCCAAGTAGGTAGATTACCACACTGGCCAGGAAGGCTTCCAGGGCCCTTCCTCTGGGCCTCGTGCCACGTCTGGCAGCCGTTCTCCTCTACGAAATTGCGCTTCTGGCAAGCCAACCACGATCGATCCTCACTCGAAGACAAGGTCCGCGAACCAAATCACACGAATCCTGAAATTTTTTAGAATTCTGCGAACCGAATCAGAATAAAGTGTGTCAAGACGGATATCTAGACCGACCATTGGTTGTCAGGTGGAATGATGCCCATGGAAGGCCGCATTCGGCCGGTAGCCGGGTCGGATTCCAGTGGAGACCTCAACTTCCGCATCGATGGAGAATATGGACCCGGCCGTCCGATCGTCCGATGCGAAGGCACCGATTCCATTTGACAGAAGATCAATATATGGAATAATGAAAGGTTTGTTAGTCCGTTTGGGGAACTCGTAGAAATTCTGCCGGGTTATTTATCAGACGGATCATGTTGTTATGGTTTCTGTTCTCTCTATTTGCGCCTGGCGCAGCGAGGACGACAATGCACACGCTCATCCGCACCATCCACACGGTCGATCCCAAGAGCCTTGATAACGGCCACAAGACCCTGTTGGCTCTCATCGGACGCGATGTGCGCGCTCTGGTTCTCATGTGGCTGCGCTATCTGGCCGTCGAGCCGAACGAATCCGCCCCTGTTGTTCCTAACAGATGGGTCCGGAGCGTGGGCATTTCTGTCTACCAGAGTGCGATCGTTCGGTGGCCATGCAGGCTCCTTTTGGGCTTGCGTGGCATGCGGTGGGGGAGGCTGGCGGGCGATGCCATACGGTTTGGTACCGCAGGCATCGCGATCGCAGTCCCAGCCCTGGGTTCAGGCTGATCGGCGCTACCGGCATCGATACCGGCAAACGAGCGATTCGCCGAATCCCGTCCCTCCGTGACGGCATGCTCCAGGCATCTTTTGTTTGAGCTTGCCGCACGTTGGATTGGCCATCGCGATTCACCCTTCCGGAGCCTTAGGACGCGCTCCTTAGTTGGCGGATTTTTCTGAGAGAGAACCATGACGACGTATTTAGTGAATAGTCCATCCTGGCACATAGAGTCGGTCGAGGATCTCGTGAATGCCGCGAGAAAAGGCGACTCGTCGGCATTTGGAGAATTGGTGCGGCGTTTCGAAAGCGCCGTCCATGCACTGGCCATGCGCCGGCTTGGCAATCCGCTGGAGGCAGAAGAACTTGCGCAAGAGGTCTTCATCCGGGCGCTTGAGAAGATCGGCCAACTACAGACTTCCGCGGCGTTCGGTGGCTGGCTTCGAACGATTACCAATCGGTTGGCGATCAATCGCCTGGTGCGCCGGTCTCCATCCGTGGCAGCGGCGCCCGAGGTGCTCGAAGCCAGTTGCGTGGATCACCGTTCACCACTGGAGGATGTTTTGGCGAGAGAACGCCGTGAGCAGGTTCAAGCCGGCCTGGCCCGGCTCCGGGAGATGGATCGTGACACGCTCGTTGCCTTTTATGTCGAGGGTCAATCACTCACCGACATGAGCCGCGACTTCGAATCGCCAATCGGTACCATCAAACGCCGGCTCCACGTCGCTCGGAAACGGCTCGCCAAGGAATTGGAAGCTGTTGCGGGCTAGAGAAGTCCGTGCCATGGCCAATTATTAAAAAAACGCGGTCGCCGTAGGCTGGGAGCAAGCCCAACGGCGACCGCTG
>JAFGFZ010000249.1 GCA_016930815.1 Pirellulales bacterium | reverse complement strand
GGAGTTCCTGAACCATCGTCCATGACGTTGTTTGTATCGGCTGTGGTCTTTTGGATGATTTCTTTATCTCTGACATGCAAGCGAGGAGGATAAGGACCATGTTTCGCAATGTTCTCTCCGGAATTGGCTGGTGGATGACGCCAGGTGTCGTCGTCCTGGCTGTTTCATGCCTGCAGGATGCCAATGCGGATCTTGTTGCCCATTTCGATCCGAATGTCATGGCATCGATTTTCCAAGATGGGCACCAAGATACTGGCGGTGATATTCCGGTCACGGGATACGGTGATTACGTCGGCTGGATGTCGGACGCACGGTCCCCCACTCCGGGCAGGAACGACAATGCGCACGACGGCTGGGTTGATATCCAGCAGGTGCATATCGGTTCCAAATCGACTTGGGTCTACCACCCATCAGGTGGCGTCCTTGCCGTCGATGGCGATGACAACCTGCTCTGCTTCGATGACGACACTGGGGGTGCGGACGGTATCAAGGGGGCGCTTGACACCAATATCATGCAATTGATACTGGTCGGCAATGCAGCCAGCGGTGGTTCGGGCACCGATTATTTTATCGATTTACTGGATTCCGGAGTCGTTGGTGGTTTCTCGCTGCGTTATAACTACGACATTCTGGCCCTGGAAGGCATTGTTCGGGGCCAATCCGTTGTTTCGACGCCGATCAATGCCGGCGATTACTTCGTGGCGAATTTGGTTTGGGATGGAACGAATACGTCAGCCGAATTGAATATCACGACCTTGGGTGGATCGGTTTCGGTCAACGGCACGCCCGCGAACAATGATGCCATCGACCACACCCGATTTCGAATTGGCGAAGATGGTGCCGGGAATCAAGGTATCCGAGGTTTCATCGGCGATGTTTATCTGTTCAACAACGTGACAGACCAGAGTTCCCTGGTTGCCCAACTTGCCGACGATTACCTGGTCGTTCCGGAACTCGTCGTTGATCGGAGTACGGGAAACATTTCGATTCAAGTTCCCGCCGGACAGAATGATATCACCAACGTCGTCGGCTACAAGATCACATCCGCCTCGGATACTCTCGACCCAGGCCAATGGCTCTCGATTGCCGACAATTACGATGCCGGCAGTCCTGGACCGAATCAACGCGATCCCGATAACAACTGGGTTGAATTGACCCTCCCATCGAGCCGGAATAATCTTTCCGAAGCCGAATTCGAAGGCAATGGGGCATCCGGCTCCAATGGCGCCGATTTTCTTGATGGGACCTCAACCAATCTCGGAAATGCCTGGATCCAGTTCTATATCGAGGATCTGGGAATGGAACTTTTACTCGACGATGGCTCGGTCATCCCGCTGGTCACCCGATTCGTTGGCAACGATGGCGAGGCTTTCAAATTCGGTGATCTTGATTTCGACGGGGACATCGACGCCGATGATTTTCACAATGTCTTCGTGCCCCATTATGGAACCGACACATCAAGCTTCATGGTGCCCGAGCAATATCAGACCGGCGACCTCGACAACAGCGGCGCGGTCACGCTGGAGGATTTTCTGATCTTCAACGATGCCTGCCTCACCGCCAATCCTGGCGCGACGCCTCTATCCCTGGGCTCTGTCCCCGAACCAAATACATCGGCACTTGTCGTTCTTTGCGGAATTCTTGCAGCCGTGTGCCGGCTACTTTACGGCCGATTAACCCGTGTCTTGATGATGGCCGGAGTACTCGTCACGCTGGGCTGCCTTGCCCCAACGGCATCGGCCACGATTGGCGGTGTGCTCGACATGGATTTTGAATTCCTCACTGCCGGATCGACACTCAACGATGCATCGTTGATCATCGAGAATTCCGGCAACAACTACTACGGTTTCTGGGGAGGTGGTTCCGGAGCCAATGGAACTCCCGTCTTCCAGACATTCGGGCATACAACTGCGATCAACAACGAAGACACGACCGGCTATATCATCCTGCGCGACGATCGCACCTACACCGGGCATGGAATTTCTGGGGTACCGGATCCATTCACCACTCCCACTCCTTATTTCAGCCTCGAACCCAGCACCAGTTATACGTTCGAAGCGGTCTTAAATTGGAATGGAGACAACCAAGCCCGCGATGGGATCATGGGGCAGACAGGATCGGACGAATGGTGGATCCGTGAAAACAATGGATTTCTCGAGTATGTCTTCGATGACGGTCCCAACCGCCATATTAGTACCGGCATTATTGATATCAGCGGTCTGGTCAACAACAGCGACTGGCATCACCTGGGTATCACGTTTGCCCGGGATTCCGGCAATCCGACGCAAGTCACCATCACCAGTTACTTCGATTACCAGCAGATCCATCAGGAATTGGCGTCGGTCCCTCTGGAGGATGTCGGCGTCGCAACCGAAGATATCCGCTTGGGCGGCTACAACACAACAGCAACGAACTGGTTCGATGGCTGGATGGACCATTTCCGAATCAGTGACGAAGTCGTCGATCCAAGCCAGTTTCTCCCGATTCCCGAAGCACCGGAGTACACGCTCCAAATCAATACGGATACCGGCGCCGTTTCATTGATCAATGAAACCGGCTACGTCCTGGATATCAATGCCTACCGCATCACCAGTGCGGGGAATTCGCTCAATCCAGCCGGCTGGAATAGCCTCGACAACCAGGACTATGATGGCTCCGGGAGCTGGACCGAGCTGGGAACCACCGCGGGTGAACTTTCGGAAGGATTCTTGGGTGGTCATTCGATGATCGCTACCGGGACGACAATTCAACTGGGATCGGCGTACAATACCACGGTCGATGTCCGGGATATCGCGATTGAATTCCACCTACCCAGCGCGGCGCCGACGCTATTCTTCGACGGGATTGTCGAATATGTCACGGGCGTTGAAACAAATGCCGACTTCGATGGCGACGGGGACGTTGATGGAGCCGATTTCTTGTCTTGGCAGCTCGGCTTCGGAATGGCAAGCCCCACGCACGCCAATGGCGACGCCAATTTCGATGGCCAGGTCGATGCCACCGATATAGGGATCTGGAAATCCCAATTTGGGACCACTGGCGGCAGTAGCGGCCTTGGCAGCACGGCGGCAGTGCCGGAACCGGCGACTGCCATGTTGGGCTGCCTTGCCTTGCTTCTTGGTGTCGGATTGATCTGGATCCGCCGAGTGATGTGGTGTCGCCTTGGCTCCGGATGGATCCTGCTGGAATCTTCCCGTGGAAGGCGCCCGCAGGGTGCCCGCATCTTTCCAAAGGCTCTTAGGGTGTGGCAATGCGGGTCTCGGAGAGACTCGCCTACGATGTTGCGGCCTTCGTCCGCGTTAGGAATCATCCTTCTTTGCGCGTCGGTCTCGTTCGCGAATGTCACGATCGAACGCGATTACCGGCTCGGCGACGCTCCCGAAGAGGGCGCCTACGAAGGCGGCATGCCATTGCTCATCTGGGACAGCGCCGGCACCGATCCTGCCGAAGCCGATCGCCAGCATCTCGACGCGTTTGGCGGTACCTATGTGAATGTCAGCGATCGGCCAGGCGCCGCCTCCGGTTCGCTGGGTATCGAATTCAATGCGGGATCGTCGGAATCGCTGCAAACATCGATCAGCATGAATGCCCCATCGGATATGTGGGACGATACGATCTTCTTCCCAGCCGGCCAGGAATTTCCCCACAATTACGAGAACATCTATGCTCATGGCATGCAGCTCTGGGCGAAGCCGGACATCACCTACTTGGGGCAAGCCGTGCGTCAGAACTTGATCATGGATACGGAACAGCACGGTTTCTTCATCACCAATACCGGGACTTGGGGATTGCAGTATGACAACGCCAGCAACGATTCCGGGATTGCCGTCGATACAAGTGGCCTGGTCGGTCTTTGGAATACCAATATTTCATGTTTCCACCGATCGGTAGGACCATTCGGCGACGATTGGGAACGGAAGGATACGATACCATGCAGGATACGCTAGAATTTTCAAACCGTTCGAATACTGGCGATTCATGGATTCGAACGAGAAGTTCGCAGCCATCGCGGGCATTTGGCTTCACCTTGGTGGAATTGCTCGTGGTCATCGCGATCATCGGGATCCTGGTCGCCTTATTGCTTCCGGCCGTCCAGGCGGCCCGTGAGGCGGCCCGGCGATCGACTTGCGAGAGCAACTTCAAGCAGATCGGCCTTGCCCTTCATAACTACCATAGCGCCCATAAAACGTTTCCTCCTGGTACCCTATTCGCGGTACCGGATTCCGGTAGCGCTTGCCGCGACGGGCCAGAAGAAGCCTATAGCGGTTTCGGCTGGGGCACGTTCATCCTCCCCTACATGGAGGAGATATCGCTTTATGATCGGCTCGACTTCACCGGAACCAGCCCGATCTATACCGATATTTCCTGGGAAGCAATCTCGACTCCCGTCGAAACTTACATGTGCCCGAGCGAAAAGAACACCGACAAATGGGTCGACTGCTGCACCGGTCGCGATCATTTTGGTGAACCGACTTTCGACTGGCGGCTGTCGAACATGGCCGGTGTGGCCGATAGTCTCGATGCCTACTGCTGGAACTACCAACCTACCCACAATGGAAATGGGATTTTATTCAATTACAGCCGGATCCATACCGGCAAGATCCTCGACGGTACCAGCCATACGTACATCGTTGGTGAAATTGTCGGTGCCAAAGGATTCGATCATGCAGGGGAGGAAGTATGGGTCGGGCATACATGGGTCACCCGCAATGTGTGCGATATGTCCCAGGGAATCAACGGTCCCGGCTCGATCCCGGGCGGCCGGGATGACACGATTGATCCCTACGACGGGGATGGCGGAAATCGGCATGATGAATATCATCGCGAAAATGGTTTCTCAAGTTTCCATCCGGGTGGCGCTCATTTTGTCTACGCGGATGGCAGCGTGCATTTTGTTCATGACGATATCGACTTCTATGTCCTGCTGGCACGCGCGACCCGTGCCGGCGGAGAAGTTGCGAACGAGCGATAGATTCCAATTGTGTAACACGCGGGCACGATGTGCGCATGATTCTGCATGCGAATGCAAAATGGCAATGCGGATCTCGGAGAGGCCCGCCTCCATTGACTTGCGGCCATCGGCCGCGTTCAGGAATTCAGTTCTATGT
>JAFGFZ010000248.1 GCA_016930815.1 Pirellulales bacterium | reverse complement strand
GGTTTTTGGATATACATATCCTTTCCCGCATTCGCGGCCGCGACCGCGCAGAGGGCATGCCAATGATCTGGAGTGGAGATGGTGACACCGTCGATATCCTGGCGGGCCAGCAGTTCACGGTAATCACTGTAAACCTGGCATTCGTAGGACTTCCCAAGTTGATCGGAATAGAATTTTTCGACAACTCGCTTCGCATGCGCGGTACGGTTGGAATCCAGATCGCATACCGCGATGACACGGGCATTCTCTCGAAGGCCCTGCTTCATGCATTCGCTCATGTCGCCATGGCCCATCCGCCCGGTACCAATGCTGCCGATAGCCAACAGGTTGCTCGGTGCCGACGCGCCAAACACAGACGCCGGTACGATAGATGGCGCGACGAGCGCTCCGGCCGTTATCGCCGTCGATCGCTGGAGAAAGCCACGTCGGGAAATGGAATGGACTTGTTTGCCAGTCATGAAGGTGTCTCCTCAATCGAGAAAGGGATTTATCGAATCCGCCGCCGAACCGTACCGAGCGCGATTAAGGTCCCGAGCAGGAGCCAACCCGTTGCCGGTTCCGGGACGCCGCTAAGACGGCTGAAATCAAAACCGCCCAAGCCACCCGCCAGGAGGGCCTCGTGCAGCAGGAACGCATCGTCCAGATCCGTGATCCCGTTGCAGTCCAAATCACCCTTGGCGATCGAGTTCAAATCACCCACCTGAATTCCGTTGACTAGGTTCTGATATCTCCAACCGGTGACAAAGTCATCGATATCGGTTCCGTTCAGTACGCGATCCTGGTTCACATCGCCAGCCACACCAGTCAATGCCGCGGCAATGTAGGCGTTGTCTTCAAGCGGATTGAACGTGCCATAATTAATCGGCGGATCGCTGGTTGTCGTGCCAAGGACGAAGATATCGAGATCGTCAACGATTCCTGTGAAGAAATTGTACGGCTCTTCCGCAATACTTTCATATGTGCGGACGCCAACTGACAGGACGAAGTTATCTTCTCCGGTATAGCCGCCCGTTGCTGCGGCAACAGCGACACCATTGATGTACATCCGGGCACCTGAGTTGGAACCGGATGATCCATACGGTCGCACGAGCATCACGTGGTACCACTGGCCCGCGGTGACAGATACTCCGGTATCAGTGAGCGTTCCGTTATACTGCATATACCAGTTTCCGCCGGCGGTAATACCCACGGCGTGCTGCCGTGTATCCATGACAATATCCTGCTGCACGCCCCCGGAAGTGGCGACGGCCGGTTTGATCCAAAGCTGGAAGCCACGATTCACAATGCCGGCATAATTCTCTACTAGGCCGGTGGCCGATGTCTGTGGACTGCCAAGCCGAATCCCTTCGAGATAGTGTTCCTGGGCCGCATCGAACTGGATGCCCAATTCGTTTGCATCCGCCTGCGGGCGGCTGCTCGTATTGACGTAGATTGGGTTATTGGAACCAATGGCATAGCCGTAGAGATGATCGAACTGCGAGCCCTCGGTAGAGGCCATATCGTAGGTGGTATAGACGGGATCGTTCGCGCTCACTCCGTCGTCGTCGCCCATCCGGTACAGCCGGTCGAGTGTGTAGTTCGCCGCGGCGTTTTGGGCAAACAGCAAAACCGAGGCTACGCCAATCGTTAAATAGATCTTGAAAATGTGCATCGTCTGTCCTCCTTTAAGATTTCGCAACCATCCCAAAACGAAGCCGGCGAATATCAGGCCGGCGAGACCGAGCGTGCTTGGTTCGGGCACCGCCGTGCCGGCGAGTCCACCGGCGGATGCTCCGCCCGTACCGAACTGGCTCTTCCAAATCGCCAGATCCGCGGCATTCACCGCGCCGTCGCCGTTCGCGTCGCCATCGGCGGGATTCGCGCCGCTGGCTGTGCCGAAACCACGCTGCCAAACCAGGAAGTCGGCACCATCCACGTCGCCGTCCGCATTGAAGTCGGCATTCTCATCGACACCGGTAACGTATTCGACTAGGCCTGCAATCAAGTAATTGGTTGTTACTCCGAACTTGAACATGATATCCTGCTGGCCGGAAACGTGTTGAAAAGAACTTCCGAGGTTCAACACACTCTGATTCGCAAGGTTTGTGCTGCCATGCAAAAAGATTTCCGAGAGGATCTCCTCATCGCTACCACCGGCCTCATCCCAGCTCTCTCCAACACCAGAACCAATCGCATCGAAGTTTTGATCATCAAGGCTATTCCAACCGGCCGGATTCAGTGAACCGGAAGCGCTGGTTATCTCATAGTAGTTGATATCGAGCGCATTACCAGTCGTATTGAGGATACGGGTCGAACCGGTATCCGTATTGATCTCGAGTGTGAGGACTGGAGAAGGAATCGGTTGATCCCAGATCTCAATCCCATTGACAACAATGAACGATTCATGTGTATTCGCTCCTTCCATGCACTGGTATTGAAAAACGACATCACTGCCGTTTGATTGAAATGGGAAAACAACCGTCGAGGACAGAATGGCCGGCCCAAATCCAGGTATACCACTGACCGGATTGAGATTCGTTGCGGCCGAGCTGCTGCCAGTTCCCTCAAATGTCCCGATCGGTGCCGTTCCGTTGGCATCCGTTAGTGTGATTGAGAACACAGAATTCATATACTCAGTATCATGGTGATACGCGCGATAGTAGTAGTCACCAGCTGGCAAACCACTGAGCTTGAGTAACATAGTTGTTGGGCTGGTCGTCCCGTTCCCACCTTGAGAGGCTCTCCCGTCGGAACCGATAAAATCAGTCACCAGATCGAGCATATCACCGAGATAGTTCGCATCGTAACTGGTAACTGGGGGTCCACTAGCCGTCCTATCAATCATCTGTTGGACCGTGTTAGCCGTAGTATCAGGCCATGTTGGTGTCAAGGTGACTGTTGTGCCAAAAGCCGAATAGGCTACAGGGACAAAATCGGTGGCCACCTCATGGCCCGCGTTGTAGGACTGGTATCCGGCTTGAGGATGGGGTCCACTGTCCTGCGTGGTTGAATTGAAATCAATCATTAGCGAGTCTGCATAGGCATTCGTTGCCACGGCAACAAGCAATAGACCACTAGCCATCAATAGAAATAGCAAGGATTGGTAATTAATCTGCATGGATTTATTTCCTCTGGTAGTCGATCTTCGTCCTGCTTGGCGACATCTCAGGTGGAAATATAGACAAGCCACCCCAACCAGGGCGAATAGAACCAGGCTAGTCGGTTCGGGAACTTCGCAAATCATCGCGGCAAATGCACCTGGTCCATTGGCTTCGTCGTATGCCGTGCGGAAAAGCACTGTATCGGTGTAATTGTTCGCCGAATCGCCGTTCATATCACCCATGTGGTAGGCTTCCGCCCCAGAGAGGGCCGATAGATCCGTATGGAGTCCGGCCAGTAGTATTAGGTAATCATTCTCATCAACCGCCGTGTCGAAATTGAAGTCACCAGGCAGGTATGCCGAATCGTTATTCCCAATAAACTTCACAACAGCCGGACGACTCGTTCCATCGGCGAGTTTCATCATCATTGCAACATCTTCCGTTGGATTCCGAATCCATGCTCCATCACCGAGCACGAATGACTGCCCGGAGCTGATCAGCGCGCCATCGTTGGGGCCAGGGCCACCCAATTCAAATTCACTTAAATCGGTGCGGCTAGCTGAATTGGTCAATTTGACCCACGTATCATCGGGATCGACTGAGTGATCGCCACTGTCAGCATCATAGTTTTCATTGATTGAAATCCATTGGCTCGGATCCAGGGCCCCGACATTCGAAGTGATCGAGTAGCCGAGGACAATGATCGGGCCATCAGAATCATTTGAGAAGGTCATATTCCCAGTCACGCGGTCGATGAAGAGGGTTGGCTCGGCTTCCACGATGGGCTCATTATGGATCTCAATCCCATTGACGAGGACGAACGATTCATGGACGTTTGCCCCCTCCGTGCCCTGATATCGGAACACGACATCGCCGCCATTCGAGCGGAATGGGAAGACGACTGTCGATGGTAGAAACTGCGGTCCAAATCCAAAACCGGGATTGACTGGATTGGGATTATTAGCATGGGGCGTGCTAGCGGTTGCCTCAAATGTTCCAATGGCCGTCGTCCCATTGGCATCGATCAGTGTGATCGAGAAATCGGGATTCTGGTTCTCGGTATCGTGGTGATACGCGCGGTAATAATAATCGCCGGCTGGGAGACCGCTGAGTGTGAGGTCCATAGTGGTCGGGACACTTGTACCATTCCCGCCGCTGGCGGCCCTGGCATCGATACCGATCCAGTCGGTGACCAGGTCTAACATAGTGCCAATATAATTGGCATCGTTTCCCGCGCCTCTATCAATCATTTGTTGGACCGTATTGGCGGTTGTGTCGGGCCATGTTGGTGTCAAGGTGACCGTCGTACCAAAAGCCGAATAGGCTACCGGCACAAAATCGGCGGCGACCTCATGGCCCGCATTGTACGACTGGTAACCTGCTTGCGGGTGCGGGCCGGAGTCCTGCGTCGTCGAGTTGAAATCGATCAATAGCGATTCCGCGGGGGCATCGGTGGACACCCAGACAAGAAGAATTCCTGATAAAGCCATGCGAGATACAATTCCAAAGATCGATTTGGTCACATATGGATTCATTTCATGCAGTTTCATTATTCGAGTCCTCCCATAGTAAAATTACCCAAGTCAGTAATTGTCAATGATGTTTTATAGGTTGTCATCACTTGAATTCTTGGTTCGATGGCAAGTTTCATACTCACTAGTTAGTCGATGATCGCTCCGCGATCATGACGTATCGTTCGCGGAGCAAACCACGACTTTCATCTGGTCTCTTTTGATAACAAGGTAATTCAATAATAGCGCATTCATACTAATACATATCAATCCAAATGCGGACGACTCGGGTACGGACGCAAGCACAATGTCGAATGCCCCTGCCCCATTCGCCGCATCGTAGGCATCTCGGAACAGCAAGAAGTCCGCATAATTGTTCGCAAGGTCGGCATTCATATCGCCCATCTGGTAGGCCTCGGCCAGCGTGCAACCTGATAGATCGGAGTGCAAACCGCCAAGGAACGAGACGTAGTCTTGGCCATTCACAAGTCCATCATGATTCAGATCTCCCCGAATCGGCGGATCGGGTGTGATTATTCCGACAACGTCCAGATCATAATTCGTGTAGCTGGAATACGTGCCGGCGAGCCAGAGGAGCGCCGTATGCTCTCCATCGGAAACCGGCATGATGGGCCGGATGTTATCAACGGTTGAATTGGCCGTGATCGGTTCCCACGCCCAAGTCGCGCCACCATCCGTTGTAGCACCTTGAAAGATCTCGTAGTGCCGCCGGCTGTCGGCACTACTAATCAGTGGACTGCCGGTGGATGGATCGACATCGGCTGAAATATAGACAGTGTCCGGATCGTCCGGGTTGAGGGCGACCAGGCCCGTATAGTCGTTTTCTGGATCGTACAGGCAGGAGCCGGCATAGGCCATTTCATGGACGTTCCAGCCAGTGCCATCCCAGCGTCCATAATAGTAACGGTGATCCTGATCGTTCTGGTTCTTCTGGACCGAGAAGGCAATGTAGGGATTCCCTTCTCCATCTAATTCGATATCGGTAGTCCAGGCAACGTTGTTGGCATCCCCTGCGAAGACTCGCGTGAAATCGGTCGGCAAATCCCCGGTGGAATCAAGGTCACTCACATACGTTCCGTCGGACTGATAGACAGAGCCGTTCTGGATGTATCCGTGATAAATGCTGTTGTCAAAATCGCGAGGGTGTTGTTCGGTTGTTATGAAGTGGATTTGATCCAGATGATTTGCCGTGTATCTGACATAGGGGCGTCCGGGTGCATCGAGCAGCCGGCCGCCATAGGACCAGGTGGCACCGTCGTTACTGGAAATGAGGAAGTTGGGATCCCATCCGATGGAGCGTGTGAAATTGTAGGTCTGGCCGGCACCGCCATTCTCTGCCGCGAGCCGGTAGACGTTGGAATACGTCGTGCTGGCGCCGTTGTCGAACGTCTGTTCTTCTTCCCAGGATGTTGCATCCCCTGGATTCGTCGAGATCCGCCACCGCGTGTAGGAATCGCTGCCATGCGTGGCATACATCGCGACAAGTCGCCCGTCGGGCCGGACATGCAGGGCGGGCGAATTGTGGTCGTCCGCTTGGAGTCCGGCATGTAAGACAAAACGGCTAAGAATCCCCGTGTCGAAGTGATAGGCGGCAACTTCAACGTTACCATTTCGGCCGCCGGTGCCACTGGAATCGCTGACCGAACCGACATAGAGTTGGCCATTGGAGATCACCGCGCGATCGTCTTCGAACCAGCACCAGCCGCCGTTGTCGTTCAAGGGTACCTGGATTAGTCCGTCGACAACCTCCCCTCGGCAAGATGCCGCCAAGATCGCAGCGAGCCATGGAATCCAAGCTAAGGAATGATTCGCTTGGACCATTCTCGTTCGACTCATGCGGGATCGCGTCTGCATGTTTTGGTAACGCGGCACCATGGGAAAATTCCAGCGGTTGGTTTGTTCCTATCCGAAAACCGGCTTCCCTCGCCCCGCTTGCGGGGGAAGGGGTTGGAGCGGGGGGTCTTGGGATAAGCTCTTACTTCTTTTTCATTGGAACATCATATTTGGCTTCCACCGTATCGCTATCGGCGGATACAACCAGCTCGTTCGGAACATAGCCGGGCGCAATGTAACTGACTTCCTCGAATCCGCCGAGCCG
>JAFGFZ010000247.1 GCA_016930815.1 Pirellulales bacterium | reverse complement strand
GTCTTGAATTCCCGCCGCGTCTGATCCTTACGGACAAAAACGGTGATCGATGGTTGGCGGATTGTCTCCGCAGGCGCCAGTTGGAAGTGGGTCCGCTCCACACCGATTTCGACGTCAACTGTTTTGCCGATATTCGCAAACCGCGCCTTCCACGTCCCGGTCCAGCCGACTGCGAACAGATAGCCGTTCTTGTCGTCGAGATTTAGCTCGAGGAACGGAATGGAATCATTCGACGACCGTCCGCAGGTTGTCGCCAGTACGTGTTCTTTTCCGGCTTCGATGGTGAATGTTTCCGGAACGAAGTCCGTTGCCGCGCAGGTCGAACCTCGCAGGACGTTCACCGTTATGGCGCCGGCCGAATCCGGTTTGTGCACGGAGAGCTTGAGCGACCGGAAATCACCGACGATGCCTGTCGGTTCCGTCTTGGACAGGTTCGTCAACTCGACGGAATATTCCCCTGCGGTGTAGTCTTTGAAGTTTTTCCCGTCCAGCCGTATCTGCAATTTTCCATCCGTGGCGGTCATCGTTTTCGACTCGGCGGTGTAGTGGGCTGTTTCGCGCTGCGAGCCCGCCACGATTGTTCTTGAAAACGAGTCATCCGCCTGTGCCGGTTTCCCGTCGTAATCGAAATCAGGCCAGCAGGTATTCAGCCGAGGAGTCTGTGCCTGGACAACGATCGGAAGGGCTTGCGCCACGAGAAGAGCAGACAACAGCATCCATCCTTTCAAAGGGCCAAGCGCAGGCGCTGCGCACCTGACTTTCATGACTCTCTTAGACTTGTCCATTTCATTCTCCTCCGTCTACGCCCCTTCGTGTCGCACATGATCACATCGTCGTGAGCCGAGAGCGCATTGTCAACACTTTGCTTTCGCGAAGATCTTGCACCCGCTCCCTTCGTATTCCGGACAGACTGCCAACGGATCAGCATCCGGGCCTGGAACTTGGTTGGGATCGTTGATCATCGAAAACGGCCCACAATCACGAATCGCCACTTGATAGTTTTTAACCTCGGAGAGGAGAAGTGTGTGGCTCAAGCCGTCCCGGAACTGGGACCAGCGGCGACTAAGATTGACACCGAATGCCGACCTGGGCGTAACTGGCTGTGCATCCAAACCATTCCAGACATACCAGTCGCCACAGGCAAATCCATAATTGACACCGCCGATATTGCCGAATTCAGCATGGTCGAGTGGATCGCGTTCTATCTCGCTCGGGCAGAGAAACATTTCGATCACCCGCCCCACGATTTCTTTGTTGAATGGACTGGATGCGGCGCGCTGCCGCTATAGTTTGTAATGCCCTGAATGAACGCCGCGTGGAATAGCATGGCGGCGTTCGGCGCCGCGAGGTACCGCTGGCAATCAGCAATCACATAGGCCCGGGCCGAATGATTGAAAATCCCATCGTTTTGATAAACATCCTGGCGGCGGGTTTCAACATTGACCACGAAACCATCGGCTGGGATTGGCATCTCTTTCTGGATAATGCGGACCTCCATATTCGGATACGAGTCGCCGGTACCCGAATCGATCTCGGGGCAGATACCGACCTCGATATCCGGGGCCACGGCCTTGAACCAGGCGGTGAACTTGGCCTTCTTGGCCGCCCCATCCGGTTCCCGGAGCAGGGCCTGGTCCATCCCCGTTGGATGGCCTCCCAGATAGGCTCGATCATCGCGGATTTCAAATTCCCGCGTCGCAGAAACGGTCACGGATTGGCCCGGATCGACCAATCCTTGCGCCGCCAAGGAGTCAGGGCGGCCGTCCTGGATCCGGTTTTCTGAACGGATATTTTCGATGCCTTGGCCTGACGGTTCCGCGGATACCATTCGAGGCAATCCGATGCCGGTGGTTAAAATCCATACAAACACCGCCATACCGGCACAGAGTGCTGATCGATTCGGAAGTGTTTGGCCGCTTGTGCCCATGATCGATTCCTTCTATTCTTCCTGCTTTGGTTTATTCGCCTTGCTGGCTTCATTCATCTTCTTATTTCCTGCGGCGATGAGATCACCTATGTCGAAGCCGAGATGCTGACCTTTGGCAATCTTCTCCCGTGCGGAATGGATCGCGGCCTCGGCACCTTCGGGCACCTTATCCTGCCACCAGCTCATCCGCTCACTGTAGCACCAAACGTATTCATCGCTTGTCGTCATGGCGTAATAGACGTTGTGCTCAAACCAGCGCAGCCGCTCCTGCGGACTGAGATAAGTGCTAAGATACTTCTCAGGTGGCTGACGCAGCGCGAGCACCTGGTCCATGTAGAGAGCCATGCCGGCCTGGAAATTGACGGCGTGTTTTTTGCGAAGCTCTGGCGGTACCAATGTGAGCGATCGTTGCTTCATCAGGTGATATGCTCGGAAGAACGATCCATCGGAAGTGAAGTAGTAGGCCTGTTCGTAGCCGTCAATGATTCGAGCATCCGGCGCGGCGGCTTCCAGGACGCCATTCCAAAATGCGGAAAGCAGTGCCCACGGGTGTTGTGAGAGCCGCTTCTGCCGCTCCTGTATGTCGGGGATTTCCAACAGATCGGCGAACAGGCTCTGATGAAAAAAGGTCAGCAGCCGCACGTCCGGTAGTTCCGTCTGAATGGCCGTCATGAACTGGGCGCCGCGTTTGTGTACCTGGGCCTCGACCTCGGCGAAGCTATGCTCTTTGTTGTTCCCCGCGTAAGCCCACGGATTGTCCCCGTATGGCTCAGGATCGAACACGATGCCGACACAGTGGCCGATTTTCGCGGCTTTTGCGCTCAGCCTCAGGTTCGCCGTAATGTTTTCCCACTGCTCATCGTTGAACCAATCCATGTTCCAGTTATTCGCGGCATAAAGGCAAAGAAAATTATCCGTGAACGTCTCCCATTCGATCGCGGCAAGGTCATCAAATTGCGGCTTGAGCTGCGCCTCATCCCACGGACGAGGATCAAAGGCATGATTCCATTCCCGCAGTCTGAATATGATGCCATCGAAAGGCATCTTTTCCATAGTGCCGATATCTTTTCGCACTTGATCCGGGTAGGGTACATCCCAGCCATATTCGATGAGTTTCTTGGCCGGGCGTTCTGAAGCGGACGGCTGCGCATGTAACATTTCAGAGACGATGAGATTCGCAGTTGTGGCCAGCAGCAGCAAAATGGCAAAGACTCTCACGGTGCGTCTTGCTATTTGTTTCATTGGTGAGATCCTCTTTTCTTGGAAAAACGTCAACATCGGTCACTTTGCGGAATAACCCCAACCATATGCCCTCCTTATTGTGCCAACGACAAATGCTGCGTCAAGCAAGAACTAGACCTCACGTGAAAATGACGTTTCCTGCTCTGGTGGACGGACCTCCGCGGACATAGAGGCTCTAACAAAACATCGGAAAGACCTTGGACAGGTGCCTGTGGCCCGGTCAGGAGACCGGCCACAACACGGCTTTGTTAGAATCCCTTAGCCGGTTCCTGACTCCGCCGATGTTGGGCAACCGTACCTCAAGGGGTTCACAGTGCGTGATTTGCGTCGGGATCGGTGGAAGCTAATTGCCTCGTGCGCTATCACCACCCTTCCGCCCCTTCATTATTTTTGTGCAAAATTGATGTCAAGAACTGAGGTTACGGCTATATTGGTGATATACGGCTAGGGGAGCATCAAACTCGGGGGTTACTCATGTCCGAAAAGCCTTGGAAGCAGTCTTTGACTGCCGTTGCTGCCACTACCATACTGATAACAACCGCATCAATTGCCCGTGCCGATATCACCTGGTCAGGTGATTTAGATCCGGCTGATCCGACAACATGGACGTCCGATACGGTTGGTTGTGTAGGTAATATAGCCGACGGGACGCTTACGATTGACGGCGACAGCGATCTTCTTACACGCCAGGGTGAGATTGGGGATAAGGCTGGCGTAACGGGCGAAGTCAACGTGGATGGGACTGGTTCAACCTGGACGAGCAGCAGAAGAATCTCTGTGGGCGGTCATGGCAGTGGAACGCTCGCGATCACCAACGGTGGTGCAGTTAGCAGCTGCGATAGCCTAATTTCCATATTCGGAGAATCCACGGGCGAAGTTACAGTCGATGACTCCGGATCGACATGGACGAACAACGGGCTCTTCATTGTTGGTTTCGAAGGCAATGGCCTGGTAAATATTACGAACGGTGGAGTAGTCAAAAGTGACACAGGCACAGCCAAATGTATCATAGGGAGCATTGGCTATCAACGCAATTCAACTGGTGAAGTCAATGTAATTGGGAATGGATCGAAGTGGGTACATAAGGGAATTCTCGACGTCGGTACTGATGGTAGTGGTTTGTTGAATATCACGGACGGCGGAGAGGTGATCGTTAAAGGAACTATTAGCGTGTCCTATAATCCTGGTTCATCTGGAACAATCCATTTTGACAATGGATCACTTACAACAGATGGACTTAACAGCTCTATGGCTGATCTTACTGGTATGGGAAAAGTTTTCACCCACGGCTTGATCAGTGATGTCAATTTGATTTTCGACGCCACGCATGGTATGAGTCAGACCTTCAGTATCCATGACAATCCTGGTCAAAATATTGAAGTCAATCTGAATGCCGATGGAACCAGTCCAATGGGGGCAGGATTTAGTGGCAGTGGCACGATGCACATTACCGACGGAATAAAAGTTGAATCGACTTCGGGTAATATCGGCTACCATTCTGGTTCTATGGGCCTAGTTGCCGTCAACGGGACCGGCTCGACGTGGACGAATAAAGGAAACCTCAGTGTCGGTTTGTCTGGCAGCGGTGTGATGAATATATCTAACGGCGGGCTGGTGTGTGTTAGACATTTATTGATTGATTACAATCAAGACGGCGATAGCTTTATCAACATGTCTACCGGCGGCAAGCTGGCACTATTTGGCGAAGCGGACAATTCGCTCACCGAATTCTTGGATCTGATCAATGGTACCGATGCGATTCACTACTGGGACGATTCCATTTCCGACTGGGCGGATATCAGTGGCGCAACCTACGGCCTTGATTACACGCTTGAGTACATCACTGACGGCGATCTGAATGGCTACACGCTGCTAACCGTCGGTATTCCCGAACCTTCGGCCGTCGTGATCGTGGTAGTGTTGCTTTGTGCCTTGGTTTTCTGCCAACAACATCAAGAGAAATAAAAGTCGCCCGGAAAGATTTGGGGTCAGAGCGCACTTAGTCATTAGGGTTCACTCGTCGAGGCGGATCGGGAAAGATTCCGTCATGGCCAGACCATTGCGAATCGAGTTTGCCGGGGCGTTGCATCACATCACATCATGTCGCGGGGGAACGAGCGTAAGGCGATCATCCGAGAAACCGGCGTGCAGCAGTAGAGCCGCAACGAGAAACTCAAGGGCGGCAAGCCACCTGAATGAAAAACCTGGTGGATGGAGCCAGAATGGAAGCGTTGTGCCTACGAGCGCCGGAAGCAGGGAAGCTGTCCAGTATTGGATGCCGGCGCAGCGCAATAATTTAGGGGCACCATCACAGAGCTTTCTCATCGGATGGCTCTCTTGTGCTTCATCGGCCATGGCAGCTTTTTTACTTTTGGATGAACAGTAGAAGAATCCTTTTAAAATCCACAAAGCAGTGATAAAATCTCTTCATAGCCATATTTTGTCACTCGGTGAAAATAGGCAGAAGTCGCTGCCAATGAACTCAATGGAAAGATAATTCTCCATGAATCGAGCAGTGTCACAAAAACCAACTTCTCATGAATTAATCTTTCGACGCACTTTCTTGAAGCGTGCCGCCGGACTGGCGCTCGCTGGAGCCGCTCCGGTCGCGGCCGAGGAGACAACCAAGTCTGATTTGTCATGCCGCCCTAGCATCTCTGGAATCCTTTGGAGCATCTCGCCTCAAGAGAATACGAACTGGGACACAACGGATTGGGAGCGGGAACTGGAGGAACAGAAAAGACTTGGCTTTGATCTCCTCTGGCTCATCAATGCCCCCAGCATCCTGGAGCATCCCGT
>JAFGFZ010000246.1 GCA_016930815.1 Pirellulales bacterium | reverse complement strand
GTGGAATGTTAATCGCGTTGGAAAGCCCGGACCAGACCATATCGATCCTAGCAAGCCCCAATGGAAGTGGCGACTATTCATCTCATCTATTCACGACCGTTCGGCACATGGGTGAACTTCTCCGCGGGACATGGACGATTTACATCATTAATTATACTACCGAAGATGGTTTTCTCGGCGATGTGGAACTCCAATCGTGGGGTACCGAAGCGGAAGGGGAAGGCCGTATTTCGGGCTTGGTCGGCTTCGACCTGGACGCGGATGGGGAGATCGATGTTGATCGGGACGGCGTGGCGACAGAGCCGTGGGCGCAGGGGATCACCGTGTATGTCGACCTGAATGAAAATGAGCTTCGCGAATTCTTCGAACCATCCATGGTGACGGGGGCGGATGGGGCCTACTACTTTGATCTTGATCCGCATCCCATGGGAAGTAAGTACTACGTCCGGCTCGATCTTCCCAACACGATGCAGATCACATCAGGCGAGGACTATTTTGCGACAAAAGTCACGTCCGGTTCCAAGATCCCAGCACCTGATTTCACCCTCGATCCGGCCCCAATCCAGGTGAGCGGGACCGTCTTCGCTGATCTGGATGGCAATGGTCAAATCGACACCGAACCACTCTTAAACAACTACACGGTCTACGCGGATATCAACTTGGATGGCAAACCCAATGCCGGCGATATCTTTACAACGACCGACACCAATGGTGAGTACCGCTTGATCATCGACTTGGGCAGCGACTTTTACACCATTGCCGTCATTGATCAGGATGATCTGATTTCGGGCGCGCCAGAACGCGGTTTCTATCGTGAGTACCTGGTGGCCGGAGATATTTTGACCGGCTTCAATTTTGGGATGGTGGACGAAACACACGAACCTGGTGAACCAGGTGAACCAGGCGAGCCCGGCGAACCCGGTACGGATCTTGGTGCCATTGCCGGTCTGATCTACCATGACTACGACGAAGATGGAATCCGCGATCTGGGCGAGCCGGGCCTGGTCGATTGGTTCGTCTACATCGATATGGATGACAATGGTGTCGTCGATTTTGATGAACCTCAAATGCGTACGAACAACAACGGGGAGTATATCTTTGGTTTTCTCCCGTTTGATCACTACCGCATTCGTGTCCTAGGTCAACCTGGATGGGAACAGACAGCTCCGGCAGGTGATGGGAGCTACTTGGTCGATCTAGTCACTTCAATAACGCATACGGGCAGCGATTTTGGATTTGGGGGGACCATCACCACCGATTTTGGAGACCTCCCAGTACCCTATCCCACACTCATGGAAGACGATGGACCAAGTCATCCCATCCAGCCGGATTTCTACCTTGGCTCCGGTGTGGATGGCGAATTTGACGGGCTGCCAAATGCCAATGCCCTGGGGGACGATGTCGTCGGTTTGCCGGACGAGGATGGCATTGTTCTGGTTGGCGAATTGAAAGGGAATGCTTCTGTCCAGCTCAATGTAACGGCCAATACGTCCGGTGGTTATTTACAGGGCTGGATGGACTTTAATCGCGATGGCGACTGGGACGATATCCACGAACGCGTGTTCACAGATCAGTTGCTGAATGAGGGTATCAACATCCTGTCCATACGTGTCCCATCCACGGTGATTCTCGGGCCGATTTACTCACGGTTCCGATATGGTGAGTATGGCATCGCAACCTACACCGGTCCGGCCCTGGGAGGCGAAGTGGAGGATTACGTCTTCATCGCCACGGGAGTCATGCCTGGCAGTTCGTTGGATGGCGATTTCAATCAGGATTACAAAGTGGACGGACTGGATCTTGATGCATGGGAGACCGGCTATGGAACCGTCACAGGCGCGGATTCATGGATTGGTGACTCCGACGGTGACGGTGATGTGGATGGGCAGGATTTTCTCAATTGGCAATGTAGTTTCGGATCCGTCGGGATAGGGGGTGGCGGCGGCAGCGGGGCTTCCGCGGATTCCAGCCAACAATCGATCCCAAGCAACGGTACCGAGGTTAAAAGCTCCGTCACGCTGAGCCGAGTTGGCAATGCGATCCACGGCGATCGAATTCTGACGAGTTTATCCGACCCACTGCTCGAAACAGTATCCAATACCCGGTTGAGCATCCCGGGAAAGACCACGAGCCATCAGGCTTCCAGCCCACAGAAGATCCTCAACGCCGGCAATGAGGCGATTTCCTTCGATCTGGCGCTGGAGGAACTCGATGCACTGAGCCCTGCCAAGGCGGATGTATCTGGGCGTTCCAATGATCCGGTTTCCATAAGCAAAGAGAGAGGTGCCGTCCGAGAATTTTTGCCAATGCTGGCCGAAAGTCCTGCGAACGATGTGGCGGTTGGCAACGTGATGGCCGGTCATTTCAAGGAAAAGCAATCCCACCGCGACGACGTGATTGGCCTGCTGGCAAGCGGCCAGATACGGGTGCCATTGGAACCAGTTATCGAAGCGGTCTCGATCCATCAGACCGCATTGGCGGCCAAAACCAGGGTGAAATAGAACCGTTGGAATCCCGAACACTTGGCATGACACCCGAGGAGGCAATCGATCTTGAGGTCCGGGATCAGCGAGGCACGGGGTGTTTGTCCATGGAGGGTATCCAAAGGGGTGATTATGTATAGAAAAATCTAACACAATATGTGGAAAATGCTGCCATGGGGGCCTAAAATAATAGTGTAGCGGTGCATGTCTCAAAGTGCAGGATATTTTGACTCCGTTCCCATTTTTTTACCAACCGTGATTAGGAACCGTTGAAGTTGGGCAGTGAAATACTTGGACAGGACGTTCCTGCCAAGGGATTGTGATGAGGTGTAAATGATGTGGTCCATGCGTTTTGTTGGGGCAATCATCATTGGATTCCTAATGATAGGCGCCATGCCGATCGGGTTTGCCGATGTCTATCAGTGGATTAATGATGGCACTGGTTTTTATACCGATACAGCAAACTGGCATGTTATCTCCGGGACGGGCTCGCCTCCACCATCGTCTTCGGACGTCGCCGTATTCGATGTTCTCGATGTTCCCGGTGGTTACAATGTTGTCTTCCTCAGCGAGGAAACCAATGACTCGTTTGAATTGGAAGCGAACGATGTTCTTTTCCTGCCCGAAGGAACCGACCGTTTGTATTTGATCAACAACAACGTCACGATTTCTGGAGGTTCGCTTACTCTAGGCGCGGATAATCTCGCCTTGAACCTGACAGTCGGCGACACGCTGAGTATCTATTCGGGAGGTTCGCTGAAAGTGACCAACCGTAGCGTCGTCACAACGAAGCATTTGAGTGTTGCGGCGGACTATCTCCTTCCCGGTGCTGGTATGCTTTCGGTTGATGGAGCTGGGAGCGGGTTGGTTACCACGGGGACTGGGCCGTATGAGATCGGCAACTATCTCAATGGCGTACTGTCTTTTCATCATGGTGCCGCAGGCACGATTTCCGGCCCACTGCATCTTGGGACAAGTACGACTGGAACCGTCTATGGCCATGGCGCGTTAAGGATTGATGGCGATTCCCAAGTGATGACGGCGGATATCACCGTCGGTGGCGGAATGAATCGGTCAGGTGAGATTTATTTGGATGGGGCGGATTCTCAATTGACGCAATCAGGGGCTGCTTTTTTGCAATTGGGTGGCGCTATTGATCGGGGTACGGGAGTGGTGAATATCACTGGGGGAGCTGGGTTGATCACCGGTACGGGAGGATTACGGATTTATCCGACGGGCTCGATCCTAATGGAAGGAAATTCCAGCGAGCTCCAGGTGAACGGCAATGTCCTGATTGACGGGGGTGATATTGTGAATCGCACCAGACCGTCGCTCTCCGTGTCCAATGGTAGTTCCTTCTCAATGGCCGCCAATAGTACGTTTGCCGCGGATCATCGGGCGACGGCCGACTTCCTGAGCGGCCTGACCATTGCGAACCAGCAGACCTATTTTCTGCGGGGCTATTCGAAAATGACAACCGGTGGCACATTCACCGTGGGCGGTGATTCCCAGGGGACCATCGATATTGCCGGCGGAACGCTCGAAATGATCAATGGGGCAAACATCCTGGAGAACGGAATCATCCGGCTCTCCAGCGGTGTCATCTCAGCGAATCAGCACCTTCGTATTAGCGGCGGAAACGTCACACTCTTGGGCAGCGCGTTCACGCAGGGCGCGAATCTTGTGCTCACGGTTGAAAACGGTGGGCAGATCAGCTTCGAGGATCCTGTCGGTATCTGGCCAGGCCGGCGTTTCGAAGTGACCTCAGGTGGCCGCCTAAACGCGAATAAGCTCAATGTTTCGACCAATAGCCAGTTGTATGTGGGTGATGGAGGAACGCTTGCTGTCGAGGCCATCGATTATGCGAAGACCACCCCATTCCCAATGACAGCGGGAAGCCGGTTGGAAATGGACTCTTTTATCGGCACGCTCAACATCCCCTATGGTACCGTCACGCCTGGCAGGGAATATCCGGCCGGCGCCACGATCAGCGGAAATTACATCCAACAAGCCCCCGTGGCCTTGGAAATTGAAATTGGCGGAACGGTCCCTGGGCAGGAATATGATCAGTTGCTTGTGGATGGAGACACCCAACTCGATGGAGAACTGGAGGTGTATCTGGTTGACCTTGGTAGTGGCCTGTACGTACCGCAGGCGGGGGACCTGTTTGAACTGATCTGTTCAGGAACCGGCCTCACCGGGCAATTCGCTCAAGTGAAGTTACCCGATATCGCAGCGGGGCTTGCCTGGAGCCTCCAGTACGATACGCATTCCGTCCTCCTGGAAGTCCTGGAAACCATGCCCAGTGACTTCAATAGGGATGGAATCGTGGACAGAAACGATCTGGATGTTTGGCAAGACGGGTTCGGGCTATCGGACAATGCGACACCAAACCAAGGGGATGCCGATTTCGACCACGATGTGGATGGCGCCGATTTTCTTGTTTGGCAACGGGATCTCGGGACGGCCGCCAGTGCATCGGGATCTCAAACCGCTATCCCGGAGCCGGCGGCGATGGTCTTGATGATCCTCGTGATGGGAGGTTTGTCGCTACGGTGGATTCCAGTTTCAAGACGGGGCAGTTGATTTGACCATATGCACAACTGAATGCAGTCCAAGCTATCTTGAATCAGCCTTCGCTTATGCGTCGGGTGGCGAAATGATACGCGCCGGGTTACAAATGATCTGGGTCCGGAAGAGTCCGCAATCCCTGGGGATGGAGAGGCCATGCCTATCCTTGGTAAAAAAGAGCATGGTAGCTGTTTCCCGGATTGCAGCCGACCCGATCCCGCCGTTGTCCAATTCGCTTGACGTGATTACCGTTGGAAATTAGTTTATGATTATTCAAGACATTGGGATCGGTGCCATCTCGTATTCCAATATGTCAACGCTATTATTCAAAGTGATGGCATGCATCACATGGCCGCGGCAATGTTGTTTGTCGCGAGCAGATGGGTGGATGGCCGTATGGGTATCAACTAAGGGGCGGCCGATAAATAACTTTCCGGAATTCAGTAGTCGGTTGGGACAACGGTATAGTTCCAGTCAGGCAAGAGCTTGTCGAACCGAATGGGATAGGATTCGAGGAATCGATCGCTTACTTGGCGTTTTAGTTGGTAAGCCTTATCGAGCACGGCGTAGGTGACTTTCAGACCGGTACGTGTCCAAACACGGCGAAGGCAGGTGGTAACGATTTCGAGCGTGCGAAATATCAAACCGGACCAGGCACGTGTAACATGAGGAAACAGACGGTGTTCAATCGGATTGTACTTCGAGCAATGCGGAGGATAGTGGGTCACACGGATCGGGATCGCAATCCGGTTGACCAGCCGTTGCAAGTCTTCCTTGAAGATGTGATGCCGCCAGTTGTTGCTGCCTCCCCCGTCACACAAGAGCAGTATCGACGTGGCCTTTGGGTACGCCCGGATACCGTGTCGTTGCCACCACAAATGGAAGCAGTCGCAAGCAAACTGGCTCGTGTCGTGACTGGTTCCGAGCGTCATGTGTCCCACGTTCCGTTTGATATCGTAGAGTCCGTGCGGAATGAGTTTGCCATCGGCATAGCTCGGATAGTCGTGATCGAAGGTGCCATTGGCACCGGTGGACCAGGCATCTCCAGCGCGGAAGAATTCGCCCAGAAGCTCCTTTTTCTTCGTGTCCATGCTGATGATCGGATTAGGCGAATGGATGTATCGCTGCTTCAGATGGGCGATATTCTCGAATTGCTTGTTGCGAAAAGGTGTATCGCCCATCGTTTTGGTCTTTTCGGCTTGACGTTTGTGAAAGCCGATTTCTTCAAGCAAGCAGCGTACGGTATCAGGACCGACCGGCGTTCCCAAGCGTTTGAGTTGTCCGGCGATTTCCGTACTCGACAAGTAGGTCCACACCACATCTTCGCGCATCGGATCGCCCGCCGTGTGGTCGCCGACGACTTGGCGAAGGTTTTGTTCCAGGCCGGGGCAAGCAATGCTAGCTTTTTTACGTCCCCCCCTTTTTTCGGATTCGTCCCTCGGCTTCATCCTCCGGCAGCTTGCTCACGTCGCCACGTCCCTGACGTACCGTTCTCTCGGAGCAACCCAACACAGAAGCGATGTACTCAACGCCCCCATGCCCAAGTTTCTCCGCTTCAATCGCTGCGTACCGTCGCCGGTCTTTCTCCGACAAAGAATCATAAAATACCTTCATGTGCTTACAAACTTCTGACGGATAGGGATCCATGGTCTCCTCCTGGACTACGAGACTGCAACTGCTCCCTATCAGTTTAACCCTTTTTCGAAAACCGGAAAGTTATTTATCGGCCGCCCCT
>JAFGFZ010000245.1 GCA_016930815.1 Pirellulales bacterium | reverse complement strand
TCCATGGTATTGCCGATACCATGCGACAAATTTTGCGATTCCTTCCTCGATGGGCGTATCCGGCTTGAAACCGACATCTCGGATGAGGTCGTCGACATCAGCGTACGTTGCCGGTACATCCCCGGGCTGAATGGGCATCATGCGTCTCTGGGCTTTGATGCCAAGACACGATTCGAGTGTTTCAATGACATAGAGCAATTTCACAGGCCGGTTATTACCAATATTGTAGATCATGAACGGCGCATTACTGGTTCCGGGATCGGGAGTATCGCTGGACCAATCTGGATCCGGTTCCGGGACACGGTCGATAATGCGTATCACGCCTTCGGTGATATCATCGATA
Organism: Pirellulales bacterium; assembly: GCA_016930815.1. Taxonomy (GTDB): domain Bacteria; phylum Planctomycetota; class Planctomycetia; order Pirellulales; family Lacipirellulaceae; genus JAFGFZ01. The sequence continues at coordinate 7,716 of JAFGFZ010000245.1, read as the reverse complement.
TATGTGAAATCCCGTTGCATTTTCCCGTGGTTGTAGACATCGATTGGTTTCCCTGCGAGAATTGCTTTCGTGAAGAGATAGAGTGCCATATCGGGCCGCCCCCACGGCCCATAGACCGTGAAGAATCGCAGCCCGGTGCATGGGAGCCGGTAGAGGTGGCTGTAGGTATGCGCCATTAATTCATTGGCCTTTTTGGTCGCGGCATAGAGGCTTACTGGATGGTCGACATTGTGGTGGATGGAGAACGGCATTTTGGTATTCGCTCCATACACGGAACTCGACGACGCATAGACAAGGTGTTTGACCTGTTGGTGCCGGCATCCTTCGAGGATATTCGCAAATCCGACCAGGTTGCTGTCGATATACGCACGCGGATTCGTCAATGAAAATCGTACTCCAGCCTGCGCGCCGAGGTTGACAACGGTATCGAACGATTCCGTTTCGAATAGTTCCGCCATGGCCCGGGAATCGGCCATATCGATTTTCCGGAACGAGAATTGCTCCAGCGGTTCCAATTCCGCGAGCCGGTCCATCTTGAGTTGGACATCGTAATAGTCATTCAAATTATCGAGCCCAACGACCCGCTCGCCGATTTGGGCGAGTCGCTGGCACAGGTGAAATCCAATAAAGCCGGCCGCCCCGGTCACCAGAATTTGCCGCATTCGATTTCTCCAAGAATATGATACCTGAGTGCAACGGAGTATCCTTCGGTACGATCTTCGCCATTTCCTTCGCCCTTAATCATACCGGTTTCGCCATGCGACATTTACTCCTGAGTCTCTTACCGGCGACGACGCAACCGGCTCCGATCGCAATGCCAGCGACGTCTTGAAACCAATCTACCCATTCGGGTGAACGCCAACCGAGCGCCCCTTGAAGAAGTTCGGTGAATGTGGCGTAGGCGATCAGGCTGAGGACAAGAACTCGCCCTGGTAATGGCCATTGGCAGGTGAAAGCCAACACGGCCAGCAGGAAAAAACTTGCAAGATGGGCAACAGGCCCAATCAATCTCCACCATTCGGTTGTTACCTCGGGCACCGGATCCTTGATGAGTAATAGCGCGGTCAGTGTAATGAGGTAGGTAAAAAACGCTCCTTTTGCCAGTCGATCCCACAGAGACCCAGACATGGAAAGAGACTTAGGACCGGTACCAGATTCCGATTCGAGCAAATCATTCATACTATTATTTAGCACGTGCTTACGTGTTTTGGTAGTCCTGCCCGGAGAAACCACCTGGTTGCAAATCGGCCCTGTTGAGAAGACCCTCTGCGCAAAAAAAAGGCGAGGTACCGTGAATCCTCGCCTTGGTGTTTTCTTATGATTGTTGCTGCGAGCCGACCTTATGGAGGTGTTGGAGCCGCCCACGGGAATGTCGGGCTGGCAAATGGTCGGCCGCCACCGCTGCCGCCACCGCCATCCTTATTACGGGAACTCTCGACTACATCAACCACATACGCTGCACTGCTGGAGCTCGATGAAGAAGACCCCGTTAAGAGTGGCAGTAAACCGCGCGGATCGGTATTACCCGTGGGCGGTTTGTTATCTAGCAGGCGTGTTCTAGGATCCATGAGGATCGCTTTTGCATCTTTCGACTCGGAAATTCCAACGTCCTGGACCGGATTCTTTCCCGTCACAGTACCGACGGCATCAAACAACCGGCTTCCACCCAGCAAGGTCCATAAGGAATGTTTGGCCTTGATATCGGTATTCGAATCCGCTGGATTTTGCGCAAACGCCGTATTGCATAGCACCGCTACAATGGCAACTGTTATACAAACCATCACGAATCTTCTCATCTTCGCGTTCCTTCAACTCACGGGATTTCTCTTCACAGCCAGAGTATGAAATGAAAATAACAACTTCCCTCTATCCCCAGCATTAGTATTAGTCTAGTAACCGATATAAGTGCTGTCAATGATTTGGGAGTAAAAAGGCGAGAATTCGGAAAGAACCGCAAGTTCTTATCTGGAAATCGTTTAGGGCTGCGTCCCTATAAAGTTTTGCGAATTTTAGGCAAATTAGGATAAAAAATCCGTCTGGATAGTGGGCCCAATGGGTTGCCGTTTTTGGCACGTTGATTCCTCAAGTCGCCTTTGGATGCCCCATCCAGAGGGCGGTAGCGACAAACCAGCAAATCGTCGCCACCAAGAGCGCCTGTTTCATGGTTTCCAGCGGTATCCTGCCACACAGATAGAGAATCGGTGGCACGACAATTCCAGCGATCGATGCCCAAGAAACCAGCTGAACGAAAAGCCGGAACATACCTTGTTGATTGAGTTGGCGTTGGACGATTACGGACCCCACGATATAGAGCAGTGCGGCCATGAACCAGCCGGGCAACGAGACGAAGTAAATTTGGAATGGCTTGATGCCGTGGATCGTGAGATTCGAATGGACCAACCAGAGACAGATGGCAAGCGTCGCGAACCATGCAACGCCGGCCGCCCAGTTGAATGGGATTCCCGCCTTTTCCGCATAATTATTCCTTAAGCCAATCTTGCGAATCAGCCAGAAATCGATAAAGACCACCGCGCCCATCGGCATGAGGATCAAGCCGTATAAGGCAACGAAATCCAACAGGCGCATGGCAATGGCCGGGAACATCCCGGCCACCGTTGCTAGCAGACCGGTCAACAATGTGACGGTGAATCGTGGCACGCGCGGCATGACAGCTTGAAAGGCAAGGCCGGCCCGATAGATGGTTGGATTGGCCGTGGTCCACCCGGCGATGATCACACAGATCAGGCCGGCAACGCCGCAGGCCCGATTGGCCAGCGGGCCGGGCAGGACATCCGTATTGGAAGGATCTTGGTGGAGCTGCAAGGCGTAGAGGATCGATGCCGAAAGCCATGCCATGAAATGGCCGACATACATCCCTGCGGCTGACGCGACGGCATACCACGACTTCTTCGCGTACCGAAAGACCGATAGATCCGACATCCCGATATGCATCGCCATATTGCAGAACCACGCGAAGAACATGACATGTAAGAATGAAAATTTCACCTGGTTCCCAAGCGGCGCACCACCTCTCCAAATATGGATTTTCGCCAGTTGCCACAGATCGGCTGGTGATTGGATCGCGGAATCCGTGGCGTGGATAAACTGTTGAAGGCCAACGATCCCGAAGGCCAGGAAGACGAGCACCATCCACGGGGCAGCGATGTTGGCGAATTTTGCGACGCTTTCGTAACCGTACGCGGCCACGATCGCGATGAGCGATCCCACGACGAATACGGCGAGGACCCAGCCGACGCTGTTGGGGTAGAGGTCGGTAAGTTTTGGCATCGGAAATTCGAACCAAACGCCCACCGCCGTCGCGGAGACGGTCACCATTGCCCCGGCCAGGAAGCAGAACATCACGCCATTGGCCAGGTTATACAGCGTCACCAACTGGCGACCACAAATTTTCTCGAGCTGGTAATAGAGTGTCAGCCGGGCACGGGTTGCTATCGGGGCACACAAGAACATCCAGCTCAAGACGGCCAAGGCATTCCCAACAATCAGTCCGACCACCACATCAAATGCACTCACCCCCGCGGCGACAAAGAGCGGCCCAATCATCAGTTCCGTACCGGCACAGTGCTCACCCGCGTACATGCCGATGAAACTCTTGAATCCCAACAGGGCCGACTGCGGAACGGGGGCCCGTTCGAATTCGTCGCCATGCGCTTCGGGCATCGAATCATCACTCATGGGTTACCTCATGGATAGGACTTCTCGTTCGTACTGTTTGATCGCGTCAAGCCAGGCCGTGCCAATGGGCACATTCGATTGCAGGCAATAGAAATCCCAAACTGCTCCGAATGGTAATGTCTTGATCTCTTCTTGATAAGCAAGCCGCGCCGTGTAATCGTAAGCGGTTTCGGCGTTCTGGAGCAATCCGATTGGTTCCAAGAGGGCCATGAACAGCCCTTTGATAGCACCCCGCGCGCCGATTACCCAGGCCGCCACGCGGTTGATACTCGCATCGAAAAAGTCCAGCCCAATATGGACGCGCTCTAGAGTCTGATTTCGTGGTCCGGATGGCGCAGCCTGGAACGTGGATACGTCATTCTGGGGCTGGGACGCCGCCCATACCAAGAAGCCACCCCGTACGATCTCCTGCATGATGGCCAGCAGTTCGCCGGTAACCGTGACCACATGGTCGCTATCCCACCGGATCCCCCGGCTCAAATGGAGCAGGATCTCATCCACCCAAGCCAGAACGGACGAAATCTTATCGGAAATGACCTCCGTGGGATGGAAATGCCCTGTATCAAGACAAGGCAAGATCTGCCGAGCAACCGAGTAGCCCAGATAGAATTCGTGGGATCCGACCACATAACTCTCGGAACCAATCCCGAACAGCTTGCTCTCGACGGCATCGCGATTGTGTTCTTTCGGGATTGGCTCCGCGAAAATCGCATCGAGCGATTCCGCCAAACGCGTCCGGGGCCCCTTCCGGTCGACGGGGATGTCTTTCGATCCGTCTGGGATCCAAATATTCGTGATGCAGGGAACGCCCAGTGCCTGACCCATTGCGGCCCCGATCTTCCGGCAGGCAATGGCATGTTCAATCCAGAATTGGCGTTTGCCACGGTCGGCCGACGATAGGGTGAACCCATCTGAGGCTAGCGGGTGAGAAAAGAAGGTGGGATTAAAATCCAGGCCAAGCCCATGTTCCCTGGCCCAATCGATCCAGCCCTGAAAATGGGCCGGTTCCAGTTCATTGCGTTCGGTCTTCTTCCCACCCGTTTCCGCGTAGCTTGCATGCAGATTGAACCGATGCGTTCCAGGAATCAAAGAAAGGGCCTTTTCCGCGTCCTGGCGTAGTTCGTCTGGAGTCCGTGCCTTTCCAGGATAATTGCCTGTCACGGCCAAACCGCCACCCAGTTCCTCGCCGGCCGATTCAAAACCACCCACATCATCTCCCTGCCAGCAATGGAGGGAAATTGGGACACTGGCCAGCCGCTCTAGGGCCAGGTCGACATCAACACCCCATTCTTGATACCGCTCTTTGGACAATTCATACGATTGCGTGATCCGTTCTTCGTTGATCATGATTTCTAATCCAAAGGTTGTGCTTGACGCCATGGAAGGCACTGCTATCGTATGAAATATGGCAATCGGACGGAATAGGTACTTCTCTCTCTAGCTCATTACATGGGCCCCACTCAAGGACGCACCACGCATGGAAAACAAACCATCTCCAGCGGAAGAAATGCGAAAACTGCTGGCTTTTCTCGGAAAGAATGAGGCATCGGACTTGCATTTGAAGGTCGGCTATCCACCTTATGTCCGGATTGGCGGTTATCTGCACAAGCTCAACATGCCGCCAATCTCAGACACGATCTATGTCAATGAGATGATCGGGCCGCTTGTCCCCGGAGACCGGTGGCGGGAATTTGAAATGCACGGCGCGCTCGATTTCTCGGCCGCGGATGAAACGGGCGATCGCTACCGAATCAACATTTACCGATCCACGGGCGAAACGCATGTGGCCGTGCGGTGTGTGAAAGCCAAGATCCTGGACTTCGATGAACTGAACCTCCCTGAGATTTACCGGGATATGATAAGCAAGACGATGGATGGGTTGATCTTGGTGTGCGGCGTCACCGGATGTGGCAAGAGTTCCACGCTCGCCGCGATGTTGGAGTATATCAACAATACTCGGAGCATGCATATCATCACGATCGAGGATCCGATCGAATTCGCGTTTCATGGCAAGAAATGCATCATTTCCCAACGGGAGGTGGGATTGGATGTCCCGAGCTTCCAGGACGCCCTGCGAGTCGTCGTGCGGCAGGACCCCGACGCCATTCTGATTGGGGAAATGCGCGATCGGGAAACCATGCTGGCGGCAATTCAAGCCGCGGAAACAGGCCATCTGGTGCTCGGATCCCTGCATTGTTCCGATGCACAGCTCAGTTTCGCCCGGATTCTTGAATTCTTTGATCGGTCGGAGCACAGCTTCATCCGATCATCCCTGTCGAACAGCTTGAAGGCCATCATGGCCCAGCGTTTGATTCCGGGCGTTCAAGAGAAATCTCGATATCCGGCAACCGAGGTGCTGCTCGTCAATTCGATCGTCAAGTCCAAGATTCTTCGTGAAGAGGATGAGGACATCCCGGCGATCCTCCACCAATGCCGCGAGGAGGGGATGCGGGACTACACGCATTCGTTGTGCGAACTGGTGAAATCGGAAAAAATTCTCCGCCCAGTCGCCATGGATTACGCACCGAGCCGGGAAGCACTCTCGTCCGCCCTGAAGGGAATCGATTCGGCCGCTTCGAGTATCATCTCGCGGATTCGGGATTAACGTTGCACGCGGGAGGATCCGAATGATTCGACTTCGGATAGGCGTGCCATCGAGACGTCGCCGGGGAAGGTGGTGAGGAGGGCACCGTGCGCCCAGCCCAGGCGGAGGGCTTCGTCGGGCGCTTTCCGTTGAATGAGCCCGTAAATCAAGCCGGACGCAAAACCATCGCCGCCGCCAATCCGATCCAGGACATCCAGTTCGCAAACGTCGCTGACGCATTGCTGGCCGCCCAGCCACAACACGGCCCCCCACCCGTGATGATTCGCCGAATAGACTTCCCGTAATGTCGTCGCCACCATCTGGATGTTCGGGTAGTTTGAGGTCACCTGATCGATCATGCCAAAAAACGTTTCCGTATCCAGCTTGGACCGTTTGTTTTTCTGATCCACATCTGGACCGGTTATGCCGAGCCCTTTCTGAAGATCCTCTTCGTTGCCAATGAGTGCATCGACATGCTCGACGATCCGGCCGAACACGTGCTGGCCCTGCTTGATTCCGCCACGGGAATCCCACAACTTGGCTCGATAATTCAAATCGAACGAAGTGATCGCGCCGGCGGCCTTGGCGGCTTGCATGGCTTCGAGAATCAGTTCCGATGTCGTTTCGGAAAGAGCGGCAAAGATACCACCCGAATGGAACCAGCGTACCCCGCGGGAAAAAATTGCCTGCCAATCGAAATCACCCGGTTTCAATAAGGCCCCAGCCTCATTCGCCCGATTGTAAAAAACCACCGGAGCCCGCACTCCCTTCCCCCGATCACTGTAGACGGTAGCGATATTCGGCCCGCGAACTCCGTCATGTTCGAACCACTTGTAATATGGGATGACACCCATCTCGCGGATGCGGGCCTGCACGAGTTCGCCAATGCCATAATCGACCATCGCTGTCGCTATGGCAGTCTTTAATCCAAAACAACTCGCCAAATTCGCCGCGACATTGTATTCACCCCCCGAAACATGAATTTCCACTGTACGGGCTCTTCGAAATGGAATCAACCCCGGATCGAGGCGGTGGACGAGGGCACCAAGAGATAAAAAATCCAGCTCACACGCATCAGTCCGAACGTTGAGTTGAGACATGCTGAATAGTCCTTTCCATTGTGGATGTTACCTGCCAAACCCGTTATAATTCACAATTCAATTATCGTAATATATCACTTGTGTCACAGCCCCTCCGCTTTGAAAATAATCACGTTCAAAATTCTGAATCCGAATACTAAGAGATTCGCCTCAACTCCCTCTAGCTCAAAATGAACTCGAACCATGCAACGATCGATCATCATCCACTGCTCATGCATGCTGGCTCTCGCGGGGATCTGGTTTAGCCCAACGTGGGCGTCGGGTAGACCGAATATTCTGTTGATTCTGGCCGACGATCTCGGTTATTCCGATCTGGGCTGTTATGGTAGCGAAATT
>JAFGFZ010000031.1 GCA_016930815.1 Pirellulales bacterium | reverse complement strand
GCTGGATTATAATAATGATATTGAAGCTGCTGGGTGGCTCCATCCTGCAAGCACTTGTGCAGCGCGCTGATCCGTTTGGATAAAATCAAACTAGCACTTTCCAAGCTCTCTTCATAAGCGTCATACAATCCCGGTTCCGCTTGATAGAGTTGAACAAAGACATTTCGGAATTTATCGTTCTGTTTGTAGTGCGCCTGGATACGTTTCCATCCAGGCAATGAAATGCCTCGACTACCATCCACATCATGGATGAACGCCTCAATGCGTTTTTGAATCTCGGCTTCGAGAACCATCTCCAGAATACGTTTGGCTTGGAGTTGCGTCTCGAGGGCAGGACTTCCCGCGGCCTCACGAAGAAATGGCTCAGCAGCCGAACCCGCCTGCAATAGCCTGTCAGCCGCATGTTCTCGCACTCGATAGTCATCAGATGACAGCTCTTCAATCCACGCGCGAAGGTCCGAGGTCGATGGCACCGCGTGTTCAGGCGTGTCCCTTTCCTCAGCTGGAATTGGTCTGGACCAGGTTTTCAGTCCTGGCAACCACGCCATGGAAGCAATGATCCAGAATAACAAGTCAAAACAAACCGAATTGCCGCGAGACATGGCTTGCATAAGCATCGAACGCGACTCCCTTTCTTCTCACATGATGTTTCCACCATTAAGAATAGTGTGCGGTCTTGTTGGAAACAACTGGGATAGACGATATATTACACGCATCTGAACCGCCAATACCACCATGGCGCCGATCATGGTCCAGCCTGGCACGATCTCCCGATTGGTGCTTTGGGCATGCGGATCGTCTCGCATTTCAACAGGAGAGCAATGGTCCTGCTTGGTGCCCACATGTCGATTGCTGGAGGTTATGACAAGGCGGTCGAGCGCGCCGAGGCAGCCGGTTGCCAGTGCCTGCAGATCTTTACAAAGAACAATACGCAGTGGTCCGCAAAAAAAGTCTCGCACGAGGCCGTTACTAAGTTCCGCGACGCACTGTCCAAATACAAGATTTCACACCCCATTGCGCACTCTTCCTACCTCATCAATCTAGCGAGCCCGGAGAAAGCACTGTGGGAGAAATCGATTGCCGCAATGGTTCTTGAGCTAGAGCGCGCGGATCGACTTGGGATTCCGTATGTCGTAGTCCATCCAGGGGCATACACATCGAGCACCCAGACGCGGGGTATTCGAGCAATTGCGCGGGCCTTAAACGAAATTCATCGGCAAACGCGCGCCCTTGGATCCCAATGCCTCATTGAAACAACGGCCGGCCAGGGAACATGCATTGGATCTTCATTCGAGCACCTCGCACAGATCATGGACCGAGTTCGCAATCCCGATCGGCTCGGGGTTTGTTTTGATACATGCCATGTCTTTGCCGCTGGATACCCACTCGGCACGAATGCCGACTACAACAATACGATGCGCCAGTTCGACCGCGTCCTAGGCACGCGGCTCATCAAGGGAATCCATTTGAATGACAGCAAGACAGAGCTGGGTTCGCGGGTTGACCGGCATGCGCATATTGGCCAGGGTTTCCTTGGGCTTCGACCTTTCCAAAACATCTTGAATGATGGCCGTTTCCAGAAGGTCCCGATGTATCTTGAAACACCCAAAGGCATCCAGAATGGCAAGGACCTCGATGTGGTGAACCTTCAGACTCTCCGACGCCTCATTCGGTCATAGTGCCATCGTTCTCGCGAAGACCATCGTCTTTCTTCCCACTTTTCGCCTCTTTCGCGTGTTTCGTTGATGCTTCCCGCCGGTCGAACTGCCCGATGATTCGCCCGCATATTTCATGAATTTCGTCACGAGCGGCCGCAGCAGAAGGCTCATGAAATATGCGGATTAGGTGGACTACCGGGGCCGCTGGTCGGTCAGATCGTATCGGCGAATTTTCCGGTCCAGAGTCGACCGCTCGATGCCCAGGATGCTCGCGGACCGGCTCTTGTTCCATCCGGTGGAGTTCAATGTGGCTAGAATGTGGTCGCGTTCGAGATCGGCCAAAGACAATGGATTATACTCTCCCGGCTTGATTCGCAGGGGATCGCTACTCTCCGTGTCACCGGCCGTTTTCAGAGTTGTGAGGGTCAGATCCTCAACATCGATCGTATTGCCACGGACCAGAACAACGGCCCGCTCCACAACATTCTTCAGTTCGCGGACATTCCCCGGCCATCGGTAGCTGGTCATGGCACGCACCGCGGCCGGAGTGAATCCGCGGATTTTCCGGCCTGTTTCCGCGTTGAACCACTGGAGAAAGAAGTCCGCCAGTTCGGGGATGTCCTCGGGGCGTTTGCGAAGTGCTGGAACGACAATCTCCAGCACATGAAGCCGGAAATAAAGATCCCGGCGAAAACGACCATCGGCGACATCCCTTTCCAAGTCCCGGTTCGTTGCCGCGATCACTCGGACATTGACATGGATGGCTTCGCTACCTCCAACGCGCTCGAAAGGATGCCCTTCCAAAACACGAAGGAATTTGGCTTGAATGGACGAGCTCATCTCACCAATTTCGTCAAGCATCAATGTGCCGCGATGCGCCGCTTCAAACTTGCCTATCTTCCTCGCGGTCGCCCCGGTGAATGCCCCCTTTTCATGGCCAAAGAGTTCACTTTCCAGAAGCGATTCGGATAAGGCAGCGCAGTTGAGGCAAACAAAAGGGCCATTGCGCCGGGGACTAGAAAAATGAACAGCCCGAGCCACGAGCTCCTTCCCAACACCACTTTCACCGCGAATAAGAACCGTTACGCGACTGGGAGCTGCGCGTGCAATCTCCTGGGCAACCTGCATCATCATGGAACTACTACCGACCAGCTCGCTCTGGACCCCCAACCGCTCTCGGAGCTGGACATTTTCATCCCGGACTTGATCAAGGTTTTCCGCCAATTCTTGACGGCGGCTGAGGTTTTCAATGGCAACAGCCACCGTATCCGCGACAGCTAACGTGAATTCCAGATCGTCCGGATCCAGGGATCTCTCAGCATCTGTCGAATAGAGATGGACCACGCCGAGGACCCGGCCATCCCGGCGGACAGGGGCACAAATAACACTCGCCGCCAGGATATCTCCTTTGCTATCCCGGCTCCCAAGTTGACTATCATCCATGACGTTTCGGGCCAGGACCGCTTGCCCCTCCCGCAGCACCGTGGAGGCCAAAAATTGCGAAACGCGATGGTACGAGTGGCTGGAATCGCTTCGGGATGCAATCACATCCAGAACATCCTGCTGGTCTTGCTTGTTGACGGACGAATATTTCCTGAGCAAAACGGCGCCAGCATCCGCGTGGGTTCCCTCAAACAGACCATCCAATGCAAGATGCGAAAGAGAACTCAGATCCGTTGATTTAGCCAATTCAAATGCCAGGCGGCAGAGTTTGGCCGCAGCACGGCCAACTTTGGGGGTTGTTAATGTTGGATCCTGTTCTGCGGAATCAAGAAATCGACTATGCCCTGTGCGATGCGTGATATTGGTTGGCTCATACACCTCCAGGACGCTCTCGTTATCGCTCATATCGATGGCCACGTCGGAGGAGGCACCTTCCATGGTCTCGGCACGCCGCAATAGCGTGCTTGAATCAGGAAAGGCTTGTGCCAAATCGTGCACATAAGCCAGATGGGAATTGCCAATCCGGATGATATCGCCTGGCTGGAGCATGTAATCTGAGTTCAAACGCTGATCTGCAACAATGGTTCCGTTACGGCTGTCCAAGTCGCGTATCACCCAGTTCCCTTGCGCCAGGAACATTTCTGCGTGCGTGCGGCTGCACCGTTCATCTTGAATGACGATCTTATTGGTCGGTGCCCGACCGATGGTAACAGTCTCCTCGGGAACCAAACGGATTACGTCGGTCCATTTTGAACCTTCTCGTATCACAAGATAGGCAATCATGGGACTGGCATCTACTTCCGCCGACCCTGCCAAGAAAGGCGGGGCTCTGTCATCATACTCCATATTTTCCAGACTATTTCAAGGTACCATGTACCTGCAAGTGGCTTGCCGTCCATCCCAACTACCGGGTGGTATTCTACTTCCGCTCATCGGGGGAGGACAAAACCTCCACCAAACCGTAAAAATTGGACCCGAAAGAACGGAATATTGGGAACAATCCGCACCGCCTCCTACGAATAGGGATGGGGAGATGGATTTAATGGGATGATTTATTGAGTTGTTTCGGAGTCCCCATTGTTGAAGCCGGGCTGGCAAGCAATTATTCTAAAGTGAATGGGCAAATATTGTTGCGCCCAGAAATCCGGCGTTCCTCACCTGGAATTCCGCCACAAGGCAGTCGTCGCATGGATTGGTAACATCCAAAAAACGGTGGCCCATGTCGCGAGATATCCCGGCTATGGAACGTGAAAGTAATAACCTAGGGAGATAGACGCATGTCGTTCCAATGCTTCGGAATCCGTTTGGTCCTCCGTTCGGTCGCTTGCTTTGTGATTTTCGGGGCCGGAAACGTTCTGTGGCTCACGATATCAACGGGCCATGCCCAGTTGCTTGTCGAAGGGATCGGTGGAGTCTGCATCGACGGGGAGGGAGTGCTCAGCAATCTGTCGGCGTCAGAATCGGCCCGGCTCCAAAAGGTCCGCCAGCAGGCCCTCGCCGCCGTGCCGGGTGATTTGTCCACTTTCACGGACCTGCGATTCGTTTCGCTTGGCCGACTGGCCAAGATGGCCGAACAGAGCCGTCGATCCGGCAAGCCACTTCCGGAAGAAGTTCAGTTCATGGCAGGCTTGCAGCGGATTCGTTATCTGCTTGTTTTACCGGAATCCCACGATCTAGTGCTTGCCGGCCCCGCTGAAGGTTGGAAGGTGGACGCCCTTGGGAATATCGTCGGTACAACAACAGGCCGGCCCGTTTTGCTTATGGACGACCTGATCGTGGCTTTGAATACCTATAGCAAGTCCGGCGGGATCGCAACATGCTCGATTGATCCAACCCAAGACGGACTGCAACGGCTCAGCACCTTAGCCAAACAGTTGCGTCCCTCCGATGCATCCGAGGCGGTCGCTCGGCGCTTGGAAGAAACGCTCGGACCCCAAAACATCACGATTCACGGCGTGGATGCGACGAGCCATTTCGCGCGGGTGATGATTGCAGCCGATTTCCGGATGAAGCGTTTGGCAATGGGTTTTGAACCATCGCCCATTCCCGGCCTGCCGTCTTACCTCGAAATGGTCCGACCCGGTCCGAGTGGCATGAATAACATGCTGCCCCGATGGTGGCTTGGCCCGAAATACGATGCTCTTCAAACCGACGGTGAAGAACTCGTTTGGGAAATCTGCGGCCAGGGTGTCCAATGCCTCTCGGAGGAAGATTTTGTCACCGCGGATGGCCAGAAGACACGCACCGGGAAAGCCAATCCCCAAATCGAGCGCTGGGCTCAGTTGATGACCCAAAAGTACAGTGAGTTGTCGGACCACGATTCAACATTCGGGCAGGTCCGCAACTTGATGGATCTGGCCGTCATCTCGGCGCTCATCTGGCATAAGAATCTCGAAGCAAAGACTGGAGTGGATCTATCCCTCCTGGCTTCAATGGAACTGAGCGAGCGGTTCCATGCCCCTCAATTCGTTGCCACGAAAGTAACCTTTATCAAGAAAGGCCGGAATCGAATCTTTAGTGCATCCGGCGGCGTCGATGTTTCGCCATGGAAGGCCCTCACTTTGGCCAGATCGAAACCGGACATCATTGCCATTCGATCCCAGGGAACTCCAGAAACCGGTCATTGGTGGTGGCAATAAAGCCGCAAATTCTCAAAACGGACAGTAGAAATCGACTTGGCGATTCGAGGGAAGAATCTGTCAACATAGCCTAATTGGGACCAAGCCGCATCATCGCGCCTGTCCGACGGCGCTGTCACGGACTTGAAAAGCACCAGCTCCGGAAACCCCATCAAAACGGCCAATCGGGCCGCGATGGAATCGCTCGTCACAGCCCAACTCTTGGGCAGCTTGACGCCGGGAGAATTCGGTTCAACATCTCGCAACATGATGCCGGGCGCAAGGATCACGGTCTGGGCATCCAAGGATTGCCACGCGATGTGCAAAGCACAAGGCCCACCAGGCCGTTCGGTGAGGCATCTCGAGGTTGCCTCGGTTGTTGAAAAAATTCTTGAGATTAATGGGATCCCGGGCATCCAGGCCGCGAGCACTCGCGCGGCAACATCCATCAAATCGATTGCCAGCCAATGGCTGATTTCATCGGCAATTGGCCGCATGCCATTCATTTTCCTGAGCGTGTCAACAAGTGGGCCACCACCTGCAACCAACACGTTCCTGGCCGGACCTTGCCGGGCAAGCCATGCCTGCAACCGTTCGGGCAGATCGGGTAAATCCAATAGACTGCCACCCACCTTGAGGATTCGCCCTGGTTGATCTGTCATCCAAGTTTCCTTTCGTTGGCTAGTTGAGCAAGTGCGTGCGCGGGCGCGCAGCAGCTGACCGCCGATCCGAGAAGTTCCGAAAACGAAATCAACCGCGTGCCCGGAAGCACAATATCCACCAAGCGTCTTGCGAGAAATTCTCCCGCACCACTTAGGACAACGGCCGCCGGGGAGGAAGGCATGGCATCGATGACCTTTTTCGCAGCTCGGACAAGTTGGAACGTATGCGCTTCCCGCACCGCCAGCGCGATGGCGCGGCCATCGGTTTGGGAAAACGCAGCCGGATCCATGCATACCGAACGCGCCAAACGGGCACGAGCATACTCCCGTAGCCTGGGTTTTCCATCGGCTGTCGCCGTATCCGACGCATCTTCGGGAAGTTCACCAAGGATCACATAAACATCCAAAGTCGATGTGAAATACTCAGCCGCAACAGGGCAATCCTGCCCCCGCCATCGGACCGTATTGACAACTGCGGGGACTGGCGTCCGGCCAATGCCCGAATAGACAAGTTCACCAGCAATCAGCCTCGATGTATCATCCGTCGCCTGAGGAACCGGTTTTCCAGCCGCCAAGGGGATGAGATCCGATGTTGTCGAGCCAATATCGATCAGCAGGCCAGGATCCTTTCCAATGTACCGGCATGCATAGGCAGCCAATGCATGCCAGTTCGAAGCCGCCGCAGCCATTGGATTCTGGAGCGCTTCTTGACAGGGTACGATACGGCCATCGGTTAAATAAACCTCCACTTCCCTGCCCGCAGCCACTTCGATCAACGCCGCCAGGATGTGCCGCACACCCTCTGCTTTCGTCGCATAACAATCGCACAGTTCGCCGGTCATCGTCACAGCGATCCGTTCTGACTTCGGGGCTTCGTCGATCAATTCACGCAATCGTTCCGAGAGCCGCCACGGTTCCCGCCAAAGGGCGAATGCCATCGAACGGACGTAGCCGCACCCATCGGCAATTTTCAGGTTGGCGCCACCAATATCCAACCCGATGATCGGTACCCTACCATCAACCTCCGACCGGGAACCTACAGGCATGACTCCCCCCGAAGAATACAAAACAGAGGTATACAGAGAGATGACAGCCGACCTTATCCGCCAGATCCTATACCGAATAACGGGGACCAGGAGAATATTCAATCGATGTGGCCATCGACAGCGAATTGTATGGATCCATCCCGGAATGACAAGCTTCCATGCCCACCATAGGCGATGCTGATAATCGCCTCCGCTACATTATCGTTGGCCAGAGCTCGATGGCCAATATAAGATGTTGTGATGCGCGGATTAATTTCAATAACATAGTCGCTCTTGCCACTGGGATCTTCACCCAAGACCAGATCAACACCAACATAACCGGTGGGGGGACCAAGAATTGCGATGGCTTCCGTCGCCAAATTCGTGGCTCGGCCGCCAAGCGGATCCCCCATCAGCCTCGATCCACCAAGGTACTGAAAAGTCTCCGGATCCAACTTTTGAAGGAAAGGAGGAAGCGGAAGACAGACATTCGGGGCACTGATCAGAGCAACACTGGCCGTTATCCCAGGGCAGAATCGCTCAATCATCCATGGGGCATGAGGATCCAAGTGGCATCGTGCGGGCTCTGAGTGGAACTGCATTCCGACGGAACCAGCGCCATCGATCCGTTTGATAATCGCCGGGTAGGGAAAATCACGCGGCAGATCAACGAATCCTCTCGCATCGACGTCAAGCTGGCCCGATTCCGGGACTTGAATACCTCCTTTTCGAAGCTGCTGGCTGGTCCGGATTTTATTCGAGGCCAATGTAACAAATTTCAAATTAGGCGAAAGCAACCTCCCGCCGACTCCTTCAATCCATCGTACCCGTTCCGCCAGCGCTTGGCCGATTTCGGGCGCAATCAACATCCCCGCATCCATCTCTCTGGCAAGTTGCTCCAAGCAGGCCCGCTCATCACTGGCCGAATGCACATCCACGACACGGCAACGAGGTAACGGTAAATCGGCGCAACGGGCATCTCGAAGTACCGTCAGTTCTACGTTTTCCACTGCCGCACAATCGGTCGCGAGGGCACTGATCATGGCCTTACCCTCGGCACGCAATGATGCCAGAGGCACTCCATCGCAGCCGAATAATCCACCACCTGTCATGAACTCGTAAAGAAAGATACGCACGTGGAAGAACTTCTGCGAGAATGCGGGCTTGTCATGAAATGTTTCGATGCATGATCATCATATGGCCAGAAATATACCTGGCAAATATTCCCAATGAAAAATAGTCTCCAGGCCAAAGCAATACACCGTAACGTGTTGACAAATACCAATTTACCAGTTACAAGAGATCCACACTGCCTCTGGACCCAATCCTCGTGTCCTGAAACCAACAAGGAGAACCATTGTGGCGCAGTACGAAAAGCCAGCAGGTGGGGAACAATGGGCAACTCGAATCGGTGTGATTCTGGCAGTTGCAGGATCAGCCGTTGGATTGGGTAATTTTTTGCGGTTCCCCGGCCAAGCCGCGCAACATGGCGGGGGAGCCTTCATGCTCCCCTACTTCATTTCGCTCCTCATCCTCGGCATCCCGCTCTGTTGGGCAGAATGGACCATGGGCCGGTGCGCCGGAACCAAAGGATTCAATTCGGCACCGGGAATTTATACCGTCATTACCGGCAACCCGTTGGCCCGCTATTTTGGCGCCCTCGCCCTCCTGATCCCACTGGTCATCTACATGTACTATGTCGTGATCGAGTCATGGTGCTTGGGTTATGCCTTGAACTACCTTTCCGGGCAGCTGATCAATCTTAAGGGCCTTGGAGTATACGAAACCTTTTTCGATGATTTCGTCGGAAGTGAGAAAGATGGCTCCCTCTTTGCAGCGGATAACCGTCAGCTTCTTTTCGTCCTGATCGGAGTGTTTCTTCTGAACTTCGCACTGATCTACCGCGGTGTCAGCAAGGGGATCGAGAAATTCTGCACATTCGCCATGCCAGTCATGACCATTTGTGCGTTATGCGTTCTTGTCCGGGTTTTGACACTCGGCACGCCAGATCCCGCGAAACCCGATCAGTCCATCTTGGGTGGGCTCGGTTTTATGTGGAATCCAAACAGCGATGCCCTGAAAGATCCCGAAACCTGGCTGGCCGCATCGGGGCAGATCTTCTTCAGTCTGTCGGTTGGCTTTGGAATTATTATTAATTACGCAAGTTATGTTAAACGCGATGATGATATTGTGCTTAGCGGCTTAACCGCTAGTAGCATGAATGAATTTTTCGAAGTCTGTTTAGGGGGCCTCATCACACTGCCCGCCGCATTCATTTTCTTGGGGATTGCGGCGGGCGGGCAATCCACGTTCGATCTTGGATTCAAAGCTTTACCCAACGTCTTCGCCCAAATGCCAGCCGGTCAATTCTTTGGTTTTCTATGGTTCTTCATGCTATTTGTCGCGGCGATCACAAGCAGCCTATCGATGCTACAACCCGTCATCGCATTTCTCGAGGAAGGTTTCGGACTCAAGCGCCATGCATC
>JAFGFZ010000244.1 GCA_016930815.1 Pirellulales bacterium | reverse complement strand
GTCTAGTGCTCTGTCCAGACGAAGATTCCAGGTTGCCGTGCCTGACCGTTGTGGTTTGCTCTGCAAAATACTCGAACGCAAAGATATCGATGCTGTGATTTGCGGTACCGTCGACCACTGGCACACCCTCGTGTCGATTGGTGCCATGAAGGCCGGTAAAGACGTTTATTGCGAGAAGCCGCTGATGCTAACAATCGACGAGGGGAAGCGGTTGGTTGAGGTGCAGCGTGAGACGGGGCGTGTGTTTCAGACGGGTACTCAGCCAAGAGTTCCGCCTGGCCTGCGACCTGGTCCGTAACGGCCGTATTGGCAAGATCGAAAAGGCCGAGGTCTGGCTCCCGGCCGGATTACGGCAAGGCCCGTTCATCGAGAGTGAAGTCCCTGCCGGATTCAACTATGATTTCTGGCAAGGCCAGACACCCGCCGTGCTCTATGTCAAGGAGCGGACCCACTTCAGTTTTCGCTATTGGTGGGAGTATGCTGGTGGCACAATGACCGACTGGGGGGCGCACCACAACGACATCGTCTTATGGGCTCTTGGGCACGATGGATCGGGGCCAGTCAGCATTGAAGGCAGGCAGCTTGTCGATATGATTCCCGGCGGCTTCACTGCCGCAAGCGAATACGATGTGACCTACACCTATGAAGACGGTGTCATCCATACATCGAGGAGCACCACGGCCAGCGAGTGGTGGGGCGGTGTCAAAGACAAGGACGGCTAGCAACATGGAATTAAGTTTTCTGGAACCGACGGCTGGATCTGGGTCACCCGTGGTTCTATTCAATCCAGCGATCCGGATATCCTCAAAGAAGAACTGCCCGAGAGTGCACCGCGGGTGTATCACAGCAGCGACCATATGGGCAATTTCTTCGAGTTCATGAAATCGCGCGAAACCACGATCTGTCCGGCCGACGTAGGTCACCGGTCGGCCAGCCTCTGCCACCTGGGTGTGATTGCCATCCGTCTCGGTCGAAAGCTCCAATGGGATCCGGCCAAGGAGCAATGCGTCGACGACACGGAAGCAGACAAGTTCGTGATGCGTGAAATGCGAAAACCTTATGATTATGGGATGATTTAAAAAAATAACCTAATCTCGATTTGCTGATTTCCGGCGTGTCTCAGGAATTCGACAAAACAACGGAAATGCCTGTGGCTCGGTCAGGAGACTGGCCACAACGGAGCGTGACCTGTCACAACAGGGTCTTGCTTTCTTGATTTCCGGCGTGTCTTATACTCCGGCCCTTCTTCAGCCCTCTCTTGGTGGCAACACTACTCCATCTTAATCATCCATTGGTTTGGCTGGCCCTTGGCGAGCGTGAACTCCTTGGTGACATCTTGTTTGCCGTCGATCGAGACAGTGATTTTATATTCACCCAAGAATCCACGCAGGTTCCCTTTACCATCAACACCGGTGGTGAGTGTCACCTTGGTCCACCACGTACCTTTGATGAGCTTTTTCAGTTCGTCGTACATCGGTTTCGGCGTCATATCCTTACGCAGGAATCCGGCCGGGGCCTCCTGCCAAGCGTGGTAGTCGGAGAAATCCCACCAGGTGATCGCTTCGACAGCCGGATGAGAGAAGAGCATGGTATAGAAGCGGACAGCCTCCCGTGCCTGAAAGACCTCGCCTTCGGGCGTGGAATTCCATGGCCGGGGCCGCTCCCCGCCTCGTCGGCCGGATAGAATTGTCGTTTCGGTGAAGTGGAGCGGCACGCCAAACCGCGCGAAACGCTCGCAGACTTCCCAGATCTTCTCCGAGGGCCACGGGCCCCCATGCATGTGGCTCTGGATGCCAATCACATCATAGAGTCGGTTGTTCGCGTCGTCGACAAGCTGTTCGATCACTCGCTCGAAAGCCGGATCGGTCCGGTAGTCATTGATCAGCAGCGTGGCTTTCGGGCCAGCCTTGCGGGCGTGCAGGAAGCACTCTCGCGTGAACTCGATTTGGCCAGTCCGTTTCCACATCGCACTGATTTTGGGTGATCGGTTGTTGACGAACTCAGGCCGATCATAGTGCGTGACCTCGTTGACCACGTCCCAACGGTCAATCAGGCCGACAAATCGAGAAACGCAATCATCGATCCGGGCCATTTGCAGGTGGTGGATTTCGTCAAGATCGTCGGGCAACCAGCGCGGATCGCCCATGTTCCAGGCGAGCGGATGCCCCTTCGTGAGGATACCGTGCTCCTGACACCAACGTGCAATCTTCTCGGTACGCTCATGCATCGGCTCACCGCGACGCGGCTCATAGGAATTCCAGTAGAACGGCAATGTGGCATAATTCAATAGCTCGGCATAGTGTTGTCGATAGGCTGTTTCCATCGTCTCATTGGGAAGTCGGCCCCACTGGAAGATATTACAGCCGAACAGGAAGGCATGCCTGGTTTGCTCCACGGAAATTCTCGCACCGGTGACTGGATTGCCCAAGGCATCGACGACGCTGATGACCGCATCCGCCATGCGGTGCTTCTCGATTCGCTGCGACGCGCCGGAAAGCAGCTCGTCGTCCGGCAGCTCTGCGCAAAATACCGCCGCAGGGAATCCGACCAAGATTAGTACAAGCAAGACATTCATCAAAAAAAACACGTTCCAAAGCTGGCGGTAAGGATGGTTCTTCATGGCATGGCTCGCCTTTCATGGTAAGACATCGAGGCGCGGAAACACAACTTTATATTTCATAAACGACTTGCCGGCAACAATCAATGGACAATCAACCGCCAGCCGGTTCGATGCCTGAGGTGCGACCGATTGATCTTCGCGCCACGAATGAACCAGGGCGACCAGTGGGAGCCCAGGAATTTCCGAGTTCCATCTTGATATGTAAGTTTTTCCGTTGTGCAATCTTCATCAACAATAAATCCCGGATTGTTTTCTTCCTCCTTTTAGCGCCATGACAAAGGGCCACTCGAATTGGCACTTTTTCCTGATGAGCTATCCAGCATTCCAATGTATACTCAATAACTCTCTCCGAAATGAACCCGGTCAATCTCAAAAAGGAGATACCATGCTGCCAAAATGCCTTACTGCGTTGACCTTTTTTGTCTCGTTTCTTTTCCTGCCCGCCGTCGCTTCGGCCGCCAAGTTCGTTCAAGAATCGGCTCGCGAGATACCCGTGGCCTACACAACAGACGTGGTGGTCGTCGGCGGCAGTACCGGTGCCGTCGCGGCGGCCATTGCCGCGGCCGAAGAAGGCGCGAACGTATTCCTAGCTGCGCCGTACCCGTACCTGGGCGAGGACATGACGGCCACCTTGCGGCTGTGGCTGGAAGAGGGCGAGCAGCCGGTATCGCCGCTGGCAAAAAAGATTTTCGATGATCCCAGAGTTCCAGTCATCGATGCAAACCGGCTCGATTTCACCTACCAAACAGACGTCCCAAGTGGAACGATTCACAAGGACTCGGAACCGCCCAGCCTGCTCACCAATGGCATATGGCTCGATCCGATCACAGATAGTGTTCAGTACGAGAGAAATACCAACATCATCGCGGACCTTGGTGTATCGAAGGACATTCGGCAAGTCCAACTCATGGTATTTCGCCGCACGGAGACAACGAGCGCGGGTGGTGGATTCGATGTCCGGCGAGTTACCGTGTCGGTGAGTGATGACAAAAAGACTTGGAACCAGGTCGCGGTGATTACGAACGACCAGCCATCCGACAATCTTGCAATTCTGACCGCGGACCTGAACGCCCTAGCCCGCTACGTCCAATTATTCGTGGAAATGCCAGACGGCTACCACCGCATGCTGTTGGGTGAGATACGGATGATCGGCCCTGAAAAAGGGCCGGTGGAGAAGCCTCGCACGGCAGTTCCGCCACCACGGCCCCTGCACGTGAAAAGGATACTCGACGACGCATTGCTAGCCGCGAAAGTTCAGTATCTGTACAGCTGCTATGTCACCGATCTATTACTCGACAGCCAGGAGAAGCCATGTGGTCTTGTGATGGCCAATCGGGCGGGGCGCCAGGCGGTGCTGGCCAAGACGATCATCGACGCCACGCCGCGTGCGGCTGTTGCCCGTTTGGCCAGGGCGAAATTTCGGCCGTTTCAAGGCGGTATGGTTCCATTCCAACGCGTTGTGATCGGTGGCCAGCCGCGGACTTCCGACGGCATTGAATCGCGGATCATCGATCCCCCGTTTTATGGCTCCCTTCCGAACCGTGGCGGGGAAGCCAATAACACTTTCAAGATCATCGAGTACTCCCTCCCCTTGCAAATGGAAGACGGAAGCTGGGCAGTCTATATGAAGGCCGATCAGCAGGCTCGCTCTCTAACCTACGATCCCGAACAGCAATACGCGTCGGACGTCTTGTTCGCAATACCGCCTGATGCAATGTTTGGATGTCAGACGGCTACCGGACCTTGGCAAGGGACCGAAAAACTGCCGATGGGCGCATTTAAGCCGTCGAATGTGGATCGGTTCTATGTTTTGAGTGGATCCGCGGACGTATCTCGAGTGCAGGCGGAACAACTGGTGCGGCCGTTGTCTGCCATGGATCTCGGCCAGCGGTTCGGCAAGGCAGCTGCCAGAGACGCGTTGGGAATGCCACCAATCACCACCGCGAAACTGGCCGGCCGGGCTGCGGATGGGCCGGTTCTTCAAGGGGAGATACGCGAGTTCCTCACCGGTATTCGGCCAACGCAGAAGTTACCCACTATCAGCCAAGATAGCCGCCCGGTTCCCGTCCTTGCCGAATATGACGTCGTCGTGGTCGGCGGCGGCACCAGCGGCGCGCCGGCCGGTATCGGCGCCGCGCGACGCGGGGCCAAGACGTTGGTCATCGAGTACCTGTATGGTTTGGGCGGCGTCGGCACGCAGGGCGCCATCACCAAATACTACTGGGGGAACCGGGTCGGATTCACGGCCTCCGTCCAGGGTGGCCAGACCGAGTGGCAAGTGGAACAGAGGATGGAATGGTATCGGCAAGAATTGCTCAACGCCGGCGCGGACATCTGGTTCGGCACGATCGGATGCGGAACCCTGGTCCACGATCATCGCGTGGCCGGCGTCGTCGTTGCCACTCCCGATGGACGCGGTGTTGTGTTGGCGAAAACGGTCATTGATGCCACCGGCAATTCCGATGTGGCCGCGTCCGCCGGCGCCGAATGTCTCTACACCGACGCGAATGAATTCGGTATGCAAGGCACCGGACTGCCAGGCCGACAGCTCGGCGGCTCCTATAACAACACGGACTTCACGATCGTCGATGAAACCGACATGCTCGACGTCTGGCGTATCTTCGTCTTCTCGAAGGATAAGTACCGCAACGCATTCGACCACGGCCGGTTGATCGATACCCGCGAGCGGCGGCGAATTGCCGGTGACTTGACCATGACATTGCCCGACCAGGTCAATGAACGAACGTATCCGGATTCCGTCGTGCGTGCCTATAGTAATTTCGACACCCACGGTTTTACGATCGATCCCTACCTGTTGCTCGAACATCCTGAAAAGAAGGGCATCGGCGTATACATTCCATTCCGCGCCATGCTGCCGAAAGGGTTTGATGGGATCCTGGTAAGCGGGCTCGGAATCAGCGCGCATCGCGACGCCGTACCACTGATACGCATGCAACCCGACATCCAAAACGGGGGATATGCCGCCGGCGTTGCCGCCGCAATGGCCGCTGAAACAGATGTTCGCGTACGCGATATCGATATCAAGGCATTACAGCAACACCTGGTTGAAATCGGCAATTTGCCGGATACAGTCTTACAAGATCAGGACTCGTATCCACTGCCCAATGAGAAAATCGCGGAGGCGGTCGAGTCTCTGAAACAGGGTCGTGGTGCCTCGGTCATCATCACACACCCCGGTCGGGCCATGCCGCTTTTGGAGGCGGCCTATCGAGTAGCCAAGAACCAAGACAAACGTACCTATGCCAAAGCATTGGCGGTTTTAGGCAACGATATCGGTCTGGACACATTGATCGCCGAAGTCCAGAGGATATCGGAATGGGATGAGGGCTGGGACTACCGCGGCATGGGTCAGTTTGGTGCGGCGATGAGTCCGCTGGATAGCATGATCCTTGGGATGGGCCGTACCCGGAATCCAACGGCCATTCCCGCGATCCTCGGCAAACTGAAGATGCTGAATGCGGAAAGTGAGTTCTCACACCACCGGGCGGTCGGTTTGGCTTTGGAATGGATTGGCCATGAGTCGGCCGCAAGACCGCTGGCCGAGCTATTGAACAAATCCAACATGACCGGGTATGTGCATACGACCATCGAGGTCGCCAAGAAACAGTCCGCGCCGGGTGGCACGAATACCGAGCAGGCGCGTAGCGATTCACTGCGCGAGTTGATCCTGGCTCGCGCGTTGTACCGTTGCGGAGACTTCAACGGCCTTGGCGAAAAGATACTAACCAACTACACCCAGGACCTTCGCGGCCACCTCGCTCGCCACGCCAAAGCAATACTCGAACAAGGGAAAACAGATTCTAAATAACATGCGTCCGTTGGTTGAATGCGAAGCCTTGTACAGAGAGACCCGCCTACGATCTGGTTTCGGCACCGCCGAGATAGGCAATCTCTATTTCGACTGAGGGCACTTCTTGAAACATAAGAACCAGTCCAGACATGTGACATCTGGATCAGGTGCCTGGGTGCGGTCTTTCGCAGCTTTGCATGATTTCGGAGGGGGCACAATCGCATCGTCACCTGGCTGCCAGTTCGCAGGGGTGGCGATGCC
>JAFGFZ010000243.1 GCA_016930815.1 Pirellulales bacterium | reverse complement strand
CTCCTCCAGTACCCGTTGCGAAAGGATCTTGCAATGGCCAAGCGGCCTGTGACAACCGACGCATACCGACATTATGGCGCATATGAGCGGCTGCGCAACATACTATTGGCGGACTCAAAGCATGACCGGATGGAACGCACACTGGCATATTGGGTACTGCCTGCTGATCGCCGGCTGCCTGTAGCGTTTCTTGACTGGAAACTCAGCGACATTCTAGCCTGCTCGCTGGACGAGCTTATGGAAACACCCGGTGTGGGCCAGAAGAAAATCGGAGGTCTACTCACTCTCTTGAAGCGGGCCATCCGATCGTCCACCGAGGATGGGGATTTTGGGTTCGTTCATGCCGGCCAGCAGCGCCAAGAAAAGCGGAACAAGCGGATAGGATTCGATCCTGCCCTTGTATCGGAAGAACTGTGGAGCCATTGGCGAGATACCGTACTGCGATGTGGCATAGGCCATTATCCCCTTGGGCGCCTTGCCCCGACACTCCAGGCACTTCCGACCGTTGTCTGGGATACGCCTTTAGACCGTTATGTACAATTAACCCTCGAAGAAATAAGAACCTTGAAAACGCATGGCGAGAAGCGGGTGCATGCCATTCTCGAAGTCTTTTGTGGTGTGCATGAAGCGCTTGCCGCGGCGATGCTTCAGGACCATATTGAGATAGTTCTGGTACCAAAATTTGCCCCACCCATTGCCGCATGGATTACGGATCAGCTCCTATCGAACGCGGTACCAACCGCGGAATCTCTCCACGAAAATATTGCCGTACCGTTGGTCAAGCAAATCCATGTTGATCTCAGTAAACAGGTTGCAAAACTTGCCGCGACACGTGTCAGCCTCAACCCGCACGCACCGACGGTCCGAACGCAAGCAAAGCGGATGGATGTCACTCGAGCTCGAGTCTACCAGTTATTGGAGGACTGCGCTAAAGTGATGCATGTCCGTTGGCCGGAGGGCCGCTGGTTAATCATGATATTGGGAAGTCAGGTTGCACTTAGCGACGATGTTGAAGCACTCGGCCAATATCGGGCGATCCGCGATTTGTTTTATCCGCAAGAGCGGAATCCAGCCTTTGAGAAAATCGCCGCGGAAACGCCGCTTTGACCCAAGTTGCCCCCTCAGCGCATCCGGATGGCTTGCCCGGATATCCTGTCGCCTCGACCGCGTGGAAACGCGTTACGAGATTCAAGATCAGACGAGCGGGCGAGGGTCATTCATCGGAGATCGTTACCTGTTCAATCGTGTCGCCTTGGGTAATCGCATCGACAACCGTTTGGCCATTATCCAAAACCTGGCCGAAGACGGAATGTTTCCCATCGAGCCACGGTGTGGCGACATGAGTAATAAAAAACTGGGATCCATTCGAATTCGGTCCGGAATTCGCCATGGATAGGACCCCGGGGCCGTCGTGCTTGAGGCTGGGATGAAATTCATCCGCGAATGAGTAGCCTGGTCCGCCAGTGCCATCCCCCTTGGGACACCCAGCCTGGATCATAAAATCCGCGATAACACGATGAAACTTAAGCCCATCGTAAAAACCATCCCTGGCCAACTTAACGAAGTTGGCAACCGTTTTTGGCACTTTGTCCTCATGCAGTTGGAGGCGAATTGTACCTTTGTTCGTTATTAATGTGGCAACCTTCATGATCTTGGGATCTCCGGTCATTCATGGTAAGAAATGAGCACCGCAATGATTCTCAGCATGACATAGTTCCCGCTCCGCGACCACCCCTCTTTGAATTCCCATGTTGCGCGCCCTGATCACTGGTATTACCGGCCAAGATGGTGCCTATCTAGCAGAACTCCTGCTTGCCAAGGGTTACGAGGTCCATGGCATCGTGCGGCGGGATATCATGGAACCTCTTGGCCGAGTGGAGCACTTGCGGTCCCAACTCTGTCTGCATCAAGCGGACTTGCTCGATATGATGTCCATTATCCGGGTCATCAACAATACAGAGCCCCGCGAAATCTATAATCTGGCAGCGCAGAGCTTCATCCCCACAAGTTGGGATCAGCCGTTGTTAACGAGCGAATTCACTGGCTTAGGTGTGATTCGCATTCTCGAGGCGATCCGGATAATCAACCCTGCCATCCGGTTTTTCCAGGCGTCCAGCAGTGAAGTTTTTGGAGATGCTCGCGAAGAGCCGCAGAACGAAGAAACTCCGTTTCGACCACTGAATCCCTACGGTATTTCCAAAGCGTATGGGCACTGGATCACCGCGAATTACCGGAGGAATTGCGGATTGTTTGCCTGTAGCGGCATCCTTTACAACCACGAATCACCGCGCCGAGGCAAGGAATTTGTGACGCGGAAGATCACCGATGGGGTCGCGAGGATCAAGTTGGGTTTAACGGGCCACCTGTGCCTGGGCCAACTCGATAGCCAGCGCGACTGGGGTTATGCCGGAGACTATGTCCGGCCGATGTGGTTGATGCTCCAACAGGACGAGCCGCGCGATTATGTGATTGCCTCGGGTGTCAAACACACGGTTCGGGATTGGGTCGAACGTGCCTTTTCCCATGTCGGCCTTGATTGGCACGATCATGTCCTATTTGACGAATCATTGGTCCGCCAACCGGACATCAACACACTCTGCGGGGACACCAGCCGGGCGCGGCGGGAACTGGGCTGGATTCCAGCCATGTCATTTGATGAACTCGTCATGATGATGGTCGATGCCGATCTGGATTGCCTCCAATCGGAATAAAATGGACCGCTCGTGCCCAGGAAACCACGGAGATTTACGAATTCGAAGAAGCCTGTTTTGTGGCCGGGCTCCTGGACGAGCCGCAGGCTACCATCCGAGGTCTCCCGAACGTTTTGTTCGCGTTCTCTATTCTCGAGGCATCAGCAATAAGCTTTGCGCGGTCCTCGTGTCGGTCACAAAATGCGTCCATACCCGGAGGCTGGGATTGACCAATAATGGCCATGCGGCTTCCGCCCGCGACATGCCGCACTTTCGGCATGGACTGGCGAGCAAGACAACATGTTTGCCAGGTCGCCGTGCGAATTCAACCAGCTCGTCGAGTTCAAACAGGGAAACGGTGCGGATTCCAATCCGCTGCTGGATCGGGCCGGACCTCGCAAAGGGCAAAAATTGGATGTCACCGATCCAGCCAGATTCCGTAAGCGCCGCGCGAGTCTGTTCCTGATCGTCCCATGCATTCAGGTATTTGGCTAGAATTCCGCAAGTATGGGCTTTCTTATCCGCGGTGAAGGCGGCATTGAGGGTGGTGATAATAATATCAATATCATTCTTTTGGTCAAATGCCTTCCGTACACTAGGATTCTGAATCACCGTGTTGTATTGATCGCATCGAACAACCGCTTCGGTGAAGAGGCCTACCGTCGTGATATCCGGATGCACATTGTCGTAGTAATGGAAAAAGGTGATCGGCGATATCGATGCATCGTCCAGCGTCAAACCGCCAGAAGACATGGCATGGATCGTCAGGGGAGGACAAGCGCTGTCCTCAGCCAGCAATCGGCCTAGCTGTCCACTTAAAAGCCGCGGGCTTAATCCTGGACCGAGTCCGAGATGGACGCGTTCCCGGTCCTTGGCGAGTTCCTTGATAAGCAGGTGGACGATCCGCGCGCCTTCGTAGGCGATATGACGATGTATTTCGTTCCCATCGCTAACATCCAGGACACGGATAGGTTGCAGGGCATCTTTATTGGAGGATGCAAGTTCGAAACCGAATTTGTAGATCAGTTTTTCCGCTTCCGCCTGTTCCAACGGGGGCCTGAGGACAATAAGATTTCGCCGGAAAGCCTCCCAGAAAATCGGATAGATCTGCTGGCGGGTGACTTTCTTCCCCTTTTTTCGCAAGAAGTCGACCACCTGCTCCGTTGGACTGAGTTGCCGCTTTTTCAGATGTGTCGTGTCCGAGCTGTTGTGTCTTTTCGATCGAATGCCAATCGCATCAAGAAAACACTCCGCCGCGGCAAAAATGACCGCATCCGATTCATGCCTGAAATCCCACTCATACCGACTCATGACGTGTGCCCTCCGCGTCATTGGATCCAGAGTGTGCCTCGGCTCGGCATCAAACCAGTTCAATTAATGGCCTGGTTTGAAATGCATCATCATTATTCTACCCATTATGTGTCCTGGTGCAAGTACTTGATATAAAATAAGTTTATGACAGATTGTATAATTATTCCCATACTGTATGCTATTTATACAGTTATCACTACGAAACAACCAATCTGGACCAACACATCCTGCGGCCTGTCTGTCTGTTTTTCCAAATAGAGAAAACTCAATCGCCGAAAGAAGGAACATGAGGAAACAGAGAAAACGAAGAAATCAATTCTCTGTTTCCTCGGTTTTCTTTCCTTCTATTAAAATAATAGGCAGATACCCCGCGGCATGTCGTGCCGCTACTGGTACAGCTTGGGGTCTTTTGTCCAGTCCTTGTCCTTGTCGTGCGCCCATTCCTTGACCCGGGGCCGACGCTCTCGGAGACGAACCGATTCGAATCCAAGCCCATATCCGGCCGATACCGGTCCCTTCCCGACACACTCAAGGCGCAATGAATACTTGCCTGGCTCAGGCCAAAAATCAAGCAGATGGTATTCCCAACTGCCAGTATCCTTGTTGTAGAAATCGAGAACACCACCAAGTTTCACGCCATTGAGCGTGGCCTGATACTGGCCGAAATCATAGCTCCGTGTCATCTTGAGCAGGAGGCGCAACGGAGTTTTTTCTTTGACCTCGAAGGGAATCTCGACCCAGGCATTTTCCGTACCAGGTGGTTTGTAAAGGAGCTGGCCTTCAGTGTAGTTCAGCAGTTTTTGAGTCCGCGCTTCACCGGGCCCGTGATGGGCGTCATCCGTATATTTAGCAGCAAAAAAGATCGTATCGAGATTCGCCAAGGTTCGTTCGAGAGCATGGGGAGCGCGGGCCGTGAATGTCGGTTTCCCGATCTGATACCAGAATGCGACACTGGAATAGTCGTCCTCGCGCTCGTTCCAACTCGTCGACTGGTAATCAGGATTCTCGTCCGGCGCGATCCAGCCGAAATGCTCGATCGTGACTTTGATGCTCTTATTGAATACGAATGGGTCATGAATATGCCATCGATAGGCGCTCGTATGGCCGCCGACAATTCCCCACTGGTCGAAGAAAGGTGTCCCGAAATAGGGCGTACTGGTGGTCTGAAGGCCCCACGCCGACAGGAAATAGTCTTCGGTCCCCGTGCCCCAAATGGACGCTTTCTCCTCGCCGTCAATATAAATTTTCTCATCACCCTCCCCAAACCAAGAAGGACTTCGCGTGCGTACACTGAGTACTGTGCCGACATAATGGCCCTTCCCCTCCGTCTCGAGTATCAAATAATCCCGGCCGTTCACGGCCGGATACTCCTGGCGGTACTGAGCATAGAAATAGGGCGTATCCTCGGGGATGGAATCCTTCTTGATCCAATCAATATTGTAATAGAGCAGACTAATGCGTTTCTCGCTCTGGTTGACAATCTCAACCCGGACCGACTTGCGGAATGGCATATGCCAGAAACAGTTGTAGGAATCCGCATCCTCGACAACTACCGGCACACTGATGACTTCACTCCGCTCACCAAAGCTGTTGGCGAAGAAGTCACCTACCGGTGCCTCGACACCGGGGCGTTCATCCCCATCATAGTAGATCCGTAGCAGCATCTCCTGATGATTGGCCGATCCTTCCTTGGCCCAATCCTGGGATTCTGGCCCGAGGAATGTCATCCAGATGTGCGTGATCACGCCCGGCCCTTTTTCATCCATCAGGACCTTCGTCTCACCGGGCGGAACGTTCTTATTATCCCAGTTACTGTTCGGATCCAGTTCCCCTTTCGGATCGTATTGGCCATCCGGCCCGATCCGATGGGAGGAGGTCGCCCGCATACTCCGGCCATCATGGGGCCTGGCCAGGTCCTCCATGTCGGCTGACCAAGCCGCGCCTCCCATAACCAGAATCCAACACGCCGCAAGATGCACAAACCATATCATCCATCGCCCAATTGCGTCCCGGTCAATGCTTGGCCAGAAAAAAAACCTAGCTGCGTCTGTTTTCATGGGATCCTCTCTTCGTTTTTAGCAACATCAACCACGGCCCCGAAAGACAGCGATTGTAATCAATGGCGGATCAAACGGCAAAGGAATATGTCTTTTTTATGGATGGCTCATTCCAATAGAATTGCGGCGAAGAAAAAGCCCGGCTTTTCTCAAAAGCCGGGCATCTAGCCGGCATCGGGTTTCTAGCCCGCATCTTTGGAACGGACCATTGCAGAAGAAAACGGGTGGGAAACCGTATTTATTCGAATCGCCTGTTTTGAATTGCGACAGGTGCTACGAGAAGCATTGGTTTGGAATGGGTCAGGAGGTCCGATTTGAGTAGCCTGGCATTTCCACCAATGCCTCGGCATAGCCGGCATGAAAGTTCAGGACGGCATCATGCGAGTCGAGCGCGATAGGCCGCCGGTGCCGGCTACACCACCACAGCAGGCTGGATAGCTGATACGTGACTTGCGCGAAAGCGGGATTGGGATAGAGGCCGGCCATCAAATCACATCCTCGCAGGGATGCATGCCATGCCCGGCACAATCGAATCACCTCGACATACGAGTTCGTATCCACCACATCCTGTTGGGGCTGGCCATTGATCGAGAGCCTCTTTCTTCCTTCCAGGAACTCGATATCGATCACGAAGGGCAATCCGTCGCCCACGCCGCGTAGAATTCTCCGCTTTGTCCACTCGGCACCACGCCGGAAATTTGTCTGCCCTTCCACTCGGGTTGGACCCAAAACCAATTCATAATCACACTTCCCATCCACGACATGGGGATAGATCTCGGGATTCGGAGGATCATACAACTCGGAATCCGCTCGCACTGAAATTCCATTCGAAAATACCGACTCCAGGTTGCCATGCAGGGTTGAGAGAATATCAAGAACGAAGGCAAGGCAATGCACCGATTCCTGGTATTGGATGGGGACCATCTTCTTGTAATTCCGTGCCTGGGCGGGATCTTCCCGGTCTTTGGACCGCTGCACAAAGATCGATTCGATGGTGACTTCGTGGAAGCAGCTCAAATATTCACGGACCCGACGGGTCATGGGATCATACAATTCCGGAAAGTCGTAAAGGAGAATCGCCCCCGTTCGCTCGGCCGCTTCCACGACTTCCCGGCATCGATCGGGCTGCTCGGGCAAGGCCATTGGTTTCTCGCACAGGATCAACGGCCGGCTTGAGATATCACAGGTTTCTCCCGCCGAGTCATCGCAGCCGCTTTCGTTCATGATCCCCGTTTCCTCCCGACCAGATCCATTGCCGCTACGTGCCATCAGGATATCGAGACCAGTCCGGCGTTGTCCGGGATGCATGGCCAGATGAAAGATGTCTGCCGGCAAGCGATAGAATGCTTCTTCATGGTGAATCTGGATGGAATCTCCTAAATGGATATCCGGAGGCACAGGGCCCGGATCGTAGACCAGGGTTCTCATTTTCAAGGATCGCGCGGCATCCAGAAATTTTTGACCGATATACCCCCAGGCCCCGGCGATTGCGATGGAAGAAGAAACAAGATTCTCCACCATACTGCTCCAAGAAAATCCCACGCTGTCCATTAGCCGGGCCATCCTCCGGGAACCTCGTGTCTTGAAAGACAAGAAACCGTTTGGGGCCCATTGGCTACAAGGTTATGAACCAACTGTATGTGAATATTGCATTTTGAATTGGTTATCCGAGCAGGTCAAGAACTGCTGGGCCAACCTCCAGGTGGGCATCTGCCGATTGTTGTAACCAATTCGCCGATATGTTAGATTCGGCAATGGTTGAGTGGCATGGGCCATTCATTCATCGTTCCAGAACAATTTCCCACCCCTCATTGATGACAATCAGAGACATGTCAACAAAACGCATCCATGCTGCCGTTATCGGGCTCGGATTCGGTGCCGAGTTTATTCCCATCTATCAGCGACATCCCCAGGCGGAAATCGTCGCCATTTGCCGGCGAAATGTCGATGAACTGAATAAGATTGGGGACGCTTTCGGTGTGGCGAAACGTTATTCTCGCTTCGAGGATGTCCTTGCCGACACCCAGATCGATTTCATGCACATCAATTCGCCAATACCGGACCATGGTTGGATGTCTCGGGAGGCCCTGCGCGCCGGCAAGCATGTTCTTTGCACGGTTCCGATGGCCACGACTATCGAGGAATGCGAACAAATCTGCCAGTTGGTCGCGGACACGGGTCTCAAGTACATGATGGCTGAAACCGTGGTCTACAGCCGCGAGTTCCTTTTCATCAAGGAAATGTACGAAAGGGGCGATTTGGGCGAGGTGCAGTACATGCAGGCCTCGCATCCGCAGGACATGGAAGGCTGGCCTGACTACTGGGAACGCATGATCCCGATGCACTATGCAACGCATGTCGTCAGCCCCGTTCTTGGACTGATCGACGGCCGCGGAGAATATGTCTCTTGTTTCGGTTCCGGCCGGATCCATGCCGAGATCGCTCAGAAATCGGGAAGTGGCTTCGCGGTGGAATCATGCCATATCGCGATCAAGGACTCCGATATAGCCGCCCATATCTGGAGGTTTCTGTTCGACACGGCCCGCCAATACCGGGAAAGTTTCGATGTCTACGGATCCAAGAAGAGTTTTGAATGGGCGTTGATCCAAGGTGAATCGCATGTCCTGCATACGG
Organism: Pirellulales bacterium; assembly: GCA_016930815.1. Lineage (GTDB taxonomy): Bacteria > Planctomycetota > Planctomycetia > Pirellulales > Lacipirellulaceae > JAFGFZ01. Next base: position 595 of record JAFGFZ010000243.1, on the reverse strand, counting down.
CGAAGCGGCCGGAACCGGAAATACCCGAGCAGGTGGAAGTGCCCGACTACGCGGATCGGCTTCCGGAAGAAATCCAGGGATTCACCCAGGCCGTTCAGGACCAGAAACATCTCTCTTTCATTCAAGGCGCCGGGCACGGCGGCTCGCATCCGCATTTGGTCCATGAATTCGTTAGTGCCCTGGCCGAGGACCGGGATCCCTGGCCGAATGCGACCCGCAGCGCCAATTGGACATGCGTCGGCATCTGCGCCCATCAATCGGCACTCAAGGGCGGAGAAATCGTACCGCTGCCCGAGTTCACTCTGAAGTAATCCGCCAATCCGTATTCCTTCATTAAGAGCCGTTAAGGATATTTTTGCCAAAGACCTCGAAAGGGCCAATTAAAACAACGTGCGAATTCACCACGAAGAACACGAAGAACACGAAGGGATGATCGTTTATCCCATTCGACGAGTCATCCTTCGTGATCTTCGTGATCTTTGTGATACCCTCTGTTGCAGGTTGAGGATAAGCGATCACCACCACCATTGGATTTATGGGCTTCACGGCCAGAATTAGACATGTAGGATTCTAGGGCACAGGAATTGCTAACATG
>JAFGFZ010000242.1 GCA_016930815.1 Pirellulales bacterium | reverse complement strand
TGGAAGGGGGATGCTCGATCGTTCTTCGCCCTGGGTTGTGATAGCAGCGCCCCGTTGGGGCTGTGGATTGGACTTGTGTAAAACAACGAGGGTGGACAACTGAGGATCGCGGTAGCACGAAATGGAGATCATGCAATGGGCGATACTGGACTCGAACCAGTGACTTCCACCTTGTAAGGGTGGCGCTCTAACCAACTGAGCTAATCGCCCGGATTGATCGGGAAGGCGCGATGATGATATCGCTGATAAAACCTGACTATCAGCATTATTTTATTCCCATTCTATAAAAACGCCTAGGATGCGCGTATTATTGAAGGATGATCTTCCCGCGCGCCACCGCAGGTTGTGGAGAGATCCATCCAGGATCGGGTATTGGCTACGCCGCGTCAGGTCATTGTTCTTGGCCATAGAGATTCCGTTTCTTTTTTGATTTCGAATCATGACAAATCGTGCATTGGCATGAAGTGGATCCAATTCCCGGACATTCTCATCTCATTGGATCGTTCGTGGAATCCAGTTGTCAAGTGGTTCTTTGAGCCGGCATTCCATCACGCAACCCTACATCACAAAAGCATTTAGGCAAATCATATCGCACCTGAAGAAAAGCCTGAACTGGATCACCCACTCGAACACGATTGCGCAACGGTTATAATGACAAGGCTGGTTCTCAAGGGCGGACCGTGTCTTTTGACACAGAAAAACATTAGGAAAAGGCGATGGACTCGAATCCAGAAAGTTCGGCATCCCACGACGATGGCATCCCGACTCGGAACGAAATCACGTTCTCGGAGACAGCTCCCAGCCAACCGTCCCCGCCGATCTATATCAATCCGGATCATGCGGTGGCTGCCAGGGCCGATGACACACGCCGCATGGTACGGCTTCTTTGGATTTTCGCCATTTTGCTGGCTGCAGTGATCACGCCAACCGTTGTCGGCAAGATCCGATATGCCTATTCTTATAATACCGAGCGAGCCAGAGCGGACGCCTCGCTTGAGACTCTCCAGCACCTTGATCTCAGCGAATTATCGCTGGCATTTCGATCGGTGGCGGCGGGTGTTGGACCGAGCGTTGTGAATATCCAAACGACGCGAATCTTTGGCTCACCTCTTTATGACGAGCGGCGGCATTTGTTCGGCGATCCGAGGCCATTCGCATTACAAGGTCAGGGATCGGGCGTGATTGTGGATCCGGACGGTTATATTGTTACGAACAACCATGTGATCGAGCTTTCCGAAGCGATTCTCGTCCAGCTAACCGATGGCCAGCAATTACCGGCGGAGGTGGTTGGCAGCGATCCACTCACCGACATCGCCGTGTTGAAAATCGATCAGGACAATCTGATCGCCCGCGAATGGGGAAACAGCGATGATCTGGAAGTCGGCTCGATGGTTTGGGCGATTGGAAGTCCGTTTGGGCTCCAGCGGAGCATAACCTTTGGAATTATTAGTGCCAAGAACCGGCGGGGCGTGACCCCGAGCCTGCTCCAGGATTTCCTGCAAACCGATGCCGCCGTCAATCCTGGGAACAGTGGCGGGCCTCTGGTCAACATTCAAGGCGAAATCGTGGGGATCAATACCGCGATTGTCGGGCAGGCGTATCAAGGGATTAGTTTTGCCATCCCGAGCAATACGGCCCGTAAAATTTATGAAAAGATTCGTAAGGAGGGTCAAATCAAGCGTGGATGGCTTGGAGTGTCGCTCGGTAATATTTCCTCGGATTCAACGCCGATTCTCCCCCGAAGAGGGAAAATCCAAGGCGTCTTGATCGCCGGGGTCGTCGAAAATTCCCCCGCGGCCCGGGCCGGCCTACGACCGGATGACGTGATCCTGGAATGGAATGGCATGAAGGTCTCCGATCCGACCACATTCAGTCTGCTGGTAGCGGAGACGGAGGTCGGTTCGAAAGTCACCGTTCGTATCTTGCGCCAACAGCGGGAGCGGATTCTCACGATCAAAGTCGGAGAATATCCCACGCGATTTCCATAGAATCAAACGCAGCCCAACTGGAATCCCTTGTCCAACATTTTTCTATCGGATGCTAAGGAACAGGTACGCCAGGCGACGGACATCGTCGAGCTGGTTGGCAGCTATATCTCACTCCGCCGTCAGGGACGCATCTATGTTGGCCTCTGTCCATGGCACGACGATAGCCGTCCCAGCCTTCAGGTCAATCCACAACGGCAGTCATTCAAGTGCTGGGTATGCGACATCGGCGGCGATGTTTTCAGTTTCCTGATGAAAATGGAAGGGATCGAGTTCCGGGAGGCGCTCGAATCGTTGGCCGAACGCGCGGGAATTCCGATCCATCCAATCCAACGTCCCGCGGATGGCACGGAAAATTCGGCCGGCGCGGGGATGAACAAGAAAAAGCTGCTGGCGGTCATGGCCTGGGCAGAAGGACAGTATCATGACTACCTTCTGAACGCCCCGGAATCGGCCGCCGCCCAAGACTATCTGGCCGATCGCCAGATCAACCAAGAGAGCATCCTCCGCTTCCGGCTCGGTTTCGCGCCTCCCAACTGGGATTGGCTCATCCACCGCGCAGCAGCGACTCAGTTCCCAATCAACGTCTTACAAGCCGCTGGACTTGTCATCGAACGGGCCGGCGGTGAAGGCTACTACGATCGATTTCGTGGGCGGATTATCTTCCCGATCCGTGACACACAGAGCCGTCCCATCGCGTTGGGCGGCCGCATTCTGCCCCATCTGGCCCGCGAGAATGATGCGAAGTATATCAACTCTCCCGAGTCCCCCCTGTTTTCCAAAAGCACCCAGCTTTACGGATTGGACCTCGCCAAAGAGACCATGATTCGGCCGGGGCAATCGAATCGGCCGGGGGAGCCAGATCGCGTCGCGATCGTCATGGAGGGCTATACCGACTGCATCATGGCGCATCAGCATGGTATTTCAAACGCCGTTGCCGTTCTCGGAACCGCCCTGACCGATCGACACATCCCACTCCTCCGCCGGTATGCCGACACGGTCCTGCTAGTACTGGACGGCGATGAAGCGGGCCAGAAGCGGGCGAACGAGGTTTTGGACCTTTTTGTCTCCCAACAAGTCGATCTGCAAATATTGACCTTGCCAAGAAACCTCGATCCATGTGATTTTATTGTATCGCATGGAGGCGCGGCCTTTCGAGAAATGTGCAACGAGGCCGTCGATGCTCTGGAACATAAAATCCGAACGGTGACCAAGGGAATGGTAGCCGCCAAGAATATCCATCGGGCAAATGTTGCGGTCGAGGAAATCCTCGACACGCTTGCTCGCGTGCCGCAACCGACCCACGGCACATCCTCCGCGGCGATTCTCCGTGAACAGCAAGTCTTGTCGCGACTTGCCCGTGAATTCCAAGTGCCCGAAACAACGCTTCGTTCGCGTCTTGCGGCACTTCGGCACAAGTGGATCCGCGGGCAGCGCCCCGCACTCTCGAGCGATTCGATCACGGAACAAGCATCGCGCGTGAAACAGGCCCTAGATCCCTGGGATCAAGAGTTATTCGAACTGCTCTTTGGTGCACCCGATATCGGCGATGAAATCCTCCGGTTGGTCCGCGTGGACGATTTGCGAAGCGAACCCGGACGCGCACTCTACGTCCTCTGCCAGACGATCCGAAACACCCAGGGAACGCTCGACCTGGATCGCGCCATGGTGACAACCGAGGACCCCGCCATCAAGAGCCTCCTCGTCGCAATCGATGAGGACCGTTGCGCGAAGGAATCAAGCAATCTCGATCAACGTTTAACCGACTTACTCAGCGGCATGGCACAGCGTCGATGTGACGCAACCGCCCGCCAACAATTGGCGGCGCTCCAACATGGCCAACTCGATGAACAGTCGGAAGATAATCTGCTGCAGCAACTATTTCAGACCCTCACACAAAGGAACCAAAAAAAAGTGGATGATCCGGACGCTCGCTCTTTCTAAGCACGCGTTTCGGAGGCATCCGATGGGCGGCTACGCAATCAGGGGAACCAAGGCGCCTACCAAGCCCTGGCCCAACCCGCCATTTCATGGCACCTTCGTCCCTTGGCTGCCCGGCTGTCACGAATTATCCGGTTTCTCGCAACCAATGGGGATCCGGAATTACCCTACGACGGACAACCGGGGAGCAAGCCTATGGATGGGTGAGTCGGTAGTCCGCCAAGCCGTGCAAGCGTCCTCCCGCAAGGCAGCGCTGTGCGGCCACCATTCTTCATGTTCGCGCGATCGAAGCGCAAGGAGTCGAACGATGGATCGGTTCGATCAGGACTTGCAGGAAGTTCTCAACACGGCCCAAAGGCAGGGCTATCTGACATACGATCAGGTCAATCAATATTCACCCAATGAGGCCACCAGTGCTGAGAAAATCGACCGGCTCCTGGTTGAGTTGGAGCATCTGGGAATCGAGATCATTGAATCGCCGGAATCGGAAATGGTTGCTGAACCAGAACCGGAAGAAGAACAACTGGACATTTCCTTGTCGGAGGCGGACCTTCCGAAACTGACCGACGATCCAATTCGCATGTATCTCTCCCAGATGTCGATCATTCCACTCCTCTCGCGCGAGGAAGAGATCGCCCTGGCGAAAAAGATCGAAATCACTCGAAAACGGTTCCGGCGTAATCTATTGAGCAATCATTATGCCTGTGAAGCGACCGTCCGAGCGCTGCATCGTGTCTATCAAGGCGAACTTCCTTTTGACCGGACAATTAAAGTATCACTTACCGAGCGACTCACGAAGTGGCAGATTCAGGCCCGGATGCCACATAACTTGCCAACCCTGGATCACCTCCTGGTGGAAGACAAGCGGGACTTCGCGATGCTCATTCGGCAGACGATCCCACCCGATGAAAAAAAATCGGCTCGGAAGCGATTCATGCGCCGGCGATTAAAATGCCTCACACTTGTCGAGGAATTGAGTCTTCGGACACGGCGGGTCCAACCGCTGATGCGGCATCTTATCGAGATGTCGGGCCGGATGGACTTTTTGCATAACCGCCTCCGTGGCTTGAAGGATGGGCATGGAAGTCCTCAGGAAATCGCCACGGTACGCCAGGAATTGCGGAAGCTCATGATGACGGTTCAGGAGAGCCGATCCAGCCTCCGTCGCCGTTGCGAGGCCCTGCAACGGCAACACCGGGAATTTGAAGAGGCCAAGCGTCAATTGTCCAATGGCAACCTGCGGCTGGTCGTTTCGATTGCCAAGAAATACAGGAATCGAGGCCTCAGCTTCCTGGACCTCATCCAGGAAGGCAATACGGGGCTGATGCGAGCGGTTGATAAGTACGAGTACCGAAGAGGTTTCAAATTCTCGACTTACGCCACTTGGTGGATCCGCCAAGCGATTACCCGAGCCATCGCGGACCAGGCCAGAACGATCCGGATTCCTGTCCACATGATCGACGTCCTGAGCCGGCTCCGGAATGCGGCAAAACGCCTCTTGCATGAAATGGGTCGAGAACCGACAACAGAAGAGACCGCCACCGCCGCCGGGATTAGCCTGGAAGAAACCCGCCGGGTGCTCGACATCGGTCGCCAGCCCGTCAGCCTGGATCGGCCGATCGGCGAGAGCGAGGATGCGAACTTCGGCGAATTCATTGAGGATGACGGGAGCGGCAATCCATTCAAGTCAGCATCCAATGGCCTGTTGCGCGAGAAGATCGAAGCCCTCCTCAAGACGCTCACCTATCGGGAGCGGGAGATTATCCGTCTTCGCTATGGGCTCGACGATGGCTACGCCTACACGCTTGAAGAGGTTGGCCGTATTTTCAAAGTCACCCGCGAACGCGTGCGCCAAATCGAAGCGAAGGCTGTCGCTAAGTTACAGCATCCGCATCGCAGCAAACACCTGGTCGGCTTTTTGCCCCAGGCCGCTTAAGCGGCCCTTTCCAGGACAACCATCTGTCCATGCCGTCGGTCCTGATGTCCGGCGGCTTTTTTTATTATCCATGGATTCCATCATCCCAAACGATGCGGTAGCCGATGCGCTACCGCCAGACTACGGAGCACTTTCATGGCCAATAACGCCACAGCATTGCGAAATTTGCATCATCTTCACCAGAGTTTGAGTGATTTACGGAATCGCCTTGATCGCGGACCCAAACAGATCGCAGCCCATGAAACCAATGTCGCCCGACTCACCAATGCCCTCACCCAGGCCCAGGAAACGGCTAAAAAAACCCACATGGCCATTGATCGAAAACAACTCGATCTGAAATCCAGCGAAAACCGGATCGCGGATTGGAAAGCCATGTTGAACGCGTGCAGCACCAACAAGGAATATCAAATTCTGATCGATCAAATCGCCGCCGCTGAGATGGCCAATAGCGTACTCGAGGACGAAATCCTCGACGGCCTCGACAAGATCGAAGCGGCCGAAACCCAGTCGGTCAAGGCGGCACACGCCTTGGCGGCAAGTCAAGAAAGTCTAGAAAAAGTACGTAAACAAGTCGCCACCGAATCCGAGCAAATCCGTATGGACATTGTCAAATACGAGCAAGAGCTCTCCGTTGTTGAACGGGAATTACCAGACGAGTTCAAAGCCGATTATCAACGGCTCGTGAGAGCCAAGGGCGCCAATGGGCTGGCCCCCGTCGAAGACAATGTCTGCTCCGGCTGCGGACATCAAATCACATTGAATATGCAAAATGAACTGAAACTAGACAAAACGATCTTCTGCAGAACATGCGGCCGGCTGCTCTACCTGCCCAAGGAGTAGAATTTCCGGAACCGGATACTCAAGCTTTTTAAAAAAACAAACCGGGCCGGCGTCCGTCGTGAACGCCGGCCCATAGTTTGCTGCCCCTTCCTGCCCTGAGAGCCTGCTGATCAACAGGCTCCCCTCCTGAGGAAGCACCGCTGCCCCGACGGCGCCTCCGCGCGTCAGTTCCAGTCGCCGACTAGAGTGAAAAGATAGTCAACGATCTCTTCAACTGACGTGTTATTTTCCCCATTGATACCATGGACTTCGACTTTGTCACCGGTGGGATCGAAGGCAATGCCATAGGACGAATCGAGATAAAAGTCAGGCAGCGACTCAATGTGGCGTGAAGCGAGCGGACCACGATTGCTGACGATGTGCGGCATGAACGCATAATCGCCCCAAGGCGTTTTGT
>JAFGFZ010000241.1 GCA_016930815.1 Pirellulales bacterium | reverse complement strand
CAAATCGATTTCTTCGAAGCCTACGAGGAATTGATCATTCATGCCGACAACGTCGAAGATGCCGTGGCCATGATTCAAGAGGCACGTGAACAGACCGCCAAGGCTGCACGATCCGATGCCATTTGGGACCTGGCGGAATGCACGGTCTATCTTGATGCGGCTGATATGGATGGTATCCGGCGTATGATAGAACATGTTCGAAACGGCCATCCGAAGGACATTCAATTGCATGAAGCCCTTTACCGGATGTTTGCCGCCCGCGGATTGGTAGCTCCTTCCGAAGATGCCGGCGAATTGGAATCCGCCACTTCCATGGCGCGTTCAGCGAGTGACGAACGCGAGCCGACCATCTGGACTCCCGGTACCGATCCGGCCACGATGGTGGCCGGGGACAAGCCAAAAATCTGGACTCCCTGATCTCGTTTGTCATGCCCGATCATCCCGACACAACACAAATCATGGCCCGCGCGATTGCGCTTGCTCGGAATGGCGAAGGCCATGTCGAACCGAATCCGATGGTCGGCTGCCTGATTCTTGGCTCGCATGGCGAGGTCTTGGGGGAAGGCTGGCACCAGGTCTATGGCGGCCCGCATGCCGAAGTGGAGGCCCTGCGCATGGCTGGGGACCGGGCCCGCGGTGCAACCATGTTCGTATCGCTTGAACCTTGCTGCCACACAGGAAAAACGCCACCCTGTACCGACGCGATCATTCGAGCTGGTCTTGCCCGCGTTGTGATTGCGACTGTGGATCCATTTCCGCAAGTGGCTGGTCAGGGGATCCGGGCTTTGCAGAATGCCGGGATATCCGTCCAGACAGGTATCGGAGGTCAGGAAGCAAGGGATCTTCTCGCTCCGTATATCCAGTTGACAACGACAGGCCGTCCATGGGTGATTGCCAAATGGGCGATGACACTCGATGGCAAAATCGCGACCTGCCTGGGAGAGAGCCGCTGGATTAGCAATGAAGCATCACGAGCCATGGTGCATCGACTTCGCGGCCGGATGGACGCAATCATGATCGGCCGCAAGACGGCCTGTGGGGACAATCCCATGTTGACGGCCCGTCCACCCGGCCCACGGATCGCCACCCGGATTGTCTTGGATACACAAGCGGCTTTGCCCCTCCATTCCAATCTGGTCAGAACCGCCAGGGAAGTCCCCGTGCTCGTGGCAACCGGTCCAACGGCACCGGAAGATCGGTGTCGCGCGCTCGAAAATGCTGGCGTTGAAGTGCTCTGTCTGCCCGGCGAACAGCCCGCCGAACGCCTGGCTGCCCTTCTTGGCACACTTGGGCAACGACGACTCACGAATCTCCTTATTGAGGGAGGCAGCCAGCTCTTGGGCAGCCTCTTGGACGCCAGCGCCATCGACGAAGTGCACGCCTTCGTGGCCGGAAAACTTCTGGGGGGCGTTGCTGCGCCTTCCCCGGTATCCGGGGCTGGAATTCACCGGTTAGCCGAGGCCCCTCAATTGGACCAACCCATCTGCGAAATCCTTGGGAGCGATCTCTACATCCACGGACGCATTCGAAGGCATTGATAGATTATGTGGCAGACTATCCAGGGACACGATCATGTGATAGACCGCTTCCGGCTCGCCGCAATGCGAGGGCGTCTTAGCGGAACGTACCTGCTGGTCGGTCCAGAGGGCGTTGGAAAACGGTCCATGGCAGTCCAATTGGCCAAGGCAATCCTCTGCCTGCAGCAGGATTCCGAGCAGTCCTTGAATGCCTGCAATGCATGTGAGTCATGCCGGCTTCTTGATTCGGGGAACCACCCCGATTTCCATACGATTACCAAACGGAATGATCGGCAACTTGTGACGATCGACCTGCTGGTTGGGGACCAGAACCATCGCAATCGGGAGGGGCTACTCGTCGACATGGCTTATAAGCCTGCCCTCTCATCTCGAAAAATCGCGATGATTGACGATGCCGACCTCTTCAATATCGAAAGCGCGAATACCCTTCTGAAAACACTCGAAGAGCCTCCACCCGGCGCGATCATTTTCTTAATTGGAACCAGCCAGAACCGCCAGCTTCCAACCATCCGATCGCGGTCTCAGGTCATTCGCTTCGGGCGTCTGGCCGACGACCTGGTTGCGGACCTTTTAATCTCGAAGGGTATTATCTCGGATCCGACGCGAGCCAAGGAACTTGCGTCCGCCTCTTACGGCAGTATCAGTCGGGCAATTCAATTGGCCGACGAGGAACTTTGGCAATTCCGGGCTCATCTATTTCAATGCCTCGTTGCACCTGGAATCGATCGCCTGCGAGTTGCCCGTGCGGCTGCCAAGTTTGTCGATGGCGCGGGGACAGAAACATATGTCCGGCGAGTGCGACTCCAGCAAATCGTCCATTTTGCCATCGATTTCTACCGCGGCATCCTGCGATCCCAGTCTGGTGCCGATCCGGAAGGTGATTCTCTACTGCGGCAGGCAATTGCAAGATCCCAAACCGACGCGACTGGTCCGGACGACACCTTGCGCCGTCTCGACTGCTGCCTCGAAATGCTCACGTACATTTCTCGCAATGTGAACTTAGCCACGTTAATCGAATGGTGGATCGATGCATTAGCCCGGCCATGACCCTACCGAACGACACCCGCTGCCTCCCACGCATACTCCACCAGTATTGGGGATTCCGTTCCTTTCTGCCATTGCAGTACGAAGCCATGTCGGCTGTCTTGCATGAGCGGGATTCCCTTGTCGTCATGCCGACAGGAGGCGGGAAATCCCTTTGTTATCAAGTCCCCGCCCTCTGCCTGGACGGTCTTGCCCTCGTCGTCAGCCCGCTCATTTCATTGATGAAGGACCAGGTCGACTCCCTTCGGGCATCTGGTATTCCAGCGGCCCAATGGAACAGCACACTGGCGCCTCATGAATCCCGCACTGTGATCGACCAAATCCGAACTGGAACACTCAAACTTCTCTACATTGCGCCGGAACGGCTGGTAAACGGGCCGGTGCTCGATCTGCTTGCAAGCCAGCGGATCGCGTTCGTTGCCGTTGATGAAGCGCATTGCGTGAGCATGTGGGGCCACGATTTTCGGCCGCAATATCGCGAACTTGCGATCCTCAAGAAAACATTCTCCCGGATCGGTATCCATGCGTATACGGCCACGGCAACCGAGCAGGTACGACAGGATATCGTGGAACAACTCTCCCTGGATCGGCCAGAAATTCTCGTCGGTTCTTTCGATCGCCCGAATCTGACCTATTCCATCGCCCGGCGTACCGACCGAGTGGCCCAGATCGTGGAAATCCTTGAACGACACCGGAATGAGTCGGGGATTATCTACTGCATTTCCCGCAAAAACACCGAAGAAACCAGTTCCCTCTTGAACAATCTCGGCTACCAGACGGCACCGTACCACGCTGGGATGTCGGACGAGGACCGATTGAAAAACCAGGAATCGTTCCGGGAAGACCGGATTCGCATCATTGTGGCAACGATTGCGTTCGGCATGGGGATTGACAAGCCTGACGTCCGGTTTGTGATCCATTCGGAATTACCCAAGTCCCTCGAACACTACCAACAGGAGAGTGGCCGTGCAGGCCGGGACGGCCTCGAGGCCGAATGCGTCTTGCTCTATTCCGAGCGGGACGCCTATCTATGGAAACGGGTCATCGAAGACCAGCCAGCAGAAAATCAGCAGGCGGCTTTTCAGCCCTTGAAATCCATCCTGGCCTACTGCCGCGGCACGCGATGCCGCCACCGGGCGATCGTGCAACATTTTGGGCAGAAACTTGATGCTGACTGCGGAAACCATTGTGATATTTGCCGCGGCGATTATGATGCCGTCCCCGATCCAGACATCCTTGGCCAAAAGATCCTTTCATCGATTTACCGGCAAGGCCAACGATTCGGCGCGGCCTATACTGCCAAAGTACTCAAGGGTTCCCACGATCAACAGGTCCTTGCCAATCGGCATGATCAATTGACCACTTATGGTATTCTGCGCGACGCAAGCACTGCATCGATTCGACATTGGATCGACCAGTTGCTGACCCAGGCGTTTTTGGAAAAAACGCCCGGCGAATACCCCCTCTTGCGAATCACCGATCTGGGTTGGCAGTTACTTCGTGGCGAAGTAACGCCGAAACTAATCCAGCTCAAGGAAATACCAAAGAGGCAAATTCAACAACGGCAATCCGCGGCGGATTCATGGGATGGTGTGGATCGAAGGCTCTTTGAGGAACTTCGCTTCCTTCGCCTGGATTTGGCCCGGCAACGCAACTGGCCACCCTATGTTGTTTTCAGCGATGTCGCACTCCGCGACATGGCCCGCCTGCGCCCGTCCAACCTGGATCAATTGCTCAATTGCCGGGGTGTGGGACAGAAGAAATGCGAGAGTTTTGGACGATTGTTCCTCGATTGTATTGCGGACTATTGCCGGAAACGCCATCTTGAAATCAATCGTCAACCAACCGAACCGCGGTAGATCCTGTCGGTGCCCGTGGCTTGTCCGGCAGACCGGCCACGACATGGTTTTGTTGGAGCCTTTTAATTGACTTCGATGCTCTCGGCCGCGAGCCAGCCGGTGCTAAAGGCAGCTTGGAAGTTGTAGCCGCCGATAGGGCCGTCCAGATCCAGGATTTCACCGGCCAAGAAGAGGCCCGCCACGAGCTTGCTTGCCATCGTGCGAGAATCAACTTCCTTCAAATTTACGCCACCGGCTGTGACCTCCGCTTTTTTAAATCCAAGCGTACCTGTAACGGGAATTGCCATGGATTTAAACACTCGAACGATACCCGCCAGTTGATCTCGACCAAGTTCCGCGGCCCGTTGATCCTGCGGGACACCCGCTTGGAGCATCAGTGTATTGGCCAGGCGTCTTGGCATGTTTTCGGCTAAGAGGGCCGATATTTGCTTTGTACCATCGGTTTTCTGATACGAGCGGAGTCGGACTTTGAGGGATTCATGCGTTATCCAGGGTAGGAAGTCGCACACGAGCGCAAGCGAGCGCGGCTGTGGGTGGGACGTGATACTGCGACTGATATCAAGCACAACTGGACCGGAAAGGCCAAAGTGGGTGAATATCATCGAGCCCCTGCCTGCGTCCAGGGTGTTCCGAGATGTGAACTTGCCACATCGCGCGGGGTAGAGGCTCATGGCGACATCTGGCACAGTAATACCCCGAAGCGACTTGACCCAGTCTGCGCGAACGGTCACCGGCACAAGAGCCGGACGTAGCGGGACGATGGAATGGCCCATTCGGACAACCCACGTGTAGCCATCGCCAGAAGTGCCGCAATCCGGATAGGACTTTCCTCCAGTCGTGAGAATGACCTTTGCCGCAGCCACTTTCCGTCTGGATGTTTGGATTAGAAAACCATCCTTGCTGGGAACCGGCGCTACTCCGATCACCGGCTCCATCAGCACGAGCTGAGCGCCACTTCGCTCCAAACGAGCCGATAAGGCGACAAGCACATCCATCGACCGGTCGCTGGCCGGGAACACCTTCCCCGTGGATTCCACCTTGGTTGGCACACCTTCCGCTTCAATCCATTCTATTAAATTTTCTGGTGCAAAGGCTGTTAGGGCCGAGTGTAAGAACTTGCCTTGCCCGCGAAACGCCTCAACAATCCCCGAATGGTCCGTAGCCTGAGTCAGATTACATCGGGTTCCCCCTGACATCAGGATTTTCATCCCGGGTTTGCGGTTTTTTTCAAGGAGTAAAACCCGGAATCCGCGCTCCGCGGCCCGTGTCGCGGCGAATAGTCCTGCCGCCCCAGCACCAATCACAATCACGTCCCAAGTCGCCGACACCGGTGTATCCTCTCCGTGGGGTCAAGATGGGATCCAATCAGGCCGGGGTGCAGCCCTACTATTGCGGGTATTGTGCTCGATTCCAGTTTCAGCATCTCCGACCGAAGGCTGGTCAAATGCCGAATGAGGCCATCCAGCTCAGCACACTTGTCGTTCGTGACGGGGCCGGTCATGTTCATTGTGGTAATGTACCACGCACGCTATAATTGACCAAACCGAATATCTCTACGAGAGCATTAGAAAATATCGAACTATCGGGTGGAGAATGGACTGGCTGAACTACCATCATTTACTCTACTTCTGGCTGACGGCCAAAGAGGGAAGCATCGCCAGGGCTTCCGTGCTGCTTCACCTCACACCTCCCACCGTCTGTGCTCATATACAATCTCTGGAAAAGTCGCTGGGCAAGAAGCTTCTGCGGCGTGGGGGCCGACAGCTGATGATGACCGATGCCGGACAAATCGCGTTCCGCTATGCCGAAGAGATATTCTCCCTCGGCCGCGAAATGCGAGATATCCTAAAGGACCGGCCCACCGGGCGTCCGCTCCGGCTCCAGGTCGGCGTCCACGACGTGCTGCCGAAGTCCGTCGCCCATCGACTGTTCTGAAGGGCACAGTTTACGCTCTCGATTCGACGGTCATCGATCTTTGTCTCTCGCTGTTCCTTTTCGCTGGGCGCTTGGTTGACGCGCTCGATCCAACCCGGCAATCGAGGGATCGGCCACGGGAAAAGCTTGATGACCGATCTACCGCCGCACCAGTTCCACAAACTACCCCATCGCCATTCTTCCGCCCGTATCACGAGCCCGGCCGCCAACGCGTTTCGCTCCACGTACCGACATGCAACAAGAAAGTGAGCGTCGTCTTGGATCGGAAAGCTCTTGTACCGGCCCTGGTACACATGGCCCTCTCCCACCGTGTGGTAGTGCGCGTGATAGCGCTGCGTGTGGGTCATCGTCACCCAATAGAGAAGCCGAGACATCTCGCCGTCTTCGCCTGGCGACAGAACCATATGCCAGTGGTTCGGCATCCATTGGTAAGAAAACAGATCAACCGGATATCTTTCGATACCTTCCGCAAGCACCTGCTCAAACGCCTCGTAGTCTTGATCCTTCCGGAAGATATCCTGCCGACCATTTTCACGGTTCAGAGCATGATAGACTTCACCGGCGACATCGGCGCGTGGCGGGCGCGGCATTTCCAAAATCCCCGTTCGCCTACGAAACGTCGAGGTTCCATACTAACGCCCGTGTCACCGAATGTCCATCTCACACTTGCCCAGATTGCCAAAAAGGCTCCTGACCCCT
>JAFGFZ010000030.1 GCA_016930815.1 Pirellulales bacterium | reverse complement strand
TGGCGTCACGACCGACCGACTGACCACCCGTCCTCCGACTTCGCTGGGTCGCTCAGCATCCTCCATCGCGGGACGCTAAACGGGTACTTGGCCTCCGGCCAAACGAATTATATTGGATTCCCATCGAATAGAACGCGACGGCGGGATCTTGGATGGTTCGGTGTTGTCTTTCGGGGCGCGAACATCAATTGGTCTGAGGCCCGCTATCGCCGTCTGAACGAGATTGCCGCAGGGTAATGATTTCGTTGGCCCCCATTTCAATCGGGCCGGTGATTCGGGACAAGGCTTCCTCCGCGAGGTTGCTACGCCAGGTGGTTTGGGGTGTCGAGTCAGACCAGTGGAGTGTCACTTCGCTGGCTTGGGGGGCGGCATTCAATAGACGCACAATCCACGCCTTGCCATCCTGGCTCGGCTTGCATGCAGTGACAAGAACGTGACGCGGTTCTACGGTCAGCAAGGGTTTTTGAACAGGCAGATCCGGAGCCACGGGCACGGCGATCAGGGGTTGACTCCTTTCGATCCCAAATTGGGTAGCTCTGACTGAATCAAAATCATGGTGCGGTTCGATGGAATAGCAAAAAGTAACCAGGCCTTCCTGATCATGGCGGTAGTTCGTCGTCCAGTAGTTGTTCATCACATAGGAGTAGACCGTTTGTGACGGAGCGATGGATGCTATCCAGCCTGTACTGGAGTGGGTACTTTCAGGTTGCCGAGCAATTGCGCCGATTTCGACCATCGGCGCGTCGACCGTCGCCCATGTCACCCCGAAATCTTGATTCGATACGTCAACCCACCTCTGGACGGTAAACCAGTTCTTGCATGCTCCGCGGAGCTGATCCAATTCAGGGCGGACAACAGCCCACGGGATCTCCATTCGCACGACACCGTCGGGCACGTTGAATGGAAAACGAAAATAAAAACCTTCTTTTTGAGGATTGGATTTGAGGAGGTCCGCCAGGGGGATCTGCTTTTTGTCCACCATGTTGCTGATATCCACTCGATCCACACCATCGATGAGGCGAATTTCACGACCTAGGGATCGGCATCCTGGCGCGTTGGATTGGATGAACAGAGAAACGACCAACGGCCCCTGCTCCTGGACCATCATTTTCACCGGGCCGGTTCCTTTTGCATTCCGGGGGTCATCACCTTCGACATAAATATAATCGTTCAATCCTTGACTAGCCCAGCGGTCCACCAGTTCCATGTCGGATTGTTTCCATGTCAGGTGGGTGATTGAGCCATTCGTTTCGTCGACGGTCAGAGTGATGGAATGATTGCTCAACGTAGTGGCATCGGCGCGGGCATTGGATTGTGCCTGTGCCTGGCCGGGGTGGAAAGTGAATCGAGTGGCAGCCATCGGCCGGATATTGCCGGTCAGAAAAGACAGTTCCCCGGTCCTGAGCCGCTGGGATGGCACATCTCTACCTGCCTGATTGCGGACCACATTGCCAGCCACGTGCAGGTTCCCCGGTAACGTGACTAGATCGGTCCGGCTCCAGGAACATGTATTGAATACATCAACTGCATGGATGATTGTGTTATCACTTCGGTGGTGGCACTGCGCGTCGTCAAGGAGCTTGCGGGATTGGTCATCGGCATCCAGCGCGAAGGCTTGCTTGATCTTCCACTGGGCATCGTAACCCTCGCTGCCGGGAGGGTAGCGGCCCCTTTCGATATAACTCTGGGCGCCCCAGGTGTGCTCGTCATACAACAGCACGTTCCGCCAGGCGGCATAAAATTTGTCATCGGGATAGTTGTTTGGATCAAGCATGGCCCATAGTGTTTCTGCTTGGATGAGGCGTTCGGCGGCAGCACGATTCAGGGCTGTTTCCCGCGCTGACGAGGCCGCTCCGTCTTCCCAATAGGGTGTGAAATCCCCACGCACCGAAGGAACTGCGTCGCCGTACCGGCGTTCGAATTCATGAAATAGCTCACTGGTCGTGGCAATCTGTAATTTCACCGAAGTGTTTTGATTGTTCCACGTCTTCACGAACTCGGATAGATTCGGATCCGGGCCGGCATTGTCTCCAAGACAGTGCCGGAAGTAGAGCATATCGTAAGGATATTCCGGATTCTTCCGTTGGAATTCTTCCATGAATTGAACCAACTCGCATCCATTTCTAAAAGCTGGGAGGTAACTGTTGCCTGTTTGCCAGAACAGTACCTTATGGCGTCCACAAGGCGAAATCCAATAGACCGGCCGGTTATCCCATTCGGACCGGGCGTAGCCAATCCGATGGCTGATGTTCGGTCCGGCGGAAAGATACCGCACTCCGCCATGAGCCAAGACCGGCACGATACCCCATGTGATTCCGGCCACGTCGCTGATCATCGCCGAGTCGATGTTGATCTCGAAGCGTTGCCGCAACCGGCCGGCGTAATCCACCAATCGGAGAAGTTCTTCCGGCCGGCACAGCGCCGTCAGCTCGTTGCCATACAACGCGTCCAAACCAATCCAGCCCTTTTTCACGGCATCGATCAGAGTCTGGCGTTGTTGGGGCGAAGCCTGTTTTAGGTAACTTTCCACGGCCCAAAGGACCTCGACATTCCACTTGAACTGGGCTCCAGGCGGATAATTCGCCGTGTTTCGGGCCATTTCGATGGCCTGTTCCAAGAACCGCCAATGGTCTTGCTCCACTTCGGTCTGGAGCTTCGTGTATCCGATATCCACATGGGAATGAGGTAACAGGTAGATATCCCACGTGCGGGGCGATTCCGCGGCAGCCGCGGGCGATGCCCAGACTACGATGAAAACCGTCCATGCCAGCAGCGACACCATGCGACGCGCGATCATGTCAGACTCCATTCCACGAATAAGCTAAGTCGAGTGATGTCGAATCTTCATCGACGGCGTAGAAATCCGATGACGCCGATCAGGCCCAAGACGCATAGGACGATGCTGGCCGGTTCGGGGATGATAGTCAGGGTTAGTTTCGCATTCAAGCCACCGGCTTCACCATCCCCCCAATCTCCCCGGTAATCGGTGCCATCTTCCACGGCGACTAGGAGGAGAGTCAGTTTCCCCGAACTGTTGGCGGCGGCGGTGATTTGGGCAAGATCCGCGGGGCTCGCTGCACTGGCTAAAAACGCGTCTTGGATTTCCGGTGTGGTGCTCGTGGCCCCCACGTTGTACGCGCCGAGCGTATCCAGTGGGATAGCGCTTGGGAGAACGGATTGGATCGTATTCCAGGTCTGACTCTCGACGGCTAATCCTGTCCCGGATACGTCAAGGACCATCGCGGTCTGATTCGCCGGATATTCCAAGCCCGATCCAGTCCCGTGCGCGGGCATGTAAAGTTGCAATGTCGCACCGGTAATCAACTGACCGGCCGCTGCGCTGATATCGAATTCCAGAATGCCATAGCGCCTCATTCCATCATCCCCCTGGCCAGGGCGGGAGGTGCCCGACCACACACTAATAAAGTCGCTATTGAAACTGCTGTCAGGTGAGATTTCACGCACCCAGGTGTCGGCAGTCGCCTCGATGCAAAGACCCGGATACGTCTCGTTCACGACCAGGCGAATTGGCATATCCGCGGCATAGCCGCTTCCGCCCAGGTTGGCTCCGTCGTTCCACTCCATTGCCCCGTTCGTTGCTTTGAAGGCAACCGCCAATTTCGGATCGCTGGACGTGCGAATACTATTTAAAAGGGCCAAATCGGCAACCGAAGCGTTATTTCCAGCGGCATACCTGTTGAAGACCAGGCCTCCACTGGGTACCGTAATGCCCCCCAATCCCTCCAACATCACTTCGGTTGCCAGCTTGGTTGCTTGATAGCTTTCCCAAGTAAGACCGGTGATTCCTGAATCGATGACGAAAGCCACCTGAACAGCATCGGGATCCGCCTGAGTCCTTGGGGCAAACTCCATGCGGGCATCCGTGATCTCGGGTAGCCCGTTAAGATTCCACTCGGCAACCGCCCACCGCTGGCCTGAATCACTGGTCGACGACGCGGTGGCAACCCATAACGCATCATTCTCGTAACTGGTTTCGCCGGCAATCTCGCGAATCCAGAGGTCATATTCTGGCAATAGGATGCCGGCATGCGACAGCTGGACAATGCCCAGCAACAGCGCCATCAGGGACCCAAATCGCAGAGTGAATAATATCGGTCTGGTCGTTGTCATCAGTCGTTTCCCTTACACCTTGATCCACTGGTTGCGTAGTCGCCATGAAAAAACGTTCGCAAGAGCCACGGCGATTTTATCCCGGGTGCATGCCACATTCAAGAAAAATATGTTGAATTGGATGAAACGCCTGGGGCCGGTCAGGAGACCGGCCAGAACATGAAGGGGAGAACGGCCAGAACAGGGAGGCTGCAACATGGGTGTGTGCTTTCAGGGCCGTTTACGGCCCTTCTCCGCCGCAGGCGGTATTCGGCCCGCCGTTGACGGCGGGTTGTAGCGTCCATGCAAACACACCCCCCCACCATCCCACGGCCGCCGAGGGCGGCCGTGGGATGGTGGGGGGCGCATGGAATATCGGATGGCAGAATCCGCGAACCCGTGCTCAAGCACGGGCCTCGTACCGCCTACGGCGGAAAACGGCCATGAATGGCCGTCCGGAGCAGAAAACCCCCTCACCCTAGCCCTCTC
>JAFGFZ010000240.1 GCA_016930815.1 Pirellulales bacterium | reverse complement strand
CTTTTCAACCTTCTCCCTTTGGGAGGGGGGAGTTTCTTTGTCAACGACGCCGCCAGGCGACGAAGACCAGCGAGAGCAATCCCGAGCCAAACAGCAACGCCGTCGAGGGTTCCGGAATCTCGGAGATCGTGAAACTAGCGCCCGTACTATCCCAGGCGGGGTCGCCGTTTGGTCCGACCACGAGATAGAGCATGTCGTCACTCGAAACGCTGACATCGTCCACGCTAATCGTGCCGGTCGCGCCGCCATTGACAACGGTTCCGGAGCTCAGCGCTGTGTCGACGCCGGATTTGTAGAGTCTGTAAGTAACACCATCTCCCCAATCCAAACCCCGATCGGTGAGCGAGAATTCGATGTCAACCGTTCCCGTGATTGGGCTTTTCCACGCGACGCCCGCGGTAGTCGGGAAAATATAGGGATGGAGCACAAGCTCTGTGGGCGTCGTGATGGAGTTCAGACCGACGAAATGCCCATTGAGGTCACGGTGCCATCCCACCATTCCTCCGGTGCCGGACACCTCACCGTAGTTCGGAAACAATGAATAGTTGGTGTTGGGGTTAGAGCCGTCGTTGAAAAAGTACTGCCACGTGTCGCTTGAAGTGTTGCTGGTCGTGGAGAAGTCGTCGAGCGCATCCCAGACTAAGCCTGCTTGCGTGGTGGAAATGTCGATGGCCAGCGACATCACTGCAGCCAACGCAACACAAAGATAACGATTTCTAAACATTGTAGACTCTTCTTTCTGCCGCAAGCTCGGCGGCTGCAAATCGAACAATCATTCAAACATCGGGTCTCTTCCTCGGTGTGAATGGAACCGGTGTATTGGCACAGGACCTATAAGCCCCAATTTTACATCGCAACTTCTCGGAATTCAACGATTTACCAAAAAAAAATAAAGAAAGAGCTTCACAACCGCATACCGGCTAAAGCCGGGACTCCAACCAACCATGCCGAACGCATGCTAGTTCGCCTCGGCAAAGTACAACACCTGCCCGGTGTTGAGCGTGGCGATAATCCGGCCGTCATGGTCCGAAACGGGCATCGCCGGCCTGCCAGGTACTCGATCGGGGCGTCTTCCTTGGAAATCAGGCCGTCGTGGGCAATTCTGCCCTTGATTGATGGCAGAATGGGAGTACAATCAAGCGTTTTATCTAAATTACGCCACCCACTCCATTTCCCCGAATACACGCCGCTTAGTCATCCCCTATCGTCGCTCCATCAGTTCTTATTCGCCTTTTTGGTAAAGTCTACCGATGGTTTTTCCCGAATCTAGCTGAGAATAAAACCCCGTATGGGGTGCAATACATGAAATTCTTTGGAGAACACGCAATGTCAGAAAACAATTATAATAAACTCCCGAAGCATACAAAACAAATTTTGATGAATGCCATCAACCTGCGATTGAAAGAAATTCAGCAATTCGAGACAATGCAACGGGCAAATCAAGAATCCCAAGAATCCAACAATGCGGTTGAAAAACCCTCTAAGGATATCGAAAATAATAATATTCTGGATGATACGCCTTATCTTATCTATTGAACGGTGAGAAAGCCTCAAATTTCTTAATTTGATGCCGACCATCATGCCAAGTATTTCTCTAATACAACGGGTATTGATCCCTAGAAGCCCGGTTTTTCACAAAAGCCGGGCTTCTTTTCTCTGGCAATTCTTGATCCAACGATGAAACCGACCGACTTGAAGCGAAGAGATTTTGTGCGGTATTCAGCCCTCGGTCTCACCGGCGCGACGCTGTCCCAGATCAGCGTTCCCGCCAGCTCGGCTACGCCTGAATTGAAAAAACCAGGCAAAGAAGATCCCCTCCATCAAAAAGTGCTGGATACTTGCCTCATCGATACTCATGAACATCTGATGAATGAATCGGAGAGGATTCAGGCAGAAAAGACGATCTGGGACAATGCAAATGATTGGACATTCCTTCTGAGTCATTATTTCGACTCGGATCTGGTGGTGGCCGGAATGAGCCAGGAAGACCATGATCGCTTCTATTCAACCGCTCTGGATCCGCTCGAAAAATGGAAGCTTATCGAGCCTTACTGGCCACATGTTAAGCATACCGGCTACGGACTCAATGTGCGCCATACCCTAAAAGATGTCTACGGCATCGATGATTTAACAGGGGAAAGCGTTCGGAAACTGGAGGAAGCCTATCATGCGACCATCAAGCCAGGTTTTTACAAACATCTCCTCCGGGATATCGGAAACATAGAATCCTGCCAGGTCAACCTTTGGCCATTCCTGGAGTCAGAACAGCCAGATTTACTGATGTGTGATCTCCACATCAGCGGGATGATCGAAGAAAACTGGGATCCCCGGTTCGCCGAAGAGGCAAAAATTGATGTGAAAACCCTTGCCGACTGGCACCGCGTGATCGATTATTGGATCACGACCTACGGGAAGAAAGCCGTGGCGGTCAAGTCAACCATGGCGTATCACCGGGATCTGGATTGTATCCGAACTCCACCTGAGGAAGTTGACAAGATATTCCTGAAAAAGCTCAACAAAGAACCCATGACTCCCACGGAGCAGAAGTCCCTGGAGGATCATCTTTTCTGGTACACGGTGGACCGGGCGACCGAGATGGGTTTGCCGGTCAAGCTCCATACGGGCTATTATTGCGGCCATGGGCGGATGCCCCTGGGCAGAATACGCGGAAATCCGGCTGCCATCTGCGGGCTGTGCCAACAGGCACCCGAGACACGATTCGTTCTGTTCCATATCTGCTACCCGTATTACGAAGAGATGCTCTCCATTGCCAAGCACTATCCCAATGCCTACATGGACATGTGCTGGTCATGGATCATCAACCCGCTGGCGGCCAAGGATTTCCTGAAGAAGTACCTGGTGACGGCGCCGGCGAACAAGATATTCCCCTTCGGGGGAGACTATATCCCGGTCGAACTGGTTCCGGGGCATGCGGCGATCGCGCGGCAGGGTATCACCCAGGCTTTATCGGAGTTGGTGAATGAACAATGGATGGCCTTGGAGGAAGCAATCAACCTGACCGACATCATCATGCACGAAAATGCCCGCAAGCTGTATGGAATCTGAAGACCAGTATTATGGGAATCAGGACTGCGTGCTCTACCGCGATTTCCGCGAGTTACTGGAGCGGGCCGATATCGATGCCGTGCTCATTGCCACTGGCGACCGCTGGCACGCTCTAGCCTCGATCCTCGCAGCGAAGGCCGGCAAGGATGTCTACAGTGAGAAACCCTGCTGCCTGACGATCGGGCTCTGCCAGGCCCTCGATGACGTGATCAAGTCGCGGGGCCTACCGGCGGCCAATTCGAAGGTCATGCGGCGTTCACACACGGCCTGCCACGCGGCCGCGCTGGCTTGGATCCTCCAACGCAAACTCAAGTTCGATCCGGCGAAAGAGGAGTTCCTAGACGACGATGAGGCGAATGGACTGCGCGCTCGTCCGGCACGGGAACCCTGGACTGTTTCATCGGTGCTCGAAGTCTAGTTGCTTTGTCAAACCTTGATTCCAGGATTCGCGATATCCCCTAGAAAGTGCATGATGCACTTCTATTTCCGACGACTCCGGCCATCAATATCGGGCATTTCGATTCGAAGATCCTTGATCTTCCGGTAGAGGGTGCTGACGTTGATACCCAGGTCTTTGGCGGCGTCCTTGCGATTCCCCTTACGGCGCTGGAGCGTTTCTGAAATCAAAAATTTCTCCATTGCTTGAAGGCTCATCGGCCGCTCATCCCGACCGGCAATGGTTGCCGGGCGCATTTCCGGTGGCAGGTGGTTCAACTCGATCAAGCTACCCCGGCATAGGACAAACGCCTGTTCGATAATGTTCTCCAACTCGCGGACATTTCCCGGATAGTCGTGCTCCATCAGCCTTGCCATGACTTCGTCAGAGACCCCAGCGATATCCTTGCCCTGCAATCGATTGAGCTTCGAGATTAAGTGGTTCACCAGGAGGGGTATGTCTTCGCGGCGTTGAGAGAGGCTTGGTAGTTTTAGATGGATCACGCGGATCCGATAATAGAGGTCCTCGCGGAACGTCCCGGCTCGAGCCATAGCGGCCAGATCCCTGTTCGTCGCGGCCACGATGCGGATGTCGACCGGAATCGTTTCGACTCCGCCCAAAGGCTCGATCACCCGTTCTTGGAGTACCCGGAGAAGTCGTACCTGCATGGCGGATGAGATATCGCCGATCTCATCCAGGAAGATGGTCCCTCCGTCAGCCAATGCGAACCGCCCCGGTTTGTCGCGCTTCGCATCGGTGAATGCGCCGGCTTTATGTCCGAATAGCTCGCTCTCCAAAAGCGTGTCCGGGAGCGATGCGCAATTCACGGCAACAAACCGCTTTCTCTTCCGACTAGAGAGATTGTGAATGGCGCGGGCAAACAGTTCCTTACCCGTACCGCTTGGCCCCTCGATGAGGACGGTACTGGTGCTTGAAGATATTTGCGGCAGGATCTCAAATAATCTCAACATGGCCGGGCTTCGACCAATGATGTCCTCAAACGTGTACTTGGCCTGAAGTTCTTTCTGGAGTTGCTCAACTTGAGTCAGGTCCTGGAACGTCTCAACCCCACCAACAACCGCCCCCTGATCATCCAGCAGAAGCGCGGTGGAGATCCGGATGGGAATCCGCTGGCCATGCTGATTAATAATATATGCCGTGGCGTTGACTACGGGCTGGCCACTGGCCATTGTCCGCCGCAGTGCGCAGTTGCTTTCGCAGACATTGGTTCGGAATACGTCACAGCAAAGGCTGCCAATGGCCAGTTCCCGTGAAACTCCGGTAATCCGCGCGGCAGCCTTGTTGAAGGCCGTGATACGCCAGTTCCGATCGACGGTAAAAACACCTTCATTGATCGAATCGAGGATGATATCTTCGCGTTGCATTGTCTTTTCGGGACTCTTCATGAAATCCGACTCCTTGGATCGCGATCTCATTCCAAGATATCGCATGATCGTCAGGCATAAACATCGGCTTATTCAAACGTTCAATTGCCATAGTGCGAAGTTCAGGCATGATGCGAATCCAACCCACGCCAAGTACGGAATCATCAGCATCCCAGCACGCCAGTCCTCACGCCAGAATAGCACCGTGACGGCCAGAATCGTCACCCACAACGCGAGAATCTCTAAGAACGCGAATTCGATACGATGGAGCCCGAAAAAGAGGTAGGACCATAATCCATTCAAGATCAATTGAGCGAAAAACAGGCCTAGCGGCACTCCGGCGCCGGCAAAGCCGGCACGCCACCAGACAAGCCACGCAGCCGTACCCATCAGCACATAGAGGACCGTCCAGACCGGTGCGAAAATCACGTCGGGCGGAGTCCAAGCAGGCTTGTTGAGCGAAGCGTACCACTCCCCTGGAATGTACCGCGATCCAATCCAACCGGCGGCTAATGAGACCACCAACCATCCCAGAAGACCTAGTGCAATTTTCACAGTGACCAGTATTCCTCCTGCTATCGAATACGTTCAGCGTACCGAGGGCAAGCCATCCGAGATTTCCAGATTGCTGGATGGCGTTGCGTGGTCCTTATTTGGTATATAGTGCCTGGTTCGGCATTTTTTGTTGAGCATGATTTCAGGGATTCAAAACACTACCTATTGTATTTCCCATCCCCGCCCCCAGTCGCACCAGTGGGGGCCATTGGGAACGGGGATGACTGTTATTTGTACCACACGACCCGCCGTCAACGACAGTCCCAATGCCGTCTACGGCGGAAAAGGATGGGGAACAACCGCATCCACTGCGAGAAATTCCGGCTAATATCGGCAATGGCCGGCCCTTCGATGGCATCGACCATCGTGGAAGCCCATGGTTAGTGAGGTTTCGAAGTCGGGAGAAACGCCAAGTGGCCAAGTTAACCTTAGCTGGATATTTTCTTCGCGGGCCCCACCTGTCAGGCAACGCGGCGCGGACGTATCGCTTGCATCTGGCGTACGCCCTGCTGGACGCGTCCGCCGGAGGTATTCTGCTGAACACCCCCATAATCGCGATTAAATCATTTCAAGCCGCCAACTGGCATCTGCCACTCAGGGAGTTGTATTCCGGCATCGGAATGATCGCTGCCCTCTACCTTGGAACCCGAATGGCTTCACGCCCGAAGATGCCGTTCGTCTTCATCCCCGGTGTCGCCGCAGGGATATGCAGTCTGGCGATGGCCATTGCCAGCGGAAACGCCTTCTGGTTCCTGACACTGCTGGGTGTCGGGGCCATGTTTGAAATTGTCACCCGGCCGGCGATTACCACTATTCTGCGGGTGAATTATCCCGTGGAGCATCGAGGGCACGCGACCGGTGAGGTGCGGAAATGGTCATCGCTCTGCTTTCTCGCCTCCAGTATCACGACGGCACTCATCCTCCACGTGGCAACCGAATTGCCCAAAGCGACCAGTGACGCCGCATCGATTTCAAGGGGAACTCAGATACTCCTCTGGTCCGCGGACCATGTCGTCCAGATATTCCTGGTTCTGGCCGGATCGCTCAGCCTGGCGAGTTTTGTCTGCTTCCGAAAGATTCAAGTCGACGAGACATTGGACTTCGCTTCCAAGAAGGGCAAGCCGGAAATCGGCAAGAGCTTTCGGGAGGCATTCACCTTATTGGTCCGCGACAGTCGATACCGCCGTTACCTCATCGGGTGTTTTTTGGACGGCTTCTTCCAAATGCTCTATTTCCCTCTGATATGGGCCTTTCTAAGCCACGACCTGGGATTCGGGTACGTAGGTTGTGTTTCCCTGATGCACGCCCTGCCAGCACTCGCCGCCTTTGTCGCGACCGGTGTTCTGGGAAATCTGTTTGACCGCAGCAACCCCTGGATCTCGTGGGCGTGTGTCCGCTTCGTCTGGGGCCTCGACGCGATCCTTCTTGCAATAACACCGCTCGTCGCGGCACTCTTCCCGCCCGCGCGTGTTTTCCTTCCCGTAGCTGGCCGGATTTTACGCGGGAGTGTGCAAGGCGGATGGTGGATCCTCTGGTGGCAAATTGGAGTCACGCACTTCGCCCCACCTGGCGGCGATACAAGCCGCTACATGGGGATGATGGTTTTCCTCAACGGCGTGATTCGTTTCAGCGCATCCGCTGCGGGGATGGTACTGGCCGCGATGGCCGTCTCGCCCCAGGCACTTCTCACCCTTGGTGGTATTGGAGTCATCCTCTCCGGTTTCTACTCGCTCCACCAGGCCGCCTGGGAGCGGAGGCAGCACCAACCTGAGACCATGACCGAATTTGAACACCGATTCATTGACCAGCCACCGGTGTGAAACGCAAGGGAGCGCTTTCTGACGACGTTGGCTAAGAAGCGGAGAATCGTATAAACTGAATTCGATCCCTAGCGGAGCGTTCACCTCCCCCATGGCGTTAAAGTCACCTTCTTGCGGTTCCAACATGACTTGCCGGAAACAATGCGCCTATCTGACGATGGAGAACACCACCGGCTTTTGCATCTACGATGATTTGACATTCGAACCACTCGCGCAGCTAGGCTGGCAGGTTGACGAGATTCCTTGGAATACGCCCGGCATCCGCTGGAACAACTACGATGTTGTCGTGATCCGTTCCACATGGGACTATCAGAACCGGGCAGGGGAATTTATCCGGGCGCTGGAAGAGATCGATCAATCGCGAGCCAGGCTCGAGAATCCACTCCGAGTCGTCCGCTGGAACATGGAGAAAAGTTATCTCAGGGACTTGCAGGTTCACGGAATTCCAATCGTTCCCACCCAGTGGTTTCACAACTTTCATGACGAGACACTTTCTCATGTCCATCGTCTATTCCAAGCGGATGAGGTCATTGTCAAGCCGATCATCGGAGCGAATGCCGATGCCACATTTCGGCTTCCTAGCCGGTTGCCGCATGAGGCAATCGAACAAGTCCAGGCGATATTCAAAGACCGCCCTTTCCTGACACAGCCATTTGTCCAATCCGTTGTCGAGGAAGGCGAGTATTCCTTGTTCTACTTTGGCGGCGAATACAGCCACGCCGTCCTGAAAAGGCCCAAGCCGGGTGATTTCCGTGTCCAAGAAGAACATGGCGGGCAGATTCGCCCCGTCGAAATCGCCCCCGATCTTCTGGCAGCGGGTCGGAAAGTCATCCACACCATCGGAAGTGACCTGCTCTATACCCGCGTGGACCTGGTCCGGTCACCGGCCGGCCAGCCGTGGTTGATGGAATTGGAATTGATCGAGCCGTCTCTCTATTTTCCGTTCGACCCGGATTCACCGACGCGGTTTGCCCGGGCCCTGGACCGGTTGAGTCATCATCCAGATCACGATCGCCGTCTTCCATGTCTGTTTACCTGAAGCTCTGTTTCGGAATCGTCATCCTTTCTTGGAGCTCCGTCCTCGTCCGGTGGATGGGAGACATTCACCCATTAATTATCACATTCTACCGATTGGTTTTCAGTGTCCTGATCATTGCACCATTTGTAAGAAGCTCCTCTTTTCCAATCAGTTCCTATTCCAAGAAACAACGATTCTCTCTCTTTTTTGCCGGATTATTTCTTTCGATGCATTTTGTTACGTGGATCAAATCCGTTCAATGGACCACGGTGAGCAATTCAATTTTTCTGGAGAGCACGCACCCAATTTTCGGCTCGATATTATCGATCGTGATCCTGCGCGAAATCATATCCAAGGGTTTTTTTCCGGTCCTCCTGGTCGCTTTCATCGGCATGTACTTCATCACATCAGGCGATTTTCAAGTCCACGGCAATGCCCTAGCCGGGGATTTCCTGGCCATTCTTTCGGCATTCTTCGTCGCTGCCTATCTCGTGATCGCCCGAGCCTTCAAAGAGACCATGGATTGCCTGCCGTATCTTTTCACCGTCTATGGTATTGCCGCAATCACTACTTTTGTCGTGATCCTGATCAAGGGATTGAATTTCTGGGATCTTCCCGCACAAAGCTGGATTCTACTGTTGCTAATGGCAATTGGTCCGAATCTTATTGGGCATTCCATCCTCAATTGGGCATCCCGTAAAATTCCGGTTTACATCGTCAACATGACCCTGTTGGGCGAGGCGGTTCTGGCGACGTTATATGCCGCTCTTGTATTGGATGAATGGCCTCATAGGCATTTTTACATTGGTGCCGCTCTCATTGTCGCTTCCATTCTTAGTGTTTTCGTGTTCAATCGCCAAGCACCGTTTCAAAAGATGGATCCGAAATCCGAATCATTCAGCACGAGTTAGCTTGACCCAGCGTAGATTGATCGCTTTCCAACTTTGGGTGTCGCGAGATCGCACGGTGACAACGTGTTTCCCAGGCTGGTTGATCCGAATGGTACCCATTTCAACGATTCGGAAGTCCGCCCAACCATCCGTTTTCGGTGGCTGGCCAATTCGCTGCTGATCCGCGACCTCGATAACATACTCGGCATGATCATGGGGTGTCGCCACGGCGGCACTCAACGCGAACTCTCCAGGT
>JAFGFZ010000239.1 GCA_016930815.1 Pirellulales bacterium | reverse complement strand
TTCCGTTCCGTCATGAATGTTACGTTCCGTCTTCCGAGTGACGCGTTGAGCAGCCAGTTCATTACCGAGGCCGAAAAGCGGGGCCTATGCTCTCTCAAGGGGCACCGCTCCGTCGGTGGCATGCGGGCGTCGATCTACAACGCCATGCCCCTGGAAGGCGTTACATCCCTGCGCGATTTCATGTTGGAATTCCGTGAGAAAAATGCTGGCTAACCTTCCTGCCAGTTTGAATTTGATGCGTTCTTTAAAGTCCGTTTCCCACGAATCCTATATCGACAATCCTATGTACCGAATCATCGTTTTGGACAATTTAGCCCAGGAGGGCCTGGATCTACTGAAAGCGGCCGATGACATCCAATACGAGGTCCGTCCAGGCCTGGCGGGCGCCGCGCTCCGCGAAGCACTCGCGGATTTTGATGGAGCCATCTGCCGTAGCGGGGTCAAGTTGACCGCGGATGTACTCGAGGGCAATTGCCGCCTCAAGGCGATTGCACGGGCCGGTGTCGGCACCGACAACATCGACAAGCATGCGGCAACCCGCGCGGGAATCGTCGTGATGAATACGCCCGGTGGAAATACCATCAGCACGGCCGAACATACCATGGCCATGATGCTGGCACTCTCCCGGAATATCGCGCCGGCCTATCAGAGTCTGATCGAGGGCCGTTGGGATCGGAAAAAGTTCATGGGGTGCCAACTGGCCGGCAAGACACTCGGTATTGTGGGATTGGGGCGAATCGGCCAAGTTGTCGCCCTGCGTGCCCAGGCATTCGAAATGCATGTCCTTGGTTTCGATCCCTTCACATCCGCCGACCGGGCCCGGGAACTGGGAATTGAATATGTTGAAACACTGGATGAGATGCTTCCACGCGTGGATTATCTGACCGTCCATACCCCGCTAACGGACGAAACACGGGGGCTCATCGGACCGAAGCAGATCGAATCACTTCGGCCTGGCGTCCGGCTGGTGAACTGCGCGCGGGGCGGGATTTTCGACGAGGCGGCCCTGGTCGATGGCCTGAAATCGGGCAAGATCGCCGGCGTTGCCCTCGATGTGTATTCCGGTGAACCATGCACCGACAACCCCCTCTTTGGCATGCCAGGCGTTGTTGCAACGCCCCATTTGGGCGCCAGTACCGAGGAGGCCCAAACCCAAGTCGCCACCGAGGCGGTCGCCCTGATGCTGGACTACCTGAAAACAGGCACGATTCGCCACGGTGTCAATATCGGGCCACTGGATGCCAAAACGCTCGAATCGCTGCGAGGCTTTTTGGACATCGCCTATCGGCTCGGACTCTTGATGGCTGGACTCCACGAAGGAGGGATTCGGCAATGCCGGTTGACCTACCGAGGCGAAATCGCGGAAAAGGAGACGAGTATCCTCTCCTCGGTCTTCGCGGCAGGCCTGCTCCAGGGCGCCCTGGACGCCGAGGTCAACCTCGTGAATGCAATGGCACTGCTCGACGAGCGGGGAATCGAGTTGATCGAAGAACGCCGCCGTGACATGGGCGCCTTCCGGTCGGCAATCACGGCCGAAGTCATCACCGATCAAGGGTCCCGCCGAGCGACCGGGACGCTCTTCGGCCACAACATGCCACGACTGGCCGAAATCGACCAATACCGCATCGAAGCCTTCTTGGATGGGACCCTCCTCGTTTTCCGCCATCAGGACGTGCCCGGGATAATCGGTATCGTTGGTACCATCTTCGGGAACCATCGGGTGAATATCGCACAGATGGCAGTCGGCCGGGCGGGGGACCAGCCGGGCGGGATGGCCATCGGTGTCCTCAACCTGGATAGCGACCCCCCGGCCGCCGCCTTGACCGAGGTCCTTGCACAACCAGATATCGCGTCGGCTCGTGTTATCCATCTCCCGCCTCCCGGCGTTCGGCCGGCGTGGCTGTTGGGGTAAAGAACTGCCCGTGGGGTAAAGAACTACCCGCCATGGATGGCGTCCTCGTTCGAGCCTCGTTTGGAAAGATCGTCTATGACGAGACGCCGATGCATATCGGACAGAATCGGCACAAACGGCCAGGTCTCTCAAATTTCTCCAGTTAACACAGATTCCTGCCTGAATAGTTCGCCAACGGCGCGCCGAGGATTCTATATATTGCGAGGACACACTTCTTCTGGACACCTGCCTATTCCGGGTACCTCTCATGCTGGATTCCATTGACGCCGTTTTGCCGGAGCCGCCCTTGTGGGAACGCGTCCATGAGGCCCTTCGTTCCAGTCCGTACATCAGTGAATCCCAGGTCCATTTTGCCGCGAAACGGGGCGAAATTACGCTTCATGGGAATGTCAATTCGTATTATCAGAAACAGATGGCCCAAGAGACCGTCCGACGCATCGATGGCGTCCAGCAGATCGAGAATCTGCTCGAAGTGAATTGGAATCGCGAGACCGTTTCTGAGGCATAGTTCTTGGCACGATCTGCCGATGTCCCGCCGATATCCGGATCAGGACAACCATGTCCGGCACCATGTCCGGCCCCGGTTCCACCCTGCCAGCAAGGCTCTCCGAGGATATGATTCACTCGATCGACCTGAGTGGCTATCATGGGATCCAGTGGCAGTCCCTTGCCCACCGATCGTGCCAGTGCAAAGGGCATCTAGAATACCCAGACAATTCGATAAGGATCATTACCCCAACCAAGCGCTTTCCTGGGCCGGGAGAACGCGTCTGAGTCCATTCGAATGAAACTCTTATTGAAACTACTGATCGCTGTTCTGATTCTCGGCTCGATCGGGGCTGGCCTGTATTATCCGGCCCACTCCTATTGGGTCGAACATAACAAGCCAGAATGGATGCTCGCGGAAGTTGAAAAAGGCGATATCATCGCGGAAGTCAACTCGACCGGCGAGATCAAACCAGTCAAGTCGGTGCAAATTGGCTCCTTTGTCTCGGGACCAATTACCGAAATTAACGTTGATTTTAATGATCGGGTCAAGGAAAAAGATATCCTGGCGAAGATCGATCCGAAACTGTTCGAGGCCAATGTCCGCCGGGATGAGGCATTGCTGGCGACACGGAGAGCTGAAGTCGAACGGGTCAAAGCGTTACTGAAACAGGCGGAAAATGACGAGAGACGCGCCAGGACCCTGCAACAGGAGAATCCGGATTACATCTCTGGTACGGAAATGGATCAGTATATCTATGCCACACTTTCTCTCAAGGCCCAACTCACGGTGGCCGAGGCCTCGGTTGATCAAGCGATAGCCAATTTGGAAAACTCCAGTGCGAATCTGGAATATACTGTGATTGCTTCACCAGTGGATGGGATCGTGATCGATCGGAAAATCGATATGGGGCAAACACTCGCATCGCAATTTCAAACGCCCGAGATGTTCGTGGTCGCCGTTGATATGGATAAAAAAATGCACGTTTTCGCATCGGTGGATGAAGCCGATATGGGAATGATCATGAAAGCGAAGGAGGAAGGGCAACGTGTCGAGTTCACCGTGGATGCGTGGCGGGGCGAGGTGTTCACGGGCCAAATCGAACAGATCCGAGTCAGCTCGACGATCACCCAGAATGTCGTCACGTACCCTGTAGTGGTCGTGACCCCGAATCCCGACATGAAATTACTGCCTGGCATGACCGCCGAAATATCGTTTCGTGTCGACGAACGCCATGACGTGATCAAAATTCCAAATGCCGCGCTGCGATTTTTCCCCGATGCCAAGTATGTGCGAAACGAAGACAAGAAACTCCTGGAAGGAGAGGAGGTGCCAACGACGGAGGACGAGGATGACAATGCGACAGAACAAGTCCTATCAGCGGCAGAAAGGGCCGACGCGGAACGACGCGAGAAACAAAAACACGTTTGGATCGTCGAAGGGAATTCCCTGAAAGCTGTCAAAGTCGTCGTCGGATTGAGTGATAATAAGTTTTCGGAAATGGTGTCAGGCGACCTGAAACCCGGGCAGAAGCTGGTGACGAGGTTGAAGACAAAATGATGGTTGATGCAAGCCTGATTTGCCCTTAATCCAATGATGATCCTGTCCCGATGCGATTTTTTGCAACAATTCGCGTAGCGATCCGGGCATTGGCGAAGAACAAGATGCGCGCGAGCTTGACCGTGTTGGGAGTTGTCATTGGAATCGCCGCCGTGACGACCATGGTATCGATTGGTCAAAGCGCAAGCCAGTTGGTTCAGGGCCAATTCGAAGCGTTAGGCACGAACGTGATCGTGGTCACGCCCGGATCCCGCCGCCGGGGCGGTGTCCGACAATCGGGAGTTCCATCCCTATCCTCACGCGATTCCAGGGCCATCTCCGAGGAATGTGACTTTGTCTTGGCGGCCTCTCCAATTCTCATGACGGGAGCCCACGTTGTGTATGGCAATGCGAATTGGAATCCCAGGGAGGCCATCGGCGTTGGGAAGGATTTTCTGCTGGTCCGGAATTGGGAAACTCAAAGCGGCGGTTTCTTCACCGAACGGGAAATCAATTCGGCAGCCAAAGTCTGCGTGATCGGGCATACCATTGTCGCCAAGTTGTTCCAGACATCCAACCCAATCGGACGCACGATCCGGATCGGGAATATCCCATTCCGAGTGATTGGTGTTTTGGTAAAAAAAGGAGCCAACATGGTGGGGGAAGATCAGGATGATATTGTCCTGATGCCCTACACCACGGTCCGAAAACGAATTCAAGGATCCGAGTTTGATTATGTGCATGCGATCCTGGTCTCCGCCCGGTCCGTCCATCACATGGCGGAAGCGACCAGCGAAATTGATCAGCTACTCCAGGACCGCCACCATATCGCGGCGGGAAAAATTAAAGATTTCGAGGTTC
The DNA here is from genome assembly GCA_016930815.1 of Pirellulales bacterium. Classification (GTDB taxonomy): domain Bacteria; phylum Planctomycetota; class Planctomycetia; order Pirellulales; family Lacipirellulaceae; genus JAFGFZ01. The sequence goes on along the minus strand of JAFGFZ010000239.1, from coordinate 2,455 downwards.
ATAACACCACCGAGATCGCCAATATTCTGGGTATCATTACGGGCACGATGACGCTCATGCTATCCTCCATCGCCGGGATCTCGCTGATTGTCGGTGGCGTTGGGATCATGAATATCATGCTGGTCTCGGTATCCGAAAGAACTCGAGAAATAGGGATCCGGATGGCGGTGGGGGCTCGGCCGAAGGATATCCTGCGGCAGTTCCTCGTGGAATCCGTCCTGCTTTCATGCATTGGGGGGGTTGTTGGATTGGTTCTGGGAATTGCCGCGTCGGCTGGAATTACGAAGGCAATCAGTTCCCTGACTTCGGGTACCGAATGGCCGGTTGTTGTATCGTTCCCGGCAGCCGTGATCGCCATTCTATTCGCCGCCGCGGTCGGAATCTTCTTCGGCTATTATCCGGCCCGCCGCGCAAGCCGGCTCGATCCAATCGATGCGTTACGCTACGAATGAGGAGATGGACTAACTTCCAGGTTCCGATGGCACCGTATCCAACACCGGGGGTGGCAGCCGTTCTGGGGCCGGTTCGATGCGGCGGCCAGCGGGAGTGCTCAAATCGAAAGATTCCTCGGCCGGTTTCTCCGTTCTTGGATAGCGTTTGGCATTGGGGCAGGGGCGGATGGAATGCGGATAACATGGCCGTTGGGCGAGCCGGCCAAGCGGGCCGATGGAACCGTAGCGCTCTTCGACAAATGTGATCCCGTGCGTCTCCAGGATTGTCCCCGTTTCCCGTTCCAGGTTCGCCAGTTCCGTGTTGTACAGCGTGAGTGCCCGGGCTTCCGCGCTGACGGCATCACCCCAGGCGGTGATCGCTTGCAACACGTTCAAAAAGATGACACGCCGCGCGCGATACTCGGCGACTTGGATATCGAGGTTCTTACGAGCTGCTTTTCGAGCATTTGTTAGCGCGTTGTACTGGGCGTAGAGATAGGCCAGGTTCCGGACGTTCTCCGCCAGGATGTGCACGGCGCTATGCAGGCCTTGGTCCAGATTCGCCCGGTCGCGGGCGATGACCAATTCCTGCCGGCGCAAGCCGGCACGGGCTTCCCGAAGGCCCAGCGGCACGGAGAATGTCACACCCAATGTCCAATCGGTCGACGCGCCGAATCCTGAGGAAATGGAGGAACCGGGAATGGGCGCGTACCCCTCCAATCCATTCCAGCGATAGATGGCAACCGCATCAACTTGCGGCAAGGCCCGATTGTTGGCCTGCAGCAGAAGCTGCTGGTCGGCCTCGAGGATCAATTTCAATTCGATCAGATCGGGCCGCCGCTCCTCCGCCAAGGCCACGATACGCTGCCAATCGATGGGCAGTTCCTCGGCCGATGGCGGTGAATCGGGGACCAGTTCGAATTGATGGGATGGGGGCAGGCCGAGAATATTGCGGAGCGCGGCTTCTTGCGCCAGTACATTCGACTCGGCCAGTACCAGATTCGCCCTGAAATTGGCGAGAGCCAGTTGGGTCTGCGCCACATCACCAATATCCACAAGCTCGGCGCGAAATTTCGCCTCGGTCTCTTTGTAGGCCCGTTCGGCCTGCTCCACCTGCTGCTGCCTCGCCCAACGATCGACGCGGGCGTAGACCAGAGACCAGTAAGCATCGATCACGCCGCGGACCATCTGCTGCATGCTCTCTTTGAACCGGAAATAGGATCGTTCGGTATCGATGCGGGCTATGACAATCGGCGCCAAGTTCGGGCCAATGCGGCCTCCCTGCAACAGCGGTTGCGTGAATGACAGTTCAAGGGAAGAATCGGTGCGTGGATTCAGCGGATACTGTCCAGGTTGAAAACGAGTTGGATTCGTCCGTACACCGAATTGTGCCGATCCGCCGGTGATGGTCGTTTTCGAGAGGCCGAGATCGAGATTGTAGGTATCCTTACGTGGCCCAGCGATCTTCACCCCTATTGGAGTTGGATCATCTGGAAGAGCGGGATCGTAAATATACGATTCATTCGGTTTCTCATCTCGATTAAAAAGATTGTCGGCACCCACGGACGGATCAAACCGGCCTTTTTGTTCCTCGATGGCCGTCCCGGCGATCGGTGGATCGTAGATTGTCGAGCCGCTGGCAACGGCCTGGACTCCGGCCAGAACGCGGACCACTTCGGAATGGTCCAGCGCGACACGAATGGCTTCATCGAGTGCCATGTATTTCTTGGGCACGTTTTCAGGCGGGGTTGCGATCGTCACCGGAGGTCCGATCGCGGGCAGCCGTGCATGGGGAAGGCACGCAGGATCGCGAACGCAGGTCGCTCGCTCCTCGCGTTTCGGGGCCGGCATCCAGATCTGGCCGCCCGCTGGGTCGCCTAGGAAGGGGGTGATCAGCCAGCCAGCCGTCAGGAACATCCATCGAAGAAGAATCCCATTTCTACTCATATGATGGATTCTTCGGATTGTTCGCTTGATTTGCTTTGATCCAATAAATCCAGCAATACGAGTTATTCCTGATATGC
>JAFGFZ010000238.1 GCA_016930815.1 Pirellulales bacterium | reverse complement strand
GGCTAGCCTGGTTCATGGCAGGGCGAAGCCCATCTGCTCCGGGGCCGGCAGGGCTTCGCCAGCCGCTGCCTTCTTGTGGGCATCTGCCACTCGGGCGGCCAGGTCTGCATACCAATGGACGAGGTTTTCGTAACGCGCAAGCGTCCAATCAAGTGCATATGGCTTGCTTTCTTCGAGCCAGATCCGTTCAAACTCCTTTCCCAATTCGGCGTGCGATTGGCGATTCGTTTCGATGAGTTGCCGAACCTCCTCCAGCCGTTTTAACCGTCTAGCCCGATCGGGTGTTTCGCAAGCTTCGGTATATGCCTCGGCCGCCCGTAGCCCGTCCAGCACCCGCAGGCCAATCCGTTCCATGCGCCGGGCGCCCAGAAGGAAGGCATCGAGGAGTTCGGCATTGGACGTGGCATCCTTTTTGCAAGCCAGCAGATGTTCGATGGCCGGCTCCACAACTTCCAGAAGATGCCGAGCCGCCGCCTGCGCCGACGCATCGCCGGCCGCGCGTTGAAAATCATTTTCCCAGAACCGGCTATTGAACATGCCGTTCATTCCCGGAATAGGATGTGTTTTGCCCAATAAAGTGATTGCCTGTCCGAAATGAAAGCCCGGTTCCCCGAAGAGAACGGCCCCAATCCGCTGGTTGAATTCTTCGGTAGATGTCGAGGAGGCATTCCAGGCGCACTCAGCACCCCAGGCGTAGCCGTACCAATTGTAACTTTTCAGAGCCTCGCCGTCGTCTTCCCAAGCCGTGTTGAGCATGCCGAGCGCTTTGTGCTTGGCTCCGTCCCGAACAAAATTGAAAATGTTGGTTGTCGCGATGCTGAAATCGGGAAGGATGCGGCTCCAGTTGCTGATGCCTGGGCATACAAAGAATTCGTACCCCGATTCGGCAAATGGGTCGATCTGATGCTCAAAATCCGGGGCTGCATCGTAGCCCCAGGTAAGCATCACGGTATCTTTGGGAATCTGATCGAGTTTGTCGGGATGTTGCAGGATGATATCGCCCCACATCATCATTCGTTTTCCGTAGGTATACTTCAACATGCCGTGCACACGACGGATATGCTGCACGTAAACCCCACCAACGCCGATCTGATCAGCCAATGTCTTCGATGGTCCGGTCCCCAATCCCCATGTTTCATCGCAGCAGACATTGAACATTTCGAATGGTAACAGGGGGCAGACTTCAGAGTACAAGTCGTTTAATAACAGATACGTATCTTCCCTCGTTGGGCAGATAACATCGCCCGTTTCTCGAAGCGGAGCATATTCTTCGTGCTTGAGTATATGTGCCAAATGCCCGAACGACTGCTGGTTACCCAGGATATCGACATGCCGCGGCTTGGAATATTCAACCAATGCGGACAGGTCCTCTGGGGTGAGTGAACCGTTTGCGGGCCCGATACGCGGGTGTTTTTTGAAGGCAAATTGATACTCCATGTAGTAAGTAAACAAGTTCATCTTCAACCCGGCTCCCAAGTCGACGTTTCGCTTGAGTGTCCGCAAGGTCGAGCTGGGTCCACGAGTCAAATCGTCCTGAAAACACCGCCAGCGAAGGGATGGCCAATCACGGATCTTCAAACAGGGCAAGCCGTTGCCGATGCGGTTGGCTCGAATCAGTTGGCAAAGTGTCTGTACACCGAAGAACAAACCGGCTGAATCAGTTCCACTGCAGATGATCTCATCGGGGTGAATTTCCAAGGCATAACCTTCGAGGCTGGCATTGGAGGCAAGCTCGATCTGCGGGATCCTCTGACCGGATTCGCACGATATCCGCAAAGTATTGGTTGTCTCGGTCAAGTGGCACACTTCAACAGCCGGCAGACTGGCACGATGCAATTCTCCGTTGATCAGTCCGGTGAATAACTCGGCTGTTTCATCCGGTGCTTCCAAGACCAGCTTGCCCGTCAGAGCGAACACGCCTTTCTGCAATTCAATCTGCTTGGGAAAGGGAACCAAACGGAGCCTGGACACCTCGTTGGCCAGACTAATATGAAAAAGTCCAGCGAGCAACAAGAGCGTGAAAACAGGGTGCGTTTCGTTGAACATGAATAAGTATCCTTGCCGCATCGAGCATAGAGAATATATACCCTGATTAGAAAAAATATGACAGGGAAGAAGCCCGGCTTTGATCAGAAGCCGGGCTTCTAGATTCAACAGATGCTGCAGCGGATGTGGGATGAACCATGTATCGCCAGGTTATTCTGGCCCGAATCAGAGTCCCAGCCGATAGCGCTTGGCGCGCTCCACAATGCTCGGATCATCACTAATTTTGCTAACTTTCTCCAAAATGGGTCCAAATTGCTTCATATTCGGATGGCGTAGGAAACGATGATGGGCCAATTCGACGAGGGCATGGCAAGAGGCTTGGGCGAGTTCCGGATCGTCTAGGAACTGGGCAATCCAGTTTACAGCTTCCATCGTGCGAACCGTGGATGTACGCGCAATGACCAGTCGCTTTTCATCGGCTCCATCCGACAAGTTGAAGGCCTGTTGGAGCATGGCCAGTGTTTCGGTGTCCGGGCGATCACTTTTCAGCGAAACGACGCGAATGTAGGCGCGGAGAGACCTACGACGAGACGTTGGATTCTCAGCCTCGGAGACCAGGTGGAGAAGTTTGGTGGCCACATCCGCATTGGGCCAGTTGCAGAGTGCTCTCTCCGCGGATTCCCGCACTGCCTCATCCGGACTGGCCAGCGATGCCTCGACGATTCTAAGTGGTTGGCTGCCGCCCAGGCGTCCCAGCATGGGAAGATACTTTGGCATCTCGGATGGATCGACCTTAACCAACGCGGCGAGTACCAGTTCCGACCGATTCGCGTTGGCCGGGAGTTTATCGCAGACGATCAGAATGGTCTTCTCCACCTCATCGCGATGTTTTCCCGCCTGGCTTCTCAAAAGAAGGTTGATCAGCCTGGGGATATCCGTATTGTTGGGTGCGGCGATTCCTCGGAGGCCATCCAAGGCCGGCCCATAGAGGGTGGGATTCGCGTCAGCCGCGATTTCGATCAGCGGATCAATCGCGTCGTTGCATTGCAGATCCATGAGAAGGTCAATCACCGGGACACGGGATTCGTCGCGATTCTTTAACGCATCGAGGAGCGCCGAGACAACCTCTTTTCTTGGAAGGTTCCTTAGCGCCGATTGGGCGGCTAAAGTCACGTCCCCTCCGGCTGGGAGCCTATCAATGAGTATTGGGATGGACGAAATATCACCAATCATCCCCAGGCTACGAATTCCCACGACTTTCAAATCATTGTTGGAAGATTCGACGAATGACATAACCATGGGTAGCATCTTGGCCCCGCGCCGAGCTACCGCAAGTTCGACAACGGTTTGCTTGTTGGCATCCGGCAAATCGGCCAATCCGGCGAGCAGTTTGTCAAGTTGTTCGTCCGAAAATTGCTGGAGGTGCCCTGTTGCAATACGGCGCCGATCCGTATCATCACTGAAAAGCCATCCAAGAACCGTCGTTTCCCCTCGTTCTCCCTCGAGCCGAAGCAATCCTTCCAGGGCGGCCCGGCGGATTCCCTCGGGCTGGCCTGATTGACTTAGCTTTGTATAGATCTCTTGGGCATGCGGATCCCCGGTGGCGCCGTGCAGCAACGCGCAGGCGAGCACTTGGGGCGTTGGAATGCCGGCCTTTTCGGCGCGGTTAAGGAGAACGTGCGTTGCATTGCTTTCCGCGATGTTTCCCAGGGCTCGAATTGCCGCCGTGGCAACTTGCGGATCGGTAGAATCCAACAACCTGGTCAAGTCCTGGATGGCTGCCGTATCTTTCCGCTTGGCGACCGAACCGATCACGCCCACAAGCTGCTTGCCCTCCGATTTCGAAAGTGCGTTCCGGAGTACCAAAGTCGCTTCAGGGCCGGGAATGGATTCCAACGCGTAGCGCGCAATCTCCGCGGTTTGGGATTGTTCGAGAAGTTTTTCGAGTAGTGGAACTTCTGATGCTGTTCCGACCTGCCGGAGCTGCAGGCAGATATACTGGCGAGCTGCATGCGTCGTTTCACGCTGCGTAAGGATTCTAGCCAGTTTTGCGGCACAGGCAGCTCGGTTTTCAGGAGTCTTCATGGCGGCGATCACTTCGCGATCGATCGCAAGGAGCGCGGCCATATCCTGGCCCGGCTCATATTTGGGAAGTGCCTCCCATGCCTCGCTGGCCGGAATTTCCGCTCCAGTCGCGGTCATGCCACTTGGCAGTCCTCCAACGATTGTGGACACCATCCATGACTGTATCAAGAAATAGAATATGCGAATCATATTGAAATATCCTAAACTACCAGACAATTGGCTCAGAGGACCCATGGGCTCCGAGCCGCTCGTGAAAGCATGGTATTGGCTTCATCATCTCCTGCAAATTGATTTTGAGTCGGATCCCATTCTACTTTCCGTCCCAGACGCAGCGCGATATCGGCCACGTTGCCGATCGTGCTGGCGGCGTGGCCTTCCTCGACGGGCGAGACTGGATCCTGCCTTGTCCGCATGCAACGAAACAAATCAGCGGTTTGCGCGGTGTAAGGATTGGCATCTGGAGGACTGGCGTGGAGTGGAGCGTCGTTGGGGCCGAGTTGCACATCGAGTAGCGATGCCGGTTCCGCCGAAATTCCCTTGCGGTTGACATGGACCCAGCCTTCATCGCCCTGGAACTTGCAGCCTTGCAGGTTGGGATTCCCACTGTTGGTGTAACTCATCCTCAATCCGCTGGCCCAAGTGAGCTCCGTCTGCCATGAGATCCAGGTGTCGGTCATGCCATCGCTTGGCAACACGCCAGTCCCTTCGATGGCAAATGGCTTCTCAAATACCTCCGGGCAACCCCAGCCGGCGATGTCCAGATGATGGACACCCCAGTTTGTGATGAATCCCGCGCAATAGTGTGAAATCATGTACATGGCAAGCCATTCGCAACGTTTCTTGTCGAACGGGAAATAGGGTGCCGGCCCGGTCCACATGTCGTAGTCGAATCCTTCGGGCGGATCGCAGGGAGGCTCCACCGGATAGGATTGGCCGCCGGGAGCACCCACGTAGATTGTGTGAACCTTTCCCAAGTAGCCATTGCGAGCCAGCTCGCAGGCATGCCGGAACTTTGGATCGCTCCGCTGTTGCGTGCCGGTTTGAAACACGCAGCCATACTGCCGTACGGCATCGCGTATTTTGATCCCATCGGCGATCCATCGGGTAAGGGGTTTTTCGCCATAAAGGTCCTTGCCCGCTTCGATCGCCCGAGTATAGACAAAAGTGTGCCAGTGGTCGGGGACACAACCCCAAATAACATCGATGTCGTCCCGCATCAGGACGTCGTGGAAATCGTCGTAGATTGTACAGCCTTGGTAAGCCTCGCGGCCAAGTCGCTGGGCGTAGTGCGCCTGGACCTGGCTCTGGGCTAACAGGGCGCGATCTTTTCTGCAGTCCGCTATGGCCACGACCTGATGGTCGGGGAGAGGAAACATGGCACGAAGTGAATCGCTACCACGAACACCCACACCCAGCATGCCGATGGTGATTCGGTCACTTGGGGGAAGCCGATTGTCCTTTCCAAGGACCGCGCGTGGTATGATCCAAGGACTCGCCGCAACCGCAACAGTACTGGCCAGGAATCGGCGACGCTCTTTTAGAAGAAGCTGGCGTGGCTTTCGTTGTTTGGTATGCATTCAGATTCTCCCGGTGTCATGGTGACTCTGTTCTTATTTTCATCTGTTCGCGGCAGCGAACGACAGTGCACTGTTTATGTTCGTTCGCAGGAACGAACGGCAACTAGCATCGGCCTATTTGTCGGTTGCCCACATCGAATCAATCAACTCGACTGTTTTATCCACGAGTATCTGGCCACCTTCCGGGCCGACATGGTTGCTATGAACGATGGCACTGTAATGGCCACCTCGGACCGCTCGATCGGTCGGTAGGTAGGTGCCGGGACCAACGAGCTGAACGACGAACGTCTGTTCGGCCTTGCTGCGACCCTTGATACGAATCCCATAATCGGTGAAGAGTTCAAACTGATTCGTGCAGACAACCGCGTCGCCAATTCGTATAATATGGAGTTCCGTCTCAAGAATTGGATTCGGTTCCGTCTTCTGCCGTTCGAATCGATCCACTGTTGCTTGGTACCACAGCATTTTGTGATACTCACGATCGGCAGCCTTCGGATCTTTCTTGATTGTCTCAGCTGCTGCCTCGCAGTTCGCCTTAGCCTCAGCACACTCGGCCTCGTTAACCAAGCGCATTGGGAGAGGGATTGTTTCGACTTGATGGATTAACAGAGCGTCCGCATGGCGATCATCTTTAACAGTTGCATAGGCATCATCGACAGCCGCCACGATACGGCGTGCGATTTCGTCGAGCCGGTCGAGACCCCGCAGACGCCGCATTCGTTCATCGGCCGCCTTGCGATACATCAGGTGCGGCGATTGATCGCCGGCCGCACCGATCAAACCGAGGACGCAGAGGTCGCTGCCGTACCGCTGACGTAGTCCTACGCGTACTGGATGCCAGTAATCCGCATTGATGGCCGATCGCGATTCAACCTCCTGGCTAGGACATGATATGTTGACAGCCATCGCCATGAGTTTTCCAGGTTGGTTCCAGAAGAACAACACCCCGATATCGTGATCCTCGTAACCTTCCAATCCGCGGAAGTTTGGTAGATTCGTCGCGCCGTACATCATCGCCGATCCGTCCGCATAGACGGCACGCCGGTTGTATGCCACGATGGCGTGACTGAGCCCCCAGGTCACGCTCCCCGGTTCGCGGTTTCGCCAGGCCTCGGAGATCGCATCGGCCACCTGGTTGGAAAAAAACTGCTGGTATTCCTCGGCCGGCATCACGCCTTCACTTGGAAGGATCCATTGACCTGGCATGAATTCTGGCGCTGTGTGTGTATGGGTTCCAGCGAGAAAGATCTTCGTCGGATCCAAATCGGTCAACCGCAACTTCACCTTTTCGCGGACGAGCTGGAGGACTTCAGTAGGAATGGCGACCACGTCGCACGAGACAATCACAACCTGATCGAGAGACTGCTCGCCGTCGCACGACTCGACCGCCACGACATTTGCCGTGAGTGGAGTCTCAACACCCGTGGAAATACGCAAATGGAATTGTCCACGAAGAGGAACTGGTTTTCCCGGTGTGATGTCCGTCGATGCCGCGCCAACGAATAACTGGGCTCCTAAAGCCGGTGATGCGACGACAAAAAAAAGAATCACTCGGCAAGATGCAACAAGATAACGCCAAAACATTCTGTGGTTTCCTTGAATGTGATTCTACGTGCTCTGGACCAATTTCCCCAGATGTTCCAGGCTCTTCGCCGCCTGGCCGGGTGTTCCGCATTCGACACTAAACACAATATCGCGTGGGCATTTATCCTGCACTGTTTTCACGATACGATCCCAATCCAAAACGCCCTCGCCACAGGCGCAGCCGACAGGAGTTCCCGTTACTTTACCGCGTTCCGCATCGGAATGCTCCACAGATATGTCCTTGGCATGCAGATGGACAAGACGTTCAGCCACGCGATTCAGCCAGGCATAGACATCCTCGCCTGCAAGGTAGGCGTTCCCTGTATCAAAGTTGATACCGATCGCTGGCGAGTCGACCAAATGATAGATCCGGTCCAGCCCATCCGGTGTTTTGGAGTACTGGGAGTGCGGTTCCAAGCCGATCTTCACCCCGCGGCGTTCGGCGACAAATGCGGCTTCCCGTAACGTGTATTTCATGAGGACGAAATCTTCCTCTTCGCTTGTCCACTTTGCTTTGATCCCTTCGTCCGTATTGACGACGGGAACACCGATTTCGGACGCGGCGCGAATTGCCAGTTTGATATACTCGCCATGGATGTCCGGCCGTCCCAATGGTCCGTGGCACTGGAGCCCCGATATTTCCAGCCTAGCCGCATCGCACGCCTCTTTGATCCGGAAGGGATCGTCGAATAACGAGACCGTATGGAAATAGCCCGCCTCGCTCATCAGTTCGCGGCCGAAATGGACCATGGGCTCGAACCATCGGTAGCCCATTTTAGCGGCCTCTTGGACCGCCCACTCGAAGGATTTGTCACTACTCCGAGAAAACTCAGCATTCAGACCCACATAAACCTTTCCCATCTCTTGGTTCCTTTCGCGTCTCGAACGAATTCCGGGCCAAATTGATGACGTTTTTCACTCCCCCATGATTGTGAAGCCATCAACTGCGAATTGCAATTGGTCGAATTATCCATTTTCCACGGGCAATCCGTGCCAATTGCACCGATGCCAACTGCCATGCAAGGATCCTCCAAACCTGGGAAGGTTGCGAATCTTGTAACGATTGTATGGATTGTGCGCGTTTGGCGGTAGATTCTACAGGAATATGCCGTTGTGTGGTGCTGGTTCTTTTAATTTTACCGGTTATATTGGATCATGGATCCCGCGGGTCTGTAAGCACTTCTCTTCATGTTCGCCCGGATTCCCTGGCAAAGTAGTTGGCCAGCCTATTTCTAAAGTCCTCGTCCAGTTGTCTTAAGGAACACCATCATGGCAAGACGGTTCTCGAACCGAGTTGCAAAGCTGCGCCAGAAAGACGGATCAACGAGACGTCTTGAAGTTGAATACCTCGAACGCCGCGATTTGCTTTCCGTGATCTCTGCAGTTGACATGGAATACACCACTTCTCTTGATTTCAGTCCAAATCGCATCGAACCGACGAGCCTGTTAGTGCGATTGCGCGATAGCGCACCTGAAATTACCTCGGCGTTGGCAACATCCATCCGTGTTGAATATCCGGGCGCGGAAGTTCATCGAATCTTCTCGCTAATACCAGGTCTTTGCGAAATTCAGCTTTCAACTGAAGCAAACGTCTCGAACGCACTTGCGGCATTCCGGACCAATCCGAATGTACTTTACGCGGAGCCGAACTATCGAGTCCAATTGGCGGAAGTTCCAAATGATCCAAGATTCCCGGACCTTTGGGCGATGGAGAACGTCGGTCAAACCGGTGGGCTTACTGACGCCGATATCGACGCAGCGCGTGCCTGGAATACAATCTCTTGTGCGGGAAATACGATCGTTGCCGTCATCGACACCGGAGTGGATTACTTGCACGAGGACCTGGCGGAGAATATTTGGGCGAATCAAGATGAGATTCCCGGCGATGGATTGGATAATGACGGGAATGGCTATATTGACGACGTGGTCGGCTATGATTTCGCGAACCATGACAGTGATCCCATGGATGATCACAGCCACGGAACACATGTGGCGGGAACGATCGGAGCCGCCGGCAATAATGGAGTTGGCGTTGCTGGAGTCAACTGGGGTGTTCAGATCATGCCGATCAAATTCTTGGATGCTTCAGGGAACGGTACGGTGGCCGATGCCGTTGCGGCAATCAACTACGCCGTTCAAAACGGAGCGGCTATTTCCAATAACAGTTGGGGAGGCTACGAGGAATTCTCTCAGGCACTCTACGACGCGATTGGCGCCGCGCAAATTGCCGGGCACATCTTCGTCGCCGGTGCAGGAAACGGCAACATGTTCGGGATCGGTCAAAACAACGACCAGAATCCGTTCTATCCAGCGGCCTATGACCTCGACAATATTGTCGCCGTGGCGGCCACGGACCAGTTTGACAATCTAGCCACTTTTTCCAATTTCGGCCCGACCAGTGTGGACTTGGCGGCACCGGGAGTGGATATCTTGAGTACTTTACCCAACAACACGTACGGAACACTTAGCGGAACCTCGATGGCAGCACCGCACGTCGCAGGGGTTCTTGCCATGGTGCGGGAATTGCATCCTGAGTGGACCTACCAGCAAGTGATCCACCAAGTACTGACTGCGACAGATCCCATTGCCGCATTGCAAGGTGTTCTCGTGACGGGAGGACGGCTCAACGCGGCGGCCGCGATCGGCGATCCGGAACCGCCACCCCCGCCGCCTCCGCCGGGAACCTTGCCGATCTCGGAAGATTTCGAGGATAACGTGGCCGATCACTTTGTCGTTCGATCCGGTAATTGGAATGCGAGCGGAGGCCGGTATAACGTAAGCCCGACCATAGACGATGACGCCATCGGGGCAGTCAGCACCGTTGCATTGGACGCGTCTCTCCCCGCCGATTTGTATATCAGGGCAACCATCAACGCCGACCAGGGAAAAGAAAGTTTCTTCGGTTTCGTCATCTCCGATTTCCTGACAAATGGTTTTGTCGTCTTGGACTATCAAAGCGAATCGGATTATAAGTTCGTCGGTGCCGATATGGACGGGAATTGTTGGGTTATAGGGCACTATGATGGCTCATCCTGGATACAAGATGCATCGATGCCTTGGATATTAGAGCCTGCAACCGACTACCAAATGCGAATTATGGTTCGGGAGAGCCATGCCATTGCACTTGAAGTCGACAATCAGACAACATCGCTGGAGTATTCCTTCGACGACGACGTAACCGATGGTGATGTGGGCCTTGGAATGCAAAACAGTTCGACCCACTTCGATAACTTTATTCTCCAAGCCTACATACCTCCGGCGCCACTGCCGGTCATGGAGGATTTCGAGGATGGGGTGGCCGACTATTTCGAGATCCAGGCGGGGATGTGGAGCGTGGCCGGCGGGGAATACG
>JAFGFZ010000237.1 GCA_016930815.1 Pirellulales bacterium | reverse complement strand
GGTGACTATCGCTCGATGATGGACCTGACCGAGCAGTGTATTGTCGATGCCATTGATGCGATTGGGGGATCGCGGCAATTACCCTATGGCGATTCGGTGATCGACTTCGAGCCGCCGTTCGTTCGGAAGACGTATGATGAACTCTTTGTGGAACATACGGGAATCGATCCTTGCGATACAAACGCCGTGTCGAAGTTGGCCCGCCAAATGGGAATCGAAACGGTGAATCGGCACCCGGATGTGATCAAGAACGATGTCTTCGAGGCCCGAGTCGAGGATATCCTGACGGGCCCAATCTTCGTGATCGATTACCCGGCGAGTATCTGCCCCCTGACCAAGCGCAAGGCCGGCTGCCCGGCCATTGCCGAGCGGTTCGAACTTTTTATAGAGGGCATGGAAATTGCCAACGCCTATACGGAACTGAACGACCCTGACTTGCAGGAAGAGCTATTCCGCACGCAACTTGCCGGCTTGCCGGAAGAGGATTCCATGGCACGCATGGACCATGATTTTATCCGGGCCCTCCGGTATGGAATGCCGCCCGCGGGTGGGCTTGGGATTGGAATCGACCGGCTTGTGATGCTGCTGACGAATAGCCAGACAATTCGCGATGTGATCCTATTCCCGCTACTTCGACCTGAGAAAACGTAGGACCACGCTCCGCGTGGTTCGCTTGATGGACCGTTTACGAATGAGTTCAACCCCAATCCCAAGGATGGGACATGTTCAAATTGCTTCTTTGTTGGCGGTATCTTCGCACCCGGTATATTGCCCTCGCATCGATTGTTAGTGTCATGCTTGGCGTGGCAACAATGATTGTTGTCAACAGTGTCATGGACGGATTCACGAGCGAGATGCAGGACCGAATCCATGGGATTTTGTCGGATCTGACGTTCGAGAGCGTCAGTGTGGATGGGATGTATGACGCCGAGTATCACATGGCTGAAATCCGCCGGGTGGTGGGTCAATATATTGAGGGCATGTCGCCAACCGTCCACGTTCCGGCCATGCTGCGTTACGACGTCAATGGGCATACCTTCACGCGCCCGATCAACCTGATTGGAATTGACGAGGCGACCTATGCATCGGTTGGTGATTTGGGAAAATATCTTCAGCATCCGGACAATCGGAAACAACTTCGTTTTACGCTTCGTGAGGGTGGCTACGATACGCTCGACCACCAGGCACAAGATCCATCCAAGTTGATTCCACGCAAGCAGCTCGCAACCGCCGGCTGGCCCTATCGCCGGGAAAAAGCCCGAATGCAGTCCCAAAGCGCCATGCCGCCGGGGATCTGGGATACGACGATCCCTTCGTCGCAATCGGTGGCAAAGACTCCGCGGGAATCCCTCCCAGATGACCGGATCAATCCGTTTGCGGCCCGAGATGCGAACTTGCCGCAGCAGGATTTCGAGGATCCGGCGGAACACCAGAGCGCTGGTGCCGTTCTTGGAATCGCATTGGCATCCGTCCGGACATCCGAGGGGGAAGACCGGTTCCTTGTCCTTCCAGGCGACGACGTGCGGATCACCTACCCGAGGACATCCATCGATCCGCGCCTTGAGCCCGAGGCGTCGACATCCGTCTTCACGGTCGTTGATATTTATGAAAGCAAGATGAGCGAGTACGACGCGAGTTTTGTTTTTGTGCCGTTACGCAAGTTGCAAGAGATACGAGGGATGGTCCATCCACAAACCAATCGCGCGAATGTGACATCGATCCAGATCAAACTGAAACCGGGCGTTGATCTGGATGAAGTCCGGGACCTGTTGCGGAACCACTTTCCCGCCCAGTTCTATGGGGTCTATACATGGCGGGACAAGCAGGGAGCGTTACTCGCCGCCGTCCACATGGAAACGATGATCCTGAATATCCTGTTATTTCTTATCATTGCCGTTGCCGGATTTGGAATCTTGGCGATCTTTTTCATGATCGTTTTTGAAAAGACACGGGACATCGGTGTTTTGAAATCCCTTGGCGCATCAGGACGTGGTGTCATGGGAATTTTTCTCGGGTATGGCCTGAGTCTGGGTATTGTCGGGGCGGGAATCGGCTTGGCCGCCGGATTGGCAATCGTGCATTACATCAATGAGATTGCCAACCTGTTGGCTCGGTTGACTGGCCAGCCGATCTTCGATCCTTCCGTCTATTATTTCCAGGGAATTCCAACGATTGTGAATGTCCCAACGGTAACATGGATTGTCCTTGGTGCGACATTGATCGCCGTTCTAGCCAGTGTGCTCCCGGCCCGTCGCGCGGCGGGGCTGCATCCCGTGGAAGCATTACGGTATGAATAAGGAAAATCGATTGATGAGCAACCCACTATCCATCGCCGCGTCACAATTCCTGCGCGAACGGGAGGAATCAGAGAGACCGCCACGCCGAACCGACCAGGAACGGAATCGGCCAGCGGGCTCGACTTCAAGAGCCAGCCTGCGCCGCGGGGAACTGCCATCCGTTGCGAACCCAAAAGCCCTGATGACGGCCCGCGGATTGAAGAAAAGCTATCGGAAGGGCCCAATCCAGATTCCCGTGCTTCGTGGGATCGATCTGGATATTCGATCCGGGGAATTCTTGGCGATTGTCGGGCAGAGCGGGTGCGGGAAGAGTACACTGCTCCACGTCCTGGGGACGCTCGATGCGCCAGACTCCGGCGAAGTCCACTTTGAAGGGAATCGGATCGACAACCTGCCGGCGGCGGGCCGTGATATCCTGCGAAACCGCCATTTCGGCATGATCTTTCAGTTCTACCACCTGCTTCCTGAGCTGACGACACTCGAAAATGTGTTAGCTCCGTGGATGATTGCCGAAGGTGTTTGGACATTCCTGCGTCACCGCCGGCTACGCCGCCGCCAGGCGAGTGAGTTACTCGAAATGGTTGGCCTTACCCACCGCGCCAAACACAAACCGCGCGAACTGTCTGGGGGCGAAATGCAACGGGCTGCGATTGCCCGGTCGCTCATCGCAGGTCCGAAGCTGCTCCTGGCCGACGAGCCGACAGGGAACCTGGACAAGGAAACAGGCCGGCAGATCATGGATTTACTCGGTCGGTTGAATCGGGAGCGGGGGCTTACTATTATCATGGTGACCCACGACGATTCCATTGCCGCGTTGGCCGACCGCACGGTCCGGTTAGTGGATGGCCGTGTCAAAGAGTATTGAGACAAGGAAAGACAATGCAATCCATCGTTTCCATCAATGGCAAATTCTACCAGCCCCAAGACGCGAAAATTAGCGTATTCGACCACGGCCTGCTGTATGGGGATGGTGTCTTCGAGGGTATCCGCAGCTATGGCGGTCAAATATTCCGCCTCAAGGAACATGTCCGACGGCTATTCGATTCAGCGCGAGCGATCTGGCTGGATATCGCAATCTCTCAAGAAGCAATGTGTGATTCCATTCATGCCGCGCTCGTCAAGAGCCAGATCCAGGATGCCTATCTTCGCGTCATGGTCACTCGCGGCTGTGGAACGCTTGGCCTGGATGCCGACATGTGCCGCGATTCGCAGATCATTATCATCGTCGATACGATCGCCCTCTACCCGGACGAACTCTACGAAACCGGCCTGAAGATTGTTACCGTCGTTGTCCCACGGAACCACCCGGCCGCGTTGAATCCGCGGATCAAGTCGATGAATTACCTCAACAACATCCTGGCCAAGATCGAGGGGAAACAAGCCGGATGTCTCGAAGCCCTCATGCTGAACCACAAGGGCGAAGTTGCCGAATGCACCGGCGACAACATATTCATCGTGCGGCAGGGTGTCCTGCGAACACCCCCAACCAGCGCCGGAATCCTGGAAGGCGTGACTCGCGGGGCCGTCATGGAACTCGCCGAGGACTCGGGCATGCCGGTCCGAGAAACGGCGCTGACCCTGTTCGATGTTTACAGCGCCGATGAGTGTTTCCTGACCGGCACCGCAGCTGAAGTAATCGCCGTGGTCGAAGTGGATGGGAGAATGATCGGCACTGGCAAACCGGGGCCAGTCACCCTCGATCTGAAGAAAAAGTTCCACGCACTGGCTCGCGGAGGGCTGATAAAGACTTAGCCAAAACAAGTCTCCCCGCCCCCGAAAGGAGATTTGCAAGTAAAAAGTTTGAGCTTGCCAAGAAACATCATGGCAAATCCTTTCGGGGGAAGGGCAACGCCGTTAACGATTATTTCTATTCAAATTTTCTCGAATTTGTCGATTTACTCCGAATCATGCATGATCCCTTCGTGTACTATTCGATGTTGCGATCTTGGGATCGTCCACGCACCGTTTGGTCATGGGCGCGTTACGGGGCGATGGTGGTTTGCCTGTCGACGGTGAGAGGTTCTGGCAGGTGATCGCTGGTGAGTTGGGCGCGGATGGTCGCGGTGCCCGCCCGGTTCGCAGTGAAGAAGAGTGTCAGGTTAATCAGCTCGCCGGATCGGATTTCCCGGATCGGTGAGAAACGCAGTGTCTGGTTTATCTGCGATGCCCGAATATTCTTTGTTCGGAGCCTATCGTTGATTCGGTCCAGGTCGGGAGTTAATTCTGGCGGAAATGTGACTTCGAGTAGGAGTTGGCTATCACTTCCCTGCCCCTTGTTGACAATGGAAGCCGGATAGGAAATGAGGTCACCGAGGCGGATTGGCCAATCGGGACCCGCGATCGTTAATTCAATATTGGGATGCGGGCCAGCGGCTGGAAGGCGTCCACCCGTTCCGGATTCCGATGGTGCGGCGCCATTGAGTATTTCCAGGAATGCCTCGTGGGTGCGGGTCAGGTTACCAGCGGTGATTGTCGTGATCGTCCGTGCAGAGTTCAGGTCGGTTGCCGCAGTGCACTCGTACTCCACATTCAAGACCTTCCGCTGCCCGGCCGGGAGCGAATCGAGGGTCCATCGGAGCGTCTGCCGATCAAGTTTGCGGCCATCTTGCCTCGGAAGAGGATTCAATTCTTTGGGAAACACTTCTTCCACCTGGACTTGGCGCAGGTCCACATTGCCGACATTCATCGCGACGATTTTCATGAGAATGCGATCGCCGACACGAGCTTGTCTGGGGCTTTCTTTGGTAATGTCGATTGCGGCGCCAGCGGGCATGGAAGTGTTAGGATCGACGCCACCCGATCCGGCGGGATTTTGGCGAACATCCACGGTTGCGGATCGGCGTACGATCAAGCCTCCATCCCCCTTCACCTCCACTTCATGCGATTGCCGACCCGCCGCAACGATAGTGAATTCGATGGGAACGGGATTGGATCGGGCACCAGGCTGCAAATCGCCTAGCGAGCTGTAGGCAATCTGCCGAGTCCCTTTTGTGTCTCCGAGATGTTGGAATCCGGGATCGAAGCGATCGGTGAGAATCAATCCGGTTGCGGTGGCTGATCCGCGATTGATCACGACGACTTCGAACGTGATCTTATCCCCGACAGTCGCCTTGTTCGGCCCGGTAAGCTGCAGGTCGAGCACCGCTTCGGCGGATGCGACCTGGATCCGGCTGCAATGTTCCGATCGCAGGCCTTCGGCCGTGCGAACCGTCGCGCAATAATCGAGTGTTCCAGCGCGCGCAACGGTATAGTTGACGCGAATGGTTCGAGAACCGCCCGGATCGATGTTGCCCAGCGCCCATTCGGTTTGTTGGCCGGTACTCGTGGCGGTCGGTTGACTTCCGGCAAAAGTCAGTCCGGATGGCACTCGGGCGGCAACCGTGACATCCCGGGCCGTCGCGGATCCAGGATTATTCACTTGGATCTGGAAGGTGACCGAGGATCCCATCGTGGCCGTGCTGGGCCCGGAGGTTTCGATCGTGATATCCGCGGACGCCCAGGTGACCTGGGTTGTTCCATGGCCCAAAACGAGCTGCTCGCCCGTTCCGGGGAGTGGTGCGCGGATCACTTGGATACCAATACGGGCGGATGGAACCTTGGGATCGGCCTGAAAAATTTCGACCGTGGCATGACCGGAGGCGTCTGTTGTTGCATTGATAACTTCCGCGCCG
>JAFGFZ010000236.1 GCA_016930815.1 Pirellulales bacterium | reverse complement strand
TAAAATACTTAACGGCGTTGGGCGAGGGGGCAAATTGCCAACCATCACTCCATGTGCAACAACTGCTGTGCTTCCAAGAAGGCATTTAGTTGAAGTTTTTATCAGCCCACCCAGAGGGTGGGTGTTGATTAGTACAGTCCAATGATCATTTCAGGCAATTTCAAAACACGTTCTTAAAGCATAGGATGAGCTCTCTTTTTCCGAGTAGGTGTTTTCCAGAAGCCCGGCTTTTGTAAAAAGCCGGGCTTCTCTACCCCCGCTTCTCCAGCTCGTCGAGTAACTGCCGCAATTCGGCAATCTTGGCGTCGCTCTGGATGATCAATTGCTGGAGCACGGCGATCTTGCTGTCGAGGCGGCCCGTGAGTTCGCGGGCCAGCTCGTGGAGTTCTATCTCCTGGCGGTCGATGGATGACTCGGATGGGCGCTGGCTTGCCAACCAGGGATCCTTGGGCCGAGGAACATGGACCCTTGGAGGATCGATGGCTCCCGCGCGGGGACGGCGGCCGAAATAACGATGCGATCTGCGGAGTAATATGATCGTTATTATAACCACGCCCACGATAAACATCAGCCACGGCAGGAGACTGGCGAAGGGAAACATGCGGAATGAAATATGGGCACAAGAACGAATGTTGAGTTTAGAATTTTCGTATGCGTTGGGAAGATTCCAGAAGCCCGGCTTTTGGAAAAAGCCGGGCTTCTAGGTTGTATCGTGCATCGCCTTCTGGGCGGTGGCATAGACGGTGGGAAGAGGGATATCATTCATGGCCGCGATATGGCGGCACGATTCATAGGCGGGTGAGAACCGGGTCGTGCCGTTGGGGAGTGTCACGAGCGTCCCGGTGACGGGACCCCATGGGGTTGGAACTTCATGGGGGCGTCTCGCGAGGACTCGCCGCTGGACATGCGATCGCCGGATACCGAATGTGGTCGTTTCAGAGAATAGAATCGCTTCCATCGAGTCGGCGTCATTGGGCCGGCATTGGACGGCCAAAGCCACACCCGGCCGGCCCTTTTTCATTTGGATCGGTGTTATGGCCACGTCGAGGGCGCCGGCGCTCCAGAGCCGCTCGGCGCAGTAGCCAACAAGTTCGCCGGAGGCGTCGTCGATATTGGTCACAAGGAGACAGATCGTTTCCGTGCTCAGGCCGTTGTCGAGGCGGCCCTTGGTTGACGCCGTTGTCGAGCGGCCGACGATCAATCGCAAGATGTTCGGATGTTCGAAATCGGCGTGGCCGGCTCCGTATCCGATCCGTTCGATTTGCATGGCGGGGAGAGGACCGTAGCTGGAAGTGACAGTTGTCGCAATCGCGGCACCGGTCGGTGTGGTTAGTTCCCCTTCGATGAACGATTCGGCGGTCGGTGCCGCTCCCCGTTTTAACAATTCGGCGGTTGCCGGAGCTGGGATGGAAACTCGGCCATGGGCGATTTCGATCGAGCCGGTGCCGGTGGGGATCGGCGAGCAAACGATTTGTTCGACTCCCAAGAGGTCCCAGCCGATCGATGTGGCCACGATATCGGCGATCGAATCGATGGCCCCGATCTCATGGAAATGGATCCGGTCCGGCGTCGTCCCATGGACCGTGGCCTCCGCGTCGGCCAGGCGTTGAAATATCCGCCGTGCAAGGTCTTGTTGTGAATCTGTCAGGCCGCTGCCATCGATGAGGGCTTCGATGTCAGCCAGGTGACGGTGGGTTTGGTCCGGTTCACTTGCTACGTCGAACTGGGTTGCCCGAAATCCGCGTTTTGTGACTTCTCGGACCGATAGCCGGCAGCCGGGGAGGCCGAGTGAGGCAACACCCGCCTCGATCGCGGCGAAGTCGATGCCGATGTCGACCAATGCCGCAACCATCATGTCACCGGCTATTCCGCTAGCACAATCGAGATAGGCAGTTCGCATGGCACTGTTATATGCTATCAATTGCCATGTCGGCAATATCTTGTCTGAGGAACTTCAACCAAAGCCGTCTTTACCCAAAGAACCAAGGGGATTACCCTTTTGTCGCCGTTCGCTCCGCGAACGAAACGCCCAGAGACGGCGGACGTACTGCGGGTGGAATGCCAGCAATTTGTTGATTACTATGCGATCAGAGTACTTTGTTAAGAAACGTTTTGTTCGCGGAGCGAACAACGACCAACCACGTATTGTTCCCGGGAGCGAACAACGGCTGACGATATGTGGAGCCATCTTTCGCGGAGTCGCAGCATGAGACATGATTTTCATATTGGAATAGTCATTTTGGGAATTGCCGTGGTCGCATCTACTTGGCCAGCCCAGGGCCAGGATTTTCGCATTGAAACGGCAGTCTATGAAAAAGACACCGACAAGCCGGTCACGACGACGGTGACGCTTTTTGAGTCGGGTGTCGTTTACGATTTCCTGAGCGAGCCAAACCAGGTTGCCGTCTTTCGGCCGGCTGCAGGTGACCAACCGGGCCGGTTCGTCTTACTTAATGTTGACCAAGAGATCCGTACCGAGTTGGCAACGGACCAAATTGACGGTCTTTTGAAGAAGCTGAAAATGTGGTCGACGATGCAGTCGGATCCATTCCAGAAATTTTTAGCCGCACCGAAATTCGATGAGGAATATGATAGCGCGACTGGGATTCTTACCCTTACGGCCGATGCGATGACGTACCGAGTCGAGACGGCCCATGGTGGCGAAGCGCCGGCGATGGCAATTTACCGTGAGTTCAGCGATTGGTATGCCCGTTTGAACACGGTGACGCAGAATGCGATGCTCCCTTTTGCTCGGCTGCAGCTCAATGCGGCCCTCGATGCGCGAGGCCGTGTGCCGACGAAGGTTCATCTTCTTGTTCCGGACCAGGACCTGGACCTCCGTGCCGAGCATACATTCACATGGCGTATCTCTCGCACGGACCGGCAGCGGATCGATGAGGTCCAGCGCCAGCTCCGCCAGTTCAAGTTGGTCGATAACGAAACGTTCCGCAAGTAGCTTGCCCTGGAACCGCAATGCCCGATTATGTTCTGGTTTACCATGAATGTCCCGAGGATTACATCAGGTCATCCCACTGGGATTTGATGCTGGAACGAGACGGCGTCTTATGGACCTGGGCCATCGATCGATTACCGGCTGGTTGGGCGCGGGAACTGGGGATTCCAGATCCATCCGCGGCACTGGATGATGGCCCGATGATTGTGGAGCGGCTTGATGATCATCGTTTGGCGTATCTGGATTTTGAAGGTGATATCCGGGGCGGTCGCGGCATGGTTCGGCGCTATTGCCGTGGCCACTGCGATTGGGTGCTAGCAATCGAGGACCGGATCGTCGTCCGGCTTGGCAGCCCCTTGAGCGGAACTCTCACGTTGGACCGGATCGGTCTGGTTGATCCGCATTGGCAACTCGTCTGGCGTTGACCATCTTACGAAAACCCCTAAAATGCGACCTTTCTGGTAGTAGATGTTCCCTATTGGCTGGCTATTGGCTGGGCGATGGCCCGATGGAATTTGGCCCTTGCCGATGGAGTGATAGGTATTCCTTTGAACGAAACACCACAAGTCGATTGCATGGACCCGTTGGAGACGGCGCGGCGGCAGAAGCTCCGCCGGATCGTCGAAATGGGGCATGACCCATGGGGAAGCCGGTTTGACAACCATCTCCCGATCGGAACGATTCGAGGCCGAGCCGGTGAAATCGTTTATCAACGGGCGGATGGGGGGCAGGTGGATCTCCCCGATTTCGACCAGGTGGCGGACGATTTCGACTTCCGCGGGTGGCTTGCCGATCAGGGCCAAGGCCAGCTGATCGGGCCCCACGTTCGGGCGGCGGGGCGGATTGTCCGCCAGCGCGATGCTGGGAAGTTGATCTTCGTGGATATCCGGGACTGGACTGGCCAGATCCAACTCTTCATCGGGAAGAAACAGGTCGGCGACGATTGGGAGTTGGCTCAGTGCTTTGATTTGGGGGACATCATTGGCGTGGATGGGTCCTTGATCCGGACGAAGATGGGCGAGTTGTCGATCTTTGCCGAGCGGCTCTTCTTCTTATCCAAATCGATTGAAACGCCGCCTGATAAGCATGCCGGCCTGGCCGACATTGAATTGCGGCAGCGGATGCGCTATGTCGACCTCGTGCATACCGTTGGCGCGATGGACCGGTTTCTGCGGCGGACGAAAATTATCGCGTCGGTTCGAAATACGCTGGCACGGCTCGGTTTTGTCGAGATTGAAGGCCCCACCTTGCACGCCATCGCCGGCGGCGCGGCCGCGCGGCCGTTTGTCACCCATCACAACGCGCTGGATCTGGATCTCTATCTGCGGATTGCGCTCGAACTCCACCTGAAACGGCTGCTGGTCGGAGGCGTCGAACGGGTTTACGAATTGGGCCGCGTCTATCGTAATGAAGGCATTAGCCCGAAACATAATCCCGAGTTCACGATGCTGGAGGTTTATCAGGCGTACGGTGACTATCGCTCCATGATGGACTTGACCGAGCAGTGTATTGTCGATGCCATTGATGCGATTGGGGGATCGCGGCGATTACCCTATGGTGATTCGGTGATCGACTTCGAGCCGCCGTTCACTCGGAAGACATATGATGAACTCTTTATGGAACATACCGGAATCGATCCGCGGGATACAGACGCCGTGTCGGAGTTGGCCCGTCAAATGGGAATCGATACGGTGAATCGGCATCCGGATGTGATCAAGAACGATGTCTTCGAGGCCCG
>JAFGFZ010000235.1 GCA_016930815.1 Pirellulales bacterium | reverse complement strand
GACGGTGTCTTCCGATCATTGGAGCATGCAAATAAGGCGCCATTCCAGAATGGATTTCTTCTCGGCATTGTGCCATTAATTCCTTCTCCCGCAGCGCCGGTGTCCCATTCGCGAAACGATGCGAGATCTTCAGCCCAAGTGGCCAGCGCCGAACCGTCGCCCGAGCCGCAGGTTAGCACGCCGCCGAAACCGAAATATGAACCGTTGTCTGGCCCTGAAGAGGACTTGAAGAACCGTGTCCGCCGAGTGATCGCCTTCTACAAGAAACCCCGATTGAATACACGTGATCACTGCCCATGGGAAATCCTGCACGACATCATTGCCAATGGGACGGAGGCTCAAGTTTTGGTGGACGGTCCTACTGGCAAGCCGATCACAAGCATTGGCTGGCTCTGTTTCAACCGGCCGGCTCATGGCCTGCAGTTGCTGTATCTGAAGGCAGATCGAATGGGTACCAAGCAAGGACCTGGAGTCCAAGGGCATGATGGCCAGTTCCTCGCCGCGTTGGCGCAAGCACGTGTGATGCGGAACTATCCAGTCCATGTGGGTGGCCGGGAATTTACCGTGGAAGGACTAGTCCAATATGAACAGAATACGTGCTATTCCCATTCGGAACTGACTTTCAAGTTGATCGGCCTGAACCATTATTTAGATCCAGACGCGGCTTGGAAGAACGATCGCGGTGAGGATTGGAGCATTTCAAGAATGGTTCGTGAAGAGTTGGCTCAACCAATCCATGGTGTGACATGCGGCGGTACGCATCGGCTGGTGGCAATGAGTCTTGCCGTGCAAAAGCGGCAGAAGCTGGGCTTGCCGATCGATGGTGATTTCGCCCGGGCCGAAAAGGTTGTCCGCGGTTACCAGCAGGTCACGTTCCAACTCCAAAATCGCGATGGCAGTTTCAGCACGGAATGGTTCCGGGGCCCAGGAAGCAATCCGAATCTCGAACGCCGGCTACGAACGAGCGGCCACCTGCTTGAATGGGTGCTTATGACATTACCCACAGACCAGCTTCGCCACCCGAATGTTCAGCGGGGAGTCGCCTATATGGCCAACCTGCTCTGGGAAACGCGTTACCAGGCGTGGGATGCCGGATACCTCTGCCATGCGGTCCATGCCATGAATCTGTATGATCAGCGAGTTTTCCAGCCGATCGAACAAGAGAAACAGGATAAGGTGGTTGCGGCAGCTCCGAGTGAGCGGGTACAATAAAGGCTACCAGGCAGGAGGCCCTATGGTATTTCCGATATCTGCCGGTACCCCTCGGCGGCTATCGCGGCCAATTTCTTCATCTGCCGGTCGATTCCCGTGTTTTGTTATTGGTTCCAAGTCCCGCTCCATCTGGCAGTCCTGGTGGTTCTGCTGGCAGCCGTCCCGACGAATTATGCCCAGGATCCACCCAAACCGGCCATTGCCCGCGAACATCATCCTTGGACCCGATTCCACCCGGGAGCATGGCGGGCAACTCAACTGACAACCGAGACGCTGGACCCGGACGGACGGATCACTTGCCGGGCGACGACGTTGGGGTATACGACGCTCCAGGCAATCAAAGAGGATCGTTATTCCTTGCATGAGGAAACGATGGTGGATTCCCGCGGTCGGCAAGTCAACGGCCCTCCTCAGGTCACCTGGCATAACATCTATGTTGATGACACGAGTGACGCACAGACCGAAGAACTCAGCGAACCGAAAATCATCGACCTCAATGGCCGATCGGTTACCTGCCGCGTATTCCAAGTTCGATTAACGGGCAGAAGCCAGCCAAAAGTTGCCCAAATTCTATACGACCAGGAAGATTTCCCATACATTCTTCAACGTGAATCGCACATCGTTCAGGACGATCCGAAATCGGAACCAGCATGGCAATCGGTCACGGAAGTTATTGCGGTTGACATGCCTTATCCATTTCAAAATGAAGTGTTCCAAACCTCTCATTTGCGGACGGTCATCACCACCAACAAGGTACGTATTGTGCGGATGGCTATCGTTTGCGAAACGGTGCCGGGAGGACTGGTTGCCGAATGGTCTAAAGAACTTGATCGGGATGGGAAAGTCTTACGTCGAGGGTATCTGGAATTGAGCGATTATGGCACGACTGCCACGCCATACCAATCCTTGCGACGCCGAGGGATTGGCCGCCGGGGGCGATAGAATGGGGTCGGGCGTCATGGATTTTCCAGCAGACCTGTTCCAGACCGCAGTGCCGAAGCGGCCCGCCGGAACTCCATATCCGGCCAGATATGGGATCGATCCGAGCGAACATCTCCCCTTGAGGATGCGTAGGATGTTTCGACCTTGTTCTGTTTCCATTTCCCACCTATACTTCACTAAACCGTTGACTCACTTCTACTTACAACGGTTTTTGCAACATTAATTCGTTGGCTGCTGTGAGAATCTCCCCGGTGAACAGATCCCGGCCAATTGTTTTTTACCGCCGAATGGAAAGAGGAATCGCGATGAATTACCCGGTTTGTTTGTCTAACTCGCTTCGACGATTGCGGCTTGGAGCGGCTCTTGGACTGCTCAGTTTGGCGAGCATTTTCTCTGTCTGCTGGCAACCGGAGGCAGATGCCCGGCCGACTCCGCCAACGGCGAATGATCGGAAGATAACCCGATTGGTAACTCGCCTCATGCAGATGTGGCATATCTCGGGCCGCCAGATTGACGACGAGATTGCCCGGCGATGTCTGAAAACATTCCTCCAAAACCTCGATCGAATGAAGCTCTACTTCTACCAGAGCGACATCGATGAGTTTCTCGCGGAGGGGGACCAGATTGATGATGCCGTCAAGCAGGGGAAAACCGATCTGGCATATAAAATCTTCGACCGGTTTCTCCAGAGAGTGGATGAGCGCCTGGCCCAGATCAATATTGCCTTGGGCATGCAACACGATTTCACACTCGATGAAGAGTTAATTTTCGATCCGGAAGTCGCAAATTATCCCAGAACTTCCGAAGAAGCCTTCGATCGGTGGCGAAAAAGGATCAAACTCGATCTTCTGAACGAAACGGCGGAAGGAACTCCGATGGAGGAGGCTGTTGAAAAGTTGCGGCGGCGCTATACGAATTTTGCCAAGCGGATGGAAAAGACCGATAATGATGAATTACTTGAGATCTACCTCTCTTCCTTGACTACCGGTTTTGATCCGCATAGCAGCTACATGTCCCCCTCTTCGCTCGAAAACTTCTACATCATTATTGGACTCAAGCTGGAAGGGATCGGTGCATCCCTGACAACGGAAGACGAGTACGGATACACGGTGATCAAGAAGATCATTCCGGGTGGAGCCGCCGACAAGGACGGGCGGTTGAAGGTCGAGGATAAAATCGTCGGCGTTGGGCAGGGCGAAGATGGCGAGATTGTGGATGTCGTTGATATGAAACTCAATGACGTCGTGGAAAAAATTCGTGGCAAAGCAGGGACCGTGGTCCGGCTTGAGGTGATCACGGGTGAGGGCGAAAAACGGAAAATCTACAACATCACACGCGAGACAATCGAGCTAAAGGATAGCGAAGCCCGCAGTCGCCTCATCCCAGGCAATGCTATTAATTTAGGCGCCAGTAGCAAGGGGAACGGTTCAGTCGTGGAAAAAGGGAAAGAACCAACCAGTACAATCTTCCCATCCGGCCTCAAGCCGGATGGCACGCCGTATTTGATTGGTGTGATTGATTTGCCGAGCTTCTATATGGACATGGAAGGGGCGCATCAGGGGGCAGCCAACTACAAGAGAACCAGTGATGATGTCCGGCGATTACTGAATGAGTTCAACGAGAAAAAAGTCGATGCGGTGATCATTGATTTGCGGCAGAATGGCGGCGGGTCGCTGCCAGAAGCCGTTGCGACAACAGGCCTTTTCATTGATTCGGGACCTGTGGTCCAGGTGAAACAACCGGATGGCCTCGTCCAGCCTTATCCCGACCCGGAAAAAGGCATGGTGTGGGCCGGCCCATTGATTGTTCTTACCAGCAAGTTCAGCGCTTCCGCGAGTGAGATTTTCGCCGGGGCAATTCAGGACTACGACCGTGGTCTAATCATCGGTGACAAGTCGACCCATGGGAAAGGGACCGTCCAGCAGTTGAGGGATATCGCGATGATTCTCTACGGTGTTGATAATCCTCCTGAAAAACTGGGTGCGGTGAAGATGACGATTCAGCATTTTTACCGCCCCTGTGGCGATAGCACGCAGAATCGTGGAGTTGTCTCCGATATTGAGCTACCGTCCATTACCTCGTATCTGGATATCGGTGAATCGGACCTCGACTATGCCCTCGATTTTGATCAGGTCGATCCTCTGCCGCACGAGAATTACAATCTCGTTGATCAAAACCTCATCACCAAGCTGCGGAACCAGTCGGAGGCCCGGTGGAGGATGTCGAGTGATTTCGCGAAGGAAATCCATGACATTGAACTCTACCAAGAGCGTAAGAAACGTAAAACGCGCACGATCAACCGCGAGAAATTCCTGGCGGAGCGAGCGGAACTCAATTCCGATGCGGAAGAAAAAGAACGCATTGAAGAGATGATCAATGGCGACCAAGAGATTTTCGATCCGGAAGAGTACTACAACGCCGAGGTTCTGGCGATTACGCTCGATTACCTTCACCTTTTGAATCACCGCACGGTCCCGCCAAATCATTTGGCGGATTGAATGGAACGAGTTCTAAGCGAGCGGAATCCGCAGCCCGTCATAGGCCAGTTCAATGCCTTGTGGCAATTCCGCGTTCGTTTTTACGTGCTCCAAGTGATGCGATATATGTGTCAAAAGCGTCCGCCTTGGCTGGAGCTTCTGGGCAACTTCGACGGCCTCATCGACACAGAAATGGGTTTCATGCCGCCGGTGACGCAGCGCGCCAAGAATCAGCACGTCCAAACCGGTCAGTCTTTCCATGCTTTCCGGCGGGATTCCATTGGTATCCGTGCAGTAGGCGATGTTGCCAATACGAAAGCCTAGCACTTCAAAATTGGGCCCATGGTGAAGCCGGATCGGAATTACCTCCCTCCCCAATACCGTAAAGGGTTCGGTCGAAATAGAACGAATTTCCAGCCGTGGGATACCTCCAGCATGGATGTTCACCGGGGGTCCGAACGCATAACTGAAGGATTTCCGTATCCGCTGCTCGACCATTGGCTCGCAATGAAGAGGGACCGGGCCATTCAAGAAGAACTGCATGAGCCGCAAATCGTCCAATCCGAAGATATGGTCCGCGTGCTCGTGTGTGTAGAGGACCGCGTGGACGATCCCAATCCGTTCCCGGAGGAGCTGTGATCGGAGATCGGGTGTTGTATCGATGAGCAGGTTTCCATGAGGCAGCCCCAACACGATGCTGCACCGAAACCGCTGATTGCGCGGATCCGGACTCGTGCATACCGGGCATCCGCACCCGATCATCGGAACTCCAACACTCGTGCCTGTTCCAAGGAAAACAAGCTGGCTTGAGATGTCCGTTGTGTAGGGGAGATGAGGCATTGGAATAGTCTCGGTTCGAAACGAGTCCGCGTGAATTGCATGGATAGATCGAATTCGGGTGTGTTGGTCTTAGCGTGTAACATGCGCGCACGGTGCGCGTTCGTACGTCATTTCAAGAGTGTCTTTGGTCCCTTTGGTCCTTTTGGTCCCTTAGGTCCCTTATGATTGCAGCTTTCGCCGTGTAAGTCCTTTCGAGTTGGCGATTTAGCCCATCCATTGAGTGTACCGGGACTGGTGTTGGCATGGCCAGAGGGCAATGTCAAGGACAGGAGCATTGATATCGGCGATGGTGAATATCGCTTTGGGCGTATTCATCTGGAGCGACCCATCGGCACCCATAAAAAAAGCAGTCCATAACTGAGGATTTGGTATAATTGCCTTCATGATCCAATCCCTCGCCGAAAAACGTGATCACTTGCTTGACTTGATCCGCAAGTTGGAGAGTTGTGTCGTTGCATTTTCAGGTGGTGTTGATAGTGCGGTGGTCGCCAAGGCCGCGCATCTGGCACTGGGCGACCGGGCCGTTGCCGTGACCCGTGTCAGTCCTAGCCTGGCCTCTGGTGAATTCGAGGTGGCTCGGCAGGTAGCCCAACAAATCGGCATTCGGCATGAAATCATTCAAACAAACGAGATGGAGGATGTTGCTTTCACCCAGAATGCCACGGACCGATGTTACCACTGCAAGATAGACCTATATGACCATTTAGAGGCTCTTATCCGACGGTTGGGTGTTAAGGCGATTATCAACGGCGCCAACGCGGACGATTTGAATGATTATCGACCTGGAACAACGGCCGGCACTGAACGCGGGGTTCGCAGTCCATTGGCCGAGTGCGGTATCACAAAAACGGATGTTCGGATGTTAGCCCAGGATTGGGGCCTGGTGGTTTGGAATAAGCCGGCCGCACCCTGTCTGGCCAGTCGTATTGCTTATGGCGAGGCAGTGACCGCGGAACGGCTCGCACGGATCGATGCAGCAGAGCAATTTCTAAGGTCATTCGGCCTGCAAGAAGTCCGAGTGCGTTATCATCGAGGGAATTTGGCCCGGATTGAAGTCCCTGCCACGGCTGTCTGCCGAATCTCCGAACCGGCGATCCGCGAACAAATCATCCAGTATCTGAAATCGCTCGGTTTTATTTATATCACATTAGACCTCGATGGCTTTCGGTCGGGTAGCTTGAATGAAATTCTGGAAATCGCCGAGTAGCCGGCAGGTCAGGCTACACCGCATGATGACGCCTGCGGATCCCCCGCCGTCGGCGGCGGCTGGGGCGGTAACCATACTCAATTGCAAACCATTCGGCATACCTTTCGCGATCGGTATAGCTCGAATTTCGGTTGTCCAGCAGGTGCCCTAATTCGTGGATGAGGATGTTATTCAAGTAGAAATCCTGAATCGTCCTCTCCGACCAATACAGGGACCATTCGCCCGGCGCGGTTTTTTTCCATCGGCCGCCATACATACGCGACTCATTGTAAAGAGCCGGGCAGGGGGGGCGGTAAAACGTCTCGACAAGCGACTCTTCGAGCGGATACAGGTAGATCGTTGCTCCCCACTGCATTCCATAGCAAGGGAAACTCCGTTTTTTTCGCGTCATCTGGCTGAGTTGGACAACTTCGAGAGGTTCGATAAATCGACTTGGGAATGTTGCCAGCCGGTCCTTGATCTGCTGCTCAGACACAAAATGCCGATATCCGGCCCCTGGAGGCCGCGTGATGATTGTGTAACCGTTGTGTTCGTTGGATGGTTCGTGCCATTCCTCAGGTGGAACATACGGCTCCTGGACGTTCCGCGGGCCGACCAGACCCCGTGGATTCGATGTGCGCACTCGTTGGGATGATCTGGCCCGAGCCGTTGTATTACAGCGCCTCGCCTGATGAACGCGGGACGCCATGCGAAACTCGCGATCGTGTGCCATGATGAAACCCTTCCAATCACCAAAGTGTGCTCTTGCCTTAGTACCTCACAAACAACACAGAAAAGTTTTATAAGCGGCATCGGCGAACAATCGATCAACCTCTGTTCCATGAGAGATGCCATGTCTATGTTCCAGAGATTCCATATCCATGGCCTGTGGGAGCGGCCTGCCTGGCCGCCTATTCCATCCTAGACAGCCGGTGGCCGGGCGTGCAACAAAATACGTAAGTCGTTACAGAGAAAGGCCTTACAATGGGACATGCGGAATGGGAAATCCTCGCAACATGGCCGGTCTGAACCGGGTCTTTCGCCGCTTATCCGCGAGATATTAGAAAGACAAGAAGACCAAAAACAACGATCCCGGTGACGAATAATACCCAGGGCCACCATGGAATGCTCGGTGTCACGCGATGAGTTCGTTCCGCGCGAAGGGCCCGTGTATCGACAGGTTGTTCGATACCGAGAAGTTCATCCCAATCGTCGTCGTGAAACGGGCTGTCATTGACGGGATGTTGCATGCGATGGGGAGGGAGTTCTCGCGAGTTCCTGCTTGCGTTTGGGTTGGTTTGCGGAACTGATAGATTATCCAGGGGTTTGGTTTTATCGGGTACCTTGGAGGATCGCTGGACCGGAGATGCGGATTCGGGTGGCTTCGGAGGGGATGAAGGACCCATGGGATCGGAGAGTGACTTGATTTGAAGCTGTGAATCACTTGGTTGTTGAAGTGGTCGCCGGGAGGGAACAGATTTCCGGGGATCGTTCCGTGCTGGATCTTGTATGCGGCCAGAGGGGGTGGATTTCTTCCGGGTTGATTCCCCGAAGACGGTCGATTTTCCGCTGGAATGCGGATCTGCCAGCCATGCCCGGAGCCGTGCGGCAACCTCGCCGCAGGTCTGGATCCGATTCCGAAGCGATTTGGCCATCATGGCATCGCAGATCGCCACCAGTTCCTGTGGAGCATCCTTCCGTTCGGACAGGATGGGCGTTGGTTTGTCGCGTTGATGTTTGATGAGCCGCTCGGACATCGTTCCTTCCGGGAATGGTGGATGCCCGGTGAGCAGGAAATAGAATGTGCAACCGAGGGCGTAAATATCGGCTCGTGAATCGACATTATGACTATTAATAGCCTGTTCGGGGGCCAGATAATCGGCGGTGCCCAAAACGTTCTCGTCATGCGCAAGAGTCAGGGATGGCCGATCGTCTTCCGAGAAGAGAGCCAGGCCCAAATCCAGTATTTTGACCGTGTTATCCCGGTCGACGAGGCAGTTGGCCGGCTTCATATCGCGGTGAATCAGGCCAGCATCGTGGGCATGTTGCAGGCCCTCGGCCGTTTGTGCGATATAATCGGCCGCACGCCGGTAATCCAGCGGCCCCTCTTGCTGCACAATTTGGAACAGGTCCTGGCCATCCACGTACTCCATGACGAAATAATGAGTCTTGCCTTCCTGTGCAATATCATATGCCCGAACAATATTTGGATGATCCAGCTGGGCAACTGCCTCGGCTTCTCGTCGAAAACGGCCCAGGTAGGAAGAATCGGAAACCTTACTGTGTGGCAGAACCTTGATCGCAACTCGCCGGCGCATCAGGGTATGCTCAGCAAGGTAGACACTGCTCATTCCGCCCGTCCCGATGAGGCCAAGCAACCGATAACTCCCGAGCGTGAATCCCTTATGCTTCCCTCGAAGCAGATTATCCGCCTGCCATCGGGTTAGTAATCCCTCCCGGACGAAGGAGTCTGCGACTAGGGTGGGGCTGTCGGGGACCTTGCCGGTAAGAGCATCTTTGAGTGACGCAATTTGACGGCGATAGGAATCCTCGGCAACCAATCCGCATCTCTGGACCAGTTCCAGGAATCTCTCTGTGTCGACCTTAACCGTATCATTCGCCATGATTGTAATCTCTAAAGGCGACAGGTGACCCGCTGGCCTTCTAGAGAGCGCTTCCATATCTATACTATCAAGCTACCATGGCCATGGATCGCTTACCAGAACCAGATCCATGAAAGCATTCTTATCCATTATTCCAAATCAGGATTATTTCCCCATCGGGCCACGATTTCGGGTTTCTCGTTGAAATCGGTGATACCCGCATCCAAGTCGTCGTGGCCGTCCAGTTTGAAAACGACCCGGTGGTCCCCTCCTGGCAGGTTGTCGACAGTGCAAGGAGTTTGGCATGGTTTCCCGGCGGGATCTGTGAGCTGCCTGCCATCGATGTAGATGGTTGCCTCGAAGTAGGGTAGGGTGATGAAACTGACATCGACGTTTGTTTCCCGACGTACGATGTCCAGCAGGGCTCCCAACAAAGCCTCCTCGAAGGCAGCCTCCCAGGCTTGGTCGACAGGCGGATCGTTGGCTTCCTGTTCGTCGAATCTGCTCTGAAAGTCCCCGCCACGCCCACGGATCCTCGCCGCCGGCCGCCGTTTGTGCTCGGCGACCTTGTTGCGAACCATGCCACCAAGCCAATCGCGAAAGCGGCCCCGTTTGGGATCGTATTGAAATACGTCCCGCCGCTGGAAGATTGCCATCACGACTTCCTGCACGATTTCTTCCGAGGTATCTTCCGAACAACCGCGATGCCGGGCGAAACCGTAGTTCGAACAAGAGACAACCACAGAGGTCACAGAGGACACCGAGGGGATGGAACGAGATCCATTGACGGGGCGGGTGATAGGATGTG
>JAFGFZ010000234.1 GCA_016930815.1 Pirellulales bacterium | reverse complement strand
GGATCGTCCATCCCACCGACTCGTCAGCCCGGTCCCAGAAACCGATGTTTGGCTGACCGCCTTGCGCTTCGACTTGAATCTGTACTCCATGTAAATTGGCATCTTCCGGTTTTAAAGTGAAGTTGCCCTTGGAATTGGCCGAAATAGTGACGGCGATTTCGGGCAGTGGTGCGGGTTTGAGATCCTCGCCGGTGATTTTCAATCCACACGTGTACTTCGAGACCGGTGGATCAGGGACGTAAACGGCCAAACCTTCATCCGTTTGTTTCCAATCCAGTTTGCCATCATGACCCAGCAGGTGAACCGTCTTGATTTTTCCGGCCGGTGATGCCAAGGAACGAACCAGCAACCGGCCATCGTCCGGCCAGCCCAGGGCAATCGCGTAGAGTGCGGGACCTTTCGCAGTGAACCGGATATCCCGGGCAGTGTAGTGATAATCCTCCTGGAAGTGACCGCCCTTGTATCGAATGGTTCCTTCGCCATAAACCAACCACGGCCGCGTATCATAGATTGCCTCGCCGTGAATCGCGATCCACTCAGCCATTTCCTCGAGTGCCCCTTCCACCTCCGGATCAAGCGAACCATCCGGACGTTGGACGACATTCAGCAACAAGTTGCCATTCTTACTGACAATGTCGACCAACATGTGGATATTCCAAGAGACTGGCCGGAATTTCCAGTTTTCGTTGTAGTACCAGTCTCCAATCGATGTGTCCGTCTGCCACGGATCCGGATTGATTCCTGGCATGACTCCGCGTTCGAGATCTTCGATCCAGCGTCCTTCGGATCGTTGTTTACACGTATAGACAACATCCGGTTTGCCGCCACGGCGTGCGGCATCCGAGTTGTAGAAATGCGCGATCATACTGGCTCCGATTGCATTTCCGAACGGAACGCCGCCATCGGTGTACAGTAAATCCGGTTGGTAGGAATCGACCAATTCCTTGATTCGTTCAAACCACTGTTGCTGCCAGCGAGGATTCTTGCTGTACCATTGGGTATCCCCCGGCTCCGCTGGAAAATGATACAAGTCCTGATAGTTTGGATCGGCACCATCGTAGGGAACGCCGGTCTTATGCCCTTCTTGGTCGGAGCCGTGGCTGGGTTGGAACCAAGTGAAACTCGCGCCAAGATGTTCGGATACACCGAATCGCAGACCGTACTTTTGAGCCGCTTTCTGCCATTCTCCCACCACATCACGATGCGGACCCATGGCGACCGAGTTCCATCGATGCAGTTTCGAGTTCCATAAATAGAAGTTGTCGTGGTGTGAACCCATACTGACGAAATAGCGGGCGCCTGCTTTCTTATACAACGCCATCAGTTGATCTGGATCCCACTTCTCGGCTTTCCAAAGAGAGATAATTTCCTTGTATCCATGTTCGGATGGATGACCGTAGACGTCCAAATGATGTACATATTGGCGGTGGCCCTGGACATACATATGTTTGGCATACCAGTCGCCTTGCATCGGGACAGCTTGGGGGCCCCAGTGTGCCCAAATTCCAAATTTGGCGTTACGGAACCATTCCGGGCACTGGTATTGCCGCAACGACTCCAGATCCCCTTCGTATGGACCTTCCGCGATGGGCGGCATCTGGGCCGACGCGATCGGGCAGAAAAAGCAGAACGCAAGGAACGCAACTCGCATGAGGTTTCTCCTTCGAGAGGTCAATGATTGGCCATTGAATCCCCATTGAATGAATCGTGGACATTCTAGTATTGAATGCCGTATCGTTAAGTTATACTACAACCTCCTTGATTGTTTGAGATGATTGTCCATCGGAGCATTGTATCATGTCGCATCTCGTTGCAATTCTGATTTTCATGGCCGGGGTGGAGATGGATTCGCCGACTCCCCAGAGCCTGGTTCAGGCGTGGTGGGTGGATTCCTTGAAGCAGGTACGCGTCGATGAAACAATGCCCAACCCGCCGCGAGAAGGGCGGATCGATGCGGCACGGGGCGAAGTCGAGGCGATTCAGGTGGCGGTACGGAGCGCGGATCCCTGCCGGGTCACGGTTGAGGCGGCTCCATTTGCACCAGGGATGCCAATCCGTGTCCGCTGGGTGCAGTATGTGCCGATCGTGCGTGGAACCCATCATACGCCCGCCGATCAACGCGTGGCCGTGGCACCGGTGGATTTGCCCGATCCGCTCGTCCCGGGGAATTTACAAGATTTGACCGCCGAGAAGACCGCCTGTTTCTGGTTGGACGTGGAGGTTCCCCGGGATGCCAAACCGGGCCAGTACCAGACGACGATCTCGATCAAGGTGGATGGCACGTCGATCGAACTTCCGCTGGCATTGCATGTCCACGCAGCCACGATCCCCTTCGAATGCCATTTATTGCTAACGAACTGGTTTTCCGTGCGGCCGAAGGAACTTGGTTTTGGAGACGCGCCCGCCGGCAGCGATGCCTGGTTTGCCGCCGCCAACGTGATGTTCGACAGCATGTGGGCGCATCGGCAAAATATGTTCTGGACCCCGCTGGCGCCGCCCTGGATCCAACCGATCGTGACGGAAGCGGGGATGCTCGATTTTGATTTCCAGCTTTTTGACGCGTGGGTGGAAGCTTTCTCACGGCCTCGTGGCGGATCGAGGAAAACCTATATCGAGGGCCAACCGATTGCTACGCGGCAGGGGTACGACGGACACGTCCAGGCCCGCTTCTGGCGGATCGTCGATGGGAAGCCAGAACAAGCCACGACCGAAGCAACCGATCCGGCGGCCCGCGAAGGGTATCGCATTTTCCTGACGGCACTGCGGCAGCACTTGATCGACAAAGGATGGCTTGACCGGTTCCGCATCCATATCACGGACGAGCCCCACGGGCACCAATTGGAACCGTATGCGGTGATTGCCGGATACGTGCGGGAATTCGCGCCTGAATTTCCGATCATGGAGGCGTTGGATGTCCGCGACGAGTTCGAATTCTTCGAGAAGAACTGCGATGTCTGGGTGCCCCAGCTCGGCCGCTTCAACCAATCGCTCGATCGGATGCTGGAACGGCTGGCACAAGGCAAGGAGACCTGGATCTATACCTGCCTGTTTCCCAATGGATCCTATCCCAACCGGTTCGTGGATTACCCCTTGATCAAGACCCGCTTACTGCATTGGATGAATTTCCGCTGGGGATTCACGGGCTATCTCCATTGGGGTTTTAATCATTGGCGGGGCGATCCGTTCAAGGATTTGGAACCACCCCATGGTGGTTCGACATTTTTGCCGCCCGGCGATGCCTGGATTGTCTACCCGGGAGACAAGCAACTTCTGGATTCCATCCGGCACGAGGCAATGCGCGACGGCGTCGAGGACTTCGAACTTCTGACGCTCCTTGCCCAAAGGAATCCGGAACAAGCCCACGAGCTGGCGGCGGCCATGGTGCGATCGTTCACGGATTATGTGCGCGATGAAAAAGAATTCCGCGCGATCCGCCTGAGATTGCTCGAGACACTTGATTGAAGATGAATAACGTGTTGAGCAGTACCGTTCTCAGAATGTAGTCGATCACCGGCCCACAAAAAAGACTCCCGTCCCCTTTTTTCACATCTTGTTTGTTGACACGGAAGATGCCCCTCTCGATAATCACATCGGCGCGTTCAAATTGCAGAGGTTCGCAGAGCTCATTATCCTTCGCATCAGAATCATGAAGAAAAATACTGCTTTTCCGGGACGGATGGCCTTCTATCTCTGTATTATCTGGCCGGTATTGGCTGCATTGGGTACGGCTGGGCCGGAATCCGCGAACTCCACGGGTCAAGCGGCCGATTTCTATGTTGCCACGGGTGGGAACGACAGCTGGTCCGGGCGGCTGGCGGATGCGAATGCCAATGCCACGGATGGGCCGCTGGCGACGGTCTCCGCGGCGCAGCGGAAGGTGCAAGAGCTGCGCCAGCAAGAACCGGACCGCGATCGGCCAATCATCGTCGCCATTCGTGGCGGGACCTATTGGCTGACCGAACCGCTCAGTTTCACGCACCAGGATTCGGGCACGGAACAGGTACCGATCGTTTATCAAGCCTTCGCAGGCGAACGGCCGATTTTCAGCGGAGGCCGGGAAATCAGCGGGTGGATTGCCGACGATCAAGGCCGCTGGAATGTGGTCTTGGAGGATGTCCAACAAGGCGCATGGCGTTTTTCACAGCTGTTTGTCAACGATCAACGCCGTTTCCGGCCACGACTGCCCGAGAAGGGTTATTACCAGATTGCCCGGCAACTCGATCCGACGACCGCATCCGCGGGAAAAGGGAACGACCGGTTCGGCTTCAAGGAGAATGAAATCCGAGCGGATTGGGCGAACTTGAAGGACGTTGAAGTTGTGGCATTTCATAACTGGACGGCATCGCGGATTCCGATTGCTAAGGTGGATGCTGGGGAACATGCTGTCACACTCCAAGGCCATACAACGGGCCTCAGCGACTGGGCCGCATTCAAAGAAGGCCACCGATTCTTCGTCGAGAATGTCCGCGAGGCACTGCGGCAACCGGGCCAATGGTACCTGGACCATTCTGCGGGCCAACTGACGTACATTCCGCGGGAAGGGGAGGAACCTGGCAAGACATCGGTCGTGGCACCGCGAATCTCGAATCTGCTGTTGCTCCGTGGCGATGTGGAGAATCGCCACTGGGTCCAGCACCTCCAGTTCCGCGGCCTCACGTTTGCCCATGCCAATTGGGTTATCCCTCCAGCCGGCCAATCGTTTCCCCAAGCCGAGGTCAACCTGGGCGCGGCTGTGGCGGCGATGGGTGCCCGGCATATCGCCTTCGAAGACTGCGCGGTGCGGCATGTCGGCGAGTACGCCATGGGATTCGGGCCGGGCTGCCAGCACAATCGGATCGCAGGCTGCGAACTGGTCGACCTGGGAGCCGGCGGTATCAAAATCGGAAGCGCTCTGCCGACCGATTGGGGAAATACGTTGAGCGCCCCGCGCGATGACGAATCGCTGGTTTCCCATCACCTGATCGAGGATTGCCTGATCGCGCATGCCGGACGCCTGCATTCGGCCGGTATCGGAGTATGGATAGGGCATTCACCCTATAACGTCGCGCGGCATAATGATATTCATGATCTCTACTATTCGGCTTTCTCAATTGGATGGGTCTGGGGTTACGGTCCCAGTCGCGCCCATCATAACGAAGTGGCATTCAATCATGCGCATCATATCGGGCAAGGCGTGCTCAGCGACATGGGCGCCGTGTACACGTTGGGAATTTCTCCCGGAACTTCAGTCCACGACAACCATTTCCACGACGTGGTTTCCTACGATTACGGCGGGTGGGGCCTGTATACCGATGAGGGATCCACGGGCGTCGAGATGAGAAACAATCTCGTCCACCGGTGCTCTCGCGGATGTTTCCACCAGCACTATGGCAAGGAGAACCGGATCGTGAACAATATCTTCGCTTACGGCGGCGAACATCAAATCCAGCGTTCCCGCACCGAGGAACATATCTCATTCTTCTTCGAACGGAATATCGTCTTCTGGGATAACGGCAGCCCGCTTTTCGGCTCCAACTGGAATGACAACAACTTCAAAACGGATAACAATATCTACTGGCACGCGGGGAAACCAGTTGTTTTTCCAGGCGGTTTGAGCTTGGAAGAATGGCGCAGGCAGCGGGGCCAGGATATCCATTCGATGATTGCCGATCCATTATTCGTCGACCCAGCCAAGGGCGACTTTCATCTCAAGCCCGATTCACCGGCATGGGACGATTCACCGGCATGGGTAGGATTCGAACCGTTTGATTACACACGCGCCGGCCGGCGCAAACCGGTCCTATTGACAAAGGACCTCCCGGAGGTGCCCGCAGGTTTCGCGGGTTTCTAATCTGGCTGATTTGCACTCCATTGCATCCATTGAAGGCACTCACTCTGCTCGTCACAGAGCGATGTACCACGGTCTGACGGCCCTGGTGACCCCATGATGGAAAGTTGACAAAGCCTAGTCCGTTTTGGGACGGAGCCGTGTGACTGTTCCATCCATACCGGCAACGTAGACATTCCCGTCAACGTCGGCAGCCACCGGTGCCATGACGGGCAATTGCGGAGTCACCTGGTACCGCCAGAGAATCTTGCCCTCTTCGGCATCGACCGCTGCCAGAAGCCCCCGATTCGAGCAGGCATAGACCACGTTGCCAGCTTCCGTGGGCGGGATTGGGAATCGCCCCAAGGGGATCGGATTCGACCAGATCCGTTCCCCGCGGCCATCGTATCGAGCTAGGCCTTTTTCGACTCCACGGGTGTAAAAATGTTTTCCATCGTGGGCAGCTCCGATCCCGGAGACACCATCGGCAATTTCACCCAGGTATTCGCCCGACAGGGAATACGAGCCGAGCACATACGCGCGATCGACAACAAAGAGCCGATCGCCGATCACAATCGGAGGGCAATCTCCGGGCGCGTAATAGCGGGATTTGAATTGGTCTTGCGCGCGATGGCCGGCCGGCCCCGGCTGTTTCCAGAGCAAGGTTCCATCGTTCGCCTGGATGGCGTAGACATATCCATCCCACGCCCCGAAATAGAGCATTCCTTGGCGGAGCAGCAGTGGCTGTTCGATGCTGTATTCGGCGTGGCGCCGGGACCAGATACGGGTGCCATTCTTCCGATCCAAGGCATGGACGAATCCTTCCAGATCGCCGACATAGATTCGATCCGCATCCAACGCGGGTGTGCCATAGACGACCGCTCCGACATCACATCGCCAAAGTTCTCTTCCATCGATTCCCAGCGCGCAGACACCCTTTTCGGCCGCGCTGACATAAAGGATGTTGTCGCCGCATGCGGCAGGATGAAGTATTTCAACCCCTAGCATGCCAGCTGGCATTGGGGGCATTTCATGTTGGGCCTGTTCGATATTGCGGATGAGTCCCTCGGTTGTTGCCACGATCGGGCCAGTGGGTAGGAGGAGAGGCTGCGCCCTGATCCCGGCACGGAATTCGAATCGGGTCGCCGCGACCGGGGCGTCGGCAGGTTCATAGACAATCGTTTTTGCCCTTTCAATCCGGCCGGATTCGAATTCAGCCGTCACATGGACGAAATGGGCACCGGCCAGCATGTCGCCCACTACCAGGTTGGCACGATAAGTTCCGGAGCGATTCGGATGGGCGTGGATGCCATGCCCGTCAACAGGTTCGAGGTCCATTGTCGTATTCGGTTCGTTGTCCAGTGTGGCAACGATCCGTTTCGGGGCACCGCCCGTGACATTTACCGAAACGAGGCAGTCTGGCGCGGCGAGGACAGGCGTATCCTGCCCATGGACGGTCCGGCCGCTGGGCATCGTGATCCGCATGCCAGGGGATGGCTGCCGTGCCAGCGGTTTTTCCAGGAGCAGTTGCATCCCTCGGACCGGATCGCGATAGCGGTAGACCACCCGCAGAATACCATCGACGACGGAGATGATGTTGTACCCAGTGTTCTCGCGCCAGGTTTCCCCACCCATGACACTGTCCAAGGATCCCCATCGTTCGTGGCGCGCCGAATGGCCGTGACCCATCAGCAATAAGACGACATGATGGTTTTCAATCGCCTGCAGTAAACGCAACTGCTCGTACGGCTTGGCAAATTCATTGGATGAAAGCGGGTGATGGCAGAATAGGAAGATAGGAGTATTCTTGGCAACCTTTGCAAGATCGTTTTGAATCCACGCCAGTGTGCGTTGTTCGATTGTTGGCACGGGTTCCTGTGGTGTCGCCGTATTGAATGCAATGAAGTGGCAGCCGAACCGGTCGAACGAATAATGATCGCCTCCATGGCGTGCCCGCATGATATGTTGCATCCCGGTCCAGGTATTGTCATGGTTGCCAGGCGTTATGAAGACCGGCATATCCAAACGTTCGAAGAGATCTTGGAAATCCTTCCACGTCTGATGGATGACACCGTATTCCGTTAAATCGCCCGTGACGAACGTGAAACTCGGTACGCCAGTGACGATCCCGGACGGTTCGAGCCGCTGGGGTTGGAATGCCTCGGCGCAGAACCAGGCGATTTCCTCGATGCTACGATCCTCCGGGCCCGGCGCCGTCCCGCCAGCCGGGTGCGGATCCAGATGGATATCGGAGATCTGCAGGAAGCAGAAATTGGGGATCGGGACGGTATTTGGGGCTTCGGCAGCGATCGGGTGCGAAGAGGTACCCAAGATGATGGCAATGGCACATGGTATGGCAAGGAATGGATCGTATTTTTTCATGACGGTAGGGCGAGCGATGCTCCTGTGACACCT
>JAFGFZ010000029.1 GCA_016930815.1 Pirellulales bacterium | reverse complement strand
TCTAGTACCGGCATGCG
Organism: Pirellulales bacterium; assembly: GCA_016930815.1. Lineage (GTDB taxonomy): Bacteria > Planctomycetota > Planctomycetia > Pirellulales > Lacipirellulaceae > JAFGFZ01. Next base: position 8,166 of record JAFGFZ010000029.1, on the reverse strand, counting down.
GCTCGGGAGGAGCCTCGCCCTCCCGAAAACCGCAAATTCCAGCGTATCGAATTCCCGGACACCCTCAAATAGATTATTCTAAATCGATCAAAGAATGAACAAGTTGGTCATGGTGCATTTGCTCTATTGAGTAGATCACCCCAGAATGCCCGAACTTTTTCAATTTCATGGTCTTCGTGCAGTTTGATAGGGCTCATCTGGAGCCATTCCAGGAAGAACTGAACGCTGCTTCGGCTGATCCGGCGAGGGTTCTCCGCGGATTCAACGTAATACGGAGCGGTTGAGGCAAACTGATAGACTTGCCTGTTATTGGTAACCGCACGGATCAGGAACCAGCCACTCGCATTGAATTGGAGCGGTGGAAGGCGCCCGCCTGCTTGAGCCCACTGGTCCAGCCGGACTTCAAGTTCCACGGCGCCATTCTTGATCACCTGGAGATACTCCACCTTATCACGCGTCGCCAGCGCAAGTCCAATGAGGAATTCCCGTGATTTTCCCGGTCCCATCGTGAAGACGGCCCCCGGCGGCTGGCCCTCGACATTGGCGCGAAGAAGGGGACCATTCGTGACAAACGATCGCCCGGCACGCAGTGCGGCCCACCAAACATTGTATCCGGATGCGGCCTCGGTATCATCGGACGATGGAGGAACGGCTGAGGATCGTGACCCCAGTTCTCCACAATAGACATAGACGCGATTCTGCCCGACTGGATTGGATGTGTTGCCCGATCCACTGCCGGCGGATGGCGGAATACGCAGCCCACAATTCAAAAGATGATAGTAAATGGCCTCGGCCCAACGGCCCGTGCCGGTACTCCCCGAGTAACGGAGCGGATCCCTGGGCCGGCCCGATGTGGCAGGCGTGGACTGGTTACGCAACGCATGGTCCGAGATCAGTTGGAATGTGTCGGGTTCCACATCGGCTAACCATAAAGGCAGGTCCCACGAGAATGGATCGGCGATATCAAAATGCCTGGAACCACCGCGCGTTGCCCTGAGTTCCCTGAGGGGCCAGGGGCCTTCCATGCCAACTCGTCCTTGAAATTCCGGCGGTTGGACTTGAAACAAAAGAAATCCACCTGCGGCACGCCGATCGAGGAGGGCTGCCGAGTTGAACCAGCGCTGGGGATCGGGCCCGTCCGGCCGATCTTCCCACGGATTCACGTTCCGGAAATTCCCGGAAAGGTTCTGCATCGCAATGAGCGACACCACGTGCAAACCCTCTGCCCGCATCAACCGGTCCATATGCTGGTTGCTCCGCGCGACATGCAGGTCGCCGGCATACCAGCCTTCTTTCGCCAGATCTGCAAAGCGGTGCATTTCGATGGTCTTCTCGTCCTCCGCGTGATCCTGGATCTCGAATTGGCCAGTCCAGACGCGGTATTCCGGCCCCGCCTCCATCTCGAACCGGTAATGTCCCCGTCCGAGTGTCAACGTTGTCTCCCCATCGATCACCAAGTGATCCCCATGATGGATGGCATCACGTGCCCGGGGCTTGATACTTCGCCCCCGGGCATTCTGCAGATGGATCCGGACTGCGAGCGGCTGCCGGGTTTCGGAGTCAACCGCTTTGAGAGTCAATTGGCCCCCGTGCGCGGCCAGACAAGTATCGCTGGATGTCAAAATCGCACCAACGAACAGAATCAGACAGATCGATCGAGCCGGAGGATATCTCATTCCAAGAATTCCTATATCTGTGGGTTTTCACGGTTTCCGTGAGCTCATTCTTTCCCGTGATAGTCAAAATTTTCCGATGAAAAAATGCCCAACGGCATTGCCCCTGATCGCCAACCCCCCGCAAGCGGGGCAAGGGGAGCCGGTTTTCGGATAGGTACTAAGCCAACTAGACCATTGGTAGACATTTTTGATAAAATAACAACAAATCGGAACCTCACCTTGTCATGAATATCATCGCCCAGCTATGGGAACGGACTATTACGCAACCCTCGGTCTTAAAAAGGCCGCGACGTCAGAAGAAATTCACAAGGCGTATCGCGAGCTCGCCAGAAAATATCATCCCGACCTCCATCCGGACGACGCCAATGCCAAGAAAAAATTCCAGGAGGTCCAGGCGGCCTTTGATGTCCTGAACGATCCCAAGAAACGGGAGATGTATGACCAGTACGGCCCAGGTTTTGAATCGTTGGGTGGGACGGGTGGTCCCTACCGAGCCCATCCATGGCAGGGGGCAGGCGGGGAGGGGCAGACGTTCCATTTCGATTTTGAGGATCTATTCAACCAGGCACAAACGCAATCGGGTGGGGGAGGTGGCAGCTTTGCCGACTTCTTTCGGAATTTTACCGCCGCGGGACGTGGCCGGCCGGGAGGCGCCAGCAGCAGCAGCAGCAGGCACCCCTTGAAAGGGGACGACATCGAACACGATTTAAGCGTCCCATTCGCGTCCGCTGTCCTTGGAGGCCAGGCTCAGATTGCTGTCCAACGGCCCAACGGACGCACGGAAACGATTACCGTCAAAATTCCCGCCGGGATTGAGGATGGAAAAAAAATTCGCCTGCGTGGCCAGGGAGAATCAGGGCCACGCGGTAGAAACGGTGACCTCCTGATCCGGGTTCATGTCAGTGATCATCCCTGTTTTCGCCGACGGGGAAAGCAACTCGAAGTGACCGTGCCTATCTCGCTCGCCGAAGCGATCGCCGGTGCAAAGATTGATGTGCCAACACCGAGGGGAACAATCACACTCCAGATTCCACCCGGTACTTCCAGTGGGAAGAGACTCCGAATCAAAGGGCATGGGATCCATCCCACGGGCAAACCACCTGGCGATCTTTACGCGGAAGTGCAGATCGTTTTACCTGACCGGATCGACGAGGCAGATCGGAAACGGATTGCGGAACTGGCCAGTAGGTATCCTCTCAATCCGCGCAAGGACCTCCGATGGTAGCGCGTCCGCAACGATTCATCGCACCCCCCATCTTGAGACTGCATCTCATGTTTTTCCCAGGCGTCTGGGGGACTTTTCAAACCACGTTCGTAGCCGCCGAGCAGACCGAACCTACAATCCAACTGTTGGATCTCAGGGAGCGTGCTTTCGTCCTTTTTACTTTAGTCACGCTGATGCTCCTGGGGTTGTTTTTGATATTATTTGTTATCCTCGGCGGGCGCTGGGCTCGCAGGCGGGCCCGTTGGCATCGAGGTCCAACCTCCTTCGGTGGTTCCGCAGGAACCGGAGAACCATCCGGCCATCGATCCCGAACCTCACTTTCAAGCAACGCGGATGGCGATTCGATCAGTACGGCTGAAACACGGATCGACACCGGGATTGAAGAAACCCGGCAGTCGGAAGGATAGGCGATCCATGGCATCCAATAGATCGTTTCCAAAACGGCTTCGGCTCCGTCAGAAGAACGAATTCGACCATGTTTTCACGACCGGGTATTCAGTTCGCGATCAATGGGTACGTCTCTTTGGGTGCTTGAATCACCAGGACAAATGCAGGCTTGGATTGGCCGTTTCGCGTCGGGTGGGGAATGCAATTGCCCGAAACCGGTGGAAACGATATCTCCGTGAAGCCTTTCGCCTGTCGTTCGCCGATGTTCCACTGGGCCTGGATCTGATCGTGGTTCCACTCCGCAGCCAACCACCCTCGCTGGGTGACCTCCGCCACTCGCTCGTACACTTGGCAAACCGCATTCACAGCAGCATCGAGGAATCCAGCCGATGAATTTTCTATGGGTTGCCCTCGTCGGATTACCGCGTTGGATATTGATTGCCGGCGCGCGGTGCTACCAGATTCTGATCAGCCCTTGGTTCGGGCCGACCTGCCGGTTCCAGCCGAGCTGCAGCACCTATTTCATCCAATCCATCCAGAAATATGGGGTTCTTTGCGGAACCCTCCGCGGCATCCGGCGAATCTGCCGTTGCCATCCATTTCACCCAGGCGGCTACGATCCGCCGTAAGGGCTACCGGGATCGCCACGCCACGCGGTCGGGATGTTCCGGCCCCAGTGCAAATCCTAGCCAGCCATCATTGATCACCATTTGCGTGATCATGAGTCCTGCGAGCCGTTCGTCCGCATTGCGTTCCGGCGGGATGACAACATAGGAGCGGTTTTCCGTAAGAACTTTGACAAAAATTCCCTGCAAGGCGATGTGGTCACTCGGCCGGAGTTTGGCGCCTTCGATATCCAATACCCCATCACGGACGAATTGAAGATGCAATCGATCAAGTTGCGGCCGGTAGTAGGCATGGACCTTGAAATTTAGAAATACCGTTTTTTTATGTTTCAGTTTGGCGACTGCTAGAATGAGATGGATGCGTCCCTCGTCGCATCGCAATCGAACCGCATCATGCCGGGCAAACGTAATACGGGCGCTCAAGGGGGCATCCTCTGGAATTTCAACTTTTTCAATATTAAGCCTGGCACCAATTTCACGGTATAGTTCCGGAAGCTTGAACTCGCGGCCTTCCAGATTCAATTGCATCAATGCATTGTTGATTGTCGACTCGTGCAGTTGCAGACTCAAGTCGCTATCGCCGGGAGCAGCAGGACGTGGGGTATGTGCCCCAATTTGATCCTCTCCAGCAAAAAGCATCCGTAGAATCACTCGATCCGCAGTCGTTTTGAGATCGACAGTCTGAGCGTCCAGTGCCAGCGATTCGATTGGGCCCAGAATCTTATCGCGCAATCGTTCTTCCATTTGGGCGAGCCGCTCGGTACTCTGCAAATCAAGCTGATGCCGAGCCTTGTTTGCTACCTTCATTTCAATTTCCGAAATCGCCTGATCGTGGGATCGATCATGTTCCTTCAGAACAACGGATCGGGCAAACAAATTGACAATGGGAATACCATCGAATCGCGTATCCATGGCGCGGAGTCGATTCTCGGCAATGGCATTCGCAACAGCCGGAGGCGATGTCATGCCTTCTTGGGATAGGATGAAAAGCTTCCTGGCCAGGTAATGGGTATGCCCTGTTGAATGAAAAGTGGCCGGCCCGCTCGAAGATGCCGTGGCTGAATGAACAACCCCCCGGGCCTCCAGCGCCACGCGTAACGATTGGGGATCTGGAACAAGCCTCACAGACACTTGGGTAGCCGTATGACTCTTCCCCTCGACCGATGCCCCGGCAACCTCATCCCGTACCGGTTCCAGTACCTGATACGGTTGGGGCAGCAAGCGATTCATCAAATTACCCGAAATGGCCAAACGGAGGTTCCCATTGCGGTAATGCTGCCGGAGCGCTTCCACTAGCCGACGACTTCCAGGATCGGACGACCAATGAAGGCGATCGATATCGGTCGCTATGGCATTTCCCAAGGCATGCAGACCCGTGGATTCATAGCCTTCAATCCGTTTCAAAAGGCGGGGAATATCGACCGAACCAACGACCCAATGCTCAATCGCATCGCGAAGCCGGAGCATCGGCTGGCTGTTCACGAACTCCCGCTGCGCCGGAGTCAGATCCTTGGACTCCAGGCCACTGGCAACCTCTCGAGCAAGCTCCATGCGCTCGGAATCATCCCAAGCCGTTTTGCTATCCGCAGCCTTTTTGAGGGCATCCAGTTGAAGATATTCCCGCCAAGCTGAGCCATTCGGCGATTTCCGTGATAGGAACTCGATTTCTGCAAGACTGGCTGCCAGGTGACGCCGGCTCGCAGTTTCCGCTTCCATAGGAACCTTCTGCGTCTGAATGGCAAGAACCGCGCGATAGATCGCCAGGCGTCGCAACAGGGCATGGTGCGCCCAGAGAAGCTTGGCATGCAACTCGGCCGCAGTTACCCTCTCCGCCAGCCGATGTCCCACATCCGCCGATGTGGCAATGGATTGAATCATCCCGGCAATCGCCGGATCCTCGACCGCCGTGTTCGAAACCATTTCAAGTTGCTGAACCGTCGACCGCGCCCAGGTTTCTAGTTGAGGATCGTTGGTCAATGTCTCCAAAACATCGATCAAAGCCTCGGGTCGAACCAAGATGGCGCCCGAAAGTGCGGGCCTGATTTCTTCCGGAGGATCGGCCGATTCCACATCGTTCCAATGTGGAATCAGGCGTCGTGTCCAACGCATGGCCAGACGGTCACGCAGGTTCTCCAATGGAAGCCGTCGCGATGTGGAACGGGGCAATGCTTGGTTGGACAGACCGGACTTCAAATCCATCCCTTCGTTTGGAGCCCCCGGAACCGCGACCGGCTTCGAATAGGTCCCTTGCAGCTGGTCATCCATCCGGTTCGTATCCAGGACACCCTCTGCCAAGTCCGTGGCGATGAACTCCGACGCATCATCCGGTTCGTCCGTGGCCGGATCGTCCGCGGCCGGTTCGTCCGCGGCCGGTTCGTCCGCGGCTGGTTCGTCCGTGGCTAATCGATTCGTCGTCGTTGTACTGCTGGTGGACTGAATCTGATGTATGTGATTCTGTATCCACGCCGGTTCATGCGTCATGGTAAGGACCGTGGCCGACAGCGTTTGAATCGTTTCATGTCCCTTCTGGACAGCCCGCCGGCAGAACGAACCAACATCGAGTTTGGGCAATACGATCTGGGCCAACTGGACCTGGAATGTACTGTTCGGAATGGCTGGAAGTTCTCGTCTGTTCTCAGCGACCTCCGCGCTGGGAATATTTTGATCTCCCTCAGGATCCAGGATTGCATCCGAAATATCGTCTGGGATAGCCTCCGGGATCGCATCGAACCTCGTCACCGAATCCTCTGGAAGACGGAGTTCGGGAATAGCCGGTCCTGCCATCTGCACCGGGGTTTGAGAGCCTTCGTCCATAAAATCCGCGCGTGGCGTGTGTATGTTTGCAAGTCCTTTTGGGTTGCGGGCTTGGCACGCGCTGGGAAATGAGTCATCTGGGATTTTAAACGTGCTGCGACGAGTTACTCGCTGGAGAGACGCAGATTCCTCAAGTGGCTTGGAGACTATCCGAAACCCGGCTCCCCTCGCCCCGCATGCGGGGAGGGGAGGCGTAGGTGAGGGATTTTCGGAGAGGCTCTGAATCTCAGAATCCGCATCTGTTCTTTCGGCACGCTGCCAGGCTCGCGGTGCTACCAAGCTGAAGATAAGCAGCCCAAATAAAATGCCCACATAGGGCCATAGCGGATTATCATGTCGCGTATGCATCACTGTATATCTCCGATAGACTCCTTGCTTGCAGATGGAGACAGCAGGCCCCTGATCGGCGGGCAGCCCGAGTCCTCATCGGATGAATCGGTAGATCCGGCCCGCTAGGAAGAATCCGTTTTTTGTTATCCATCCAAACTAACGGGATTCCTAGAAAGGAATGATGCCGTGGACCGCGATCGAGGGATCGACTTTGGCGATTAGATAAAATGTGACGGCCAAGCAACGGGGCGATGGTAGTCCTGGATCGATCGAACCGTTTTTTTAGGAGCCGGATTGCTGGGGATGGATCGGATGACGCAACACGCCAACCACGGTTGGCGGGTAGCTTCGAATATCCCATACCGCTTCTTGGAAGGATTCTGATTGGCGGTCCCCCCAGAAGCTGGGTGCCGCTTCGAAATCGAACCTTTCATCTGCCTCAACAACAAGCGTACTACCGCAGGGCGCGGACTGAAGGATCGCTTGGATCATATCGAGGATCGCCTTTTTTTCCGTGACAAAAAGTTCATACGGAGGACAGATGAAGACAATCCACGGTCGCCTCGATCCGCGATTGAAATCGGTGTTCGCGAATTCCCCAGAGACCGGTTCCCGAGTGGGGGGATTGCCTTGCATGAAGACTGGTAGATCTCGTTTGGTCCATAGGAACGCGCTGGTGACATGCAGTTCGACTTGGTCACCAACCCCCAAACGGTCAATATTCTCACGGATGATACGAGCGGTCGGGATGTGGCGTTCGACGAGCGTGGCGGCGATAGCGCCCCGGCTGATCGCTTCCAGGCCAACGGCACCGGTACCGGCAAAGAGGTCCAGAACATACCGGTCAAGGCATTCGCCACCCACAAGATTAAAAACGGCTTCTCGAACCCGGTGTTTCATCGGCCGGGTTGATTCCCGCCGCAAATAAGTCAGCCGGCGGCCACGGTAGAGACCTCCAATGATTCTCAAGCCGGTTTTTGAATCCGGATCCCGGCCCGCTTTGCCACCATGTTTCGATCGTATCCGTCCATTTTTCATCATGGAGAAAACTCAATCGCCGAAAAAATGAATATAAGGAAACATAAGGAAACAGAGAAAACGAAGAAAT
>JAFGFZ010000233.1 GCA_016930815.1 Pirellulales bacterium | reverse complement strand
CCCGTTGGGGTTTTATGGAATATTGCGTTACCTATCCCAGGGTTACGAGACGGTCGGTACCCTCCCGTCTCTCCACCCTGGGCTTGTGTATAAGGTCGCCCCCGTTGGGGCTGAGGCTTCGATTGATTTGTGTAAAACAACGAGGGGTGCTACCCCAGGCTACGGCGAAAAAGGCCTTCGGCCTATGCAAGCAGGACGAGGGGAAGTCAGGATTTACGGATAGGTTCTTGGACGCGTGTGGTGTTTTGAAACGGTATCGAGTATCCTGTACTTATGAGTGATATTGTCCGGTTCACTATCTCCGTGGAAAAAGAGTTGCTGGACGCATTTGAGCACTTCGTCCAGCAAGGCAAGTTTGCCACCCGCAGTGAAGCCGTGCGCCAGTTGATGCACGAAGCCCTGACACGTCAATTCTGCAAAACGGCGGTTGGTGAAGCGAGTGGAATCCTCACTCTTGTCTATGACCACCACCGTACCCAAGTCCAACGGAAACTCATCCAATTGCAGCATGAAAACGTGCATTGTGTCCTGGCCACGCTGCACGTTCATCTGGATCATGATCATTGCATGGAAGCCATCGCACTCCGTGGCAAACCAGACGTTCTTGAAAACATCGCGTCGTCACTTCGAGGCATCAAAGGCGTGGCCAAAGGCGAACTCGTGATGGCGACCGTGGATCGTTAGCCCTGTTTTCAGGCAAGCCATGCCTTCACGGCGATTGCCAGAGCGACCAGCAAGGACGATAGAATAACGATCATGGCTCCGGTAGGCAGGTCGGTTGCGGCGGAGATGAGAAATCCTCCTAATCCGCTCGCCGCACCGAGAATTGCGGAGACGAGCAGGGTCGGTCCATAGCCGCGGACCAATCGTGATGCGGCCACAGCGGGATTGGCGAGGAGACTATAGATCATCAGGCCGCCGACTGTTTGAAAGTTGACTGTCAAAACCAGGCTCGCCAGCAGCAGGAACAATGTCCAGATGAAAGTCACATGAATGCCAGCCGCCGCGGCATGAGTTCGTGAGAAGAGGATCGCCCGCATCTCTTTGTAGAAGACGACCACAAAAAGGCATTCCACGCCGGCGGTTCCCGCCATGATCCACAAATCAGACCAGCGGCAAAATGCGAGGCTTCCCCACAACAGGTTCCGAACTTCGTTGTCGGAAATCCCATAGATGCTAAACAGTCCCAGTCCAAGAAATGCCAGTCCCATCATCAAGGAGAACAGAAGTCCGAGGACGACATTGATATCAATCCGGATTGTCTGAGGATCCAGAAGGCCCACGAAGATGGCTGAAATCGAGGCTGCCGCGAGTGCGGGGAGGAGCAGGAGCGGCCCCGAGAGCCCCCCCAGGGCGCCGAACACGGCACCGGCAAGGGCTGCATGGGCGACGCAGATCCCAAGAAACGGGATACGCATCCCCACGATATAACCGCCTAGCAAGCCGGTTGACGCACCCGCCACCAATCCCGCGCACAGCACCGGCATCCAGAAAAGGAGATCCACTAGTGGCATTCCTCTTGGATTTGAGGTGCGAGGAGAAACCGGCCGTGATGCCGGAGGACAGCCAGGCCCTGGCCATAGAGAGATTCAATGCGATCTTGATGGAGTACTTCCTCCGGACGGCCGTGGGCCAGTATCTGGCCCTCACGTAGAATCAAGACACGGTCCGTATTCTTGGGAATCGTTTCTAAATTGTGGCAGACCAGAACAATGGTCAGGTTTTCCCTGGCGTGGAGATTCTCCAGGACCGCCACCATTTGTTCGCGCCAGTAGGCATCGAGGTTGGCTGTTGGTTCGTCGAGCAACAATATATCTGGTTGCTGGACCATGGCCATCGCGAGCAGGGTTTTACGCTGTTCTCCTCCAGATAGGACGTTATAGGGTCGACGTGCCAAGTTTTTCAAACCGAGCCGTTCAATCCATTGATCCACCATTTGCCAGTCGGAGTTCCCGAAGAATCGGCACAGTCCAATTCTGCCGGTTCGGCCAATCGCCACGACTTCGCGGACCGTTAATGGCATCTCGCTGCCATGCGCGAGGATCTGGGCCAGATAGGCGACTCGGCGGCGTAAACGGGTCAATCCGACCATGGACAAGTCTCCGACCGATCGGCCCAGGACGCGGACCGATCCACTGGAAAGCCCGATCATGCCGACACAGCATTTGAGGAAGGTACTCTTCCCAGCGCCGTTGGGACCTAGAACGGCCAAGACCTCGCTCGGAGCGATTGAGAGCCCGTCGATGGCGAGAATTCTTCGCTTGCCCCGTAGAACGTTGACTTTTTCAAATTCGATGGCTGCGGTTGTCATGGGTTCGACGCGTCAACGAGTCGTTGGACATTGCGCTGGACGAGTGCATCAAAGGCATGTTGATAATGCCCATCGGGAAAATTTTCAAAAACGACAACCGCGGCTTGAAGCCGTTGGGCCAAAGCATCCGCCAGTTGGCGGCCTTCTGGAAGATTCGCAATGATCCATTGCACGTTTGCATCATCACCCTGGTTCACGGCCCAATCGATCTGGCTGGGCGTTGCCGCATCGGCCGCCGGAAACGTGGCCGCGACATGCAAACCAAGGAAACGGCAGAAGGCCTCTTGATGGCCACTGCAAAGGACGGGGGTACCCTCCAGGGATGCGTTGTGAATCTGTTCCTGGATGCGCCTGGTGAGTGTTTCAAGCCGCTCGTGAATTGCCGTCATTTGTGATTCGGCCTCTTGGATATCGAGCCACCGCGCTGCGATCAGGGCGTCATGGATCTGGCGGCATGCGGATTCGTAACTCGCCGGTTCACACATGCCTCCAGGGACACCGACGGCGATAATCGTTGGGCCATCTGGGGTGTTTTGAGCCAGGCGTGCATCGAGCGCGGACTGAAAATCGAATCGGACAAGGATTTCACATCGCCGCAGTTTCCGAACCTGGCTCGGCCGTAAATCAAAATGACCTGGGCACATTCCCGGTTCTGCAAGAATTACCAACTCGATCCTGTCGCCGAGGAGGTCGTGGATGGCAGCAGCCAGATAGGCATTGGAGACGCCGACAAGATGTTCCGCCGAACTGGTCTCCGCATGAATCCTCGCCCCCCCCACCCTCTTTGCAGGGACCGAGCCAGTCCCCATTTTCGAACATCCCATCCCGACCGCGAACAGCACCAGAAAAGATAATGGGGTCAGACCCTGTTTTCGTTTTTCCAGCAAGTGTTTTTTGGCATCCATCGATGATTCTGGTATCAATCGGAAACCGGTTGGATCCGTAGCCTTCGCCTGCCTTGGATTCTCTGCGTGGAGTTGGCGCGCCATGGCACTTGCGAAATTCCATGCACCGTCGGTATGATGGTTTTATTAAAAGTAATACGTCATTCATGATATGCGAGGATTCGGCCCGATGCTACCCGAAAAAACCACGCCGTCCGTGGGGGACGATCCTCGAATCGCTTTTTTCAACGGGCTAGCCAATCGATGGGATACGACGGGCCAGGATCCGCACATGACAATATGCCAGGTGGCAAGCCATGCGGACCGACTCCAACTGCGATCGGGAAATGATTTACTGGAAGTCGGGTGCGGGACGGGGCAGTTGACCGGTTGGTTGGCCGAACAGGTCGCACCGGGGAGGGTGGTCGCGATCGATTTTGCCGCGGAGATGCTTGATGAGGCTCGGCGAAAAAAAATACCAGCCGAATTTCGTTGCCGGGATATCTGCCGGGACGACATTGGCATCTCATGTTTTGATGTGGTCCTCTGTTTCCACAGTTTTCCACATTTCCGAGACCCAGTTGCCGCGATCCGAAATAGCACCCGATCTCTTCGTCCGGTTGGACGATTCCTCGTCATGCACCTGTCCAGCCGCACAAAAATCAACGCATTCCATCATGACGTGGGTAGCGCGGTTGGGGGTGATCGCCTTCCAGCAGACGGCACATGGCACCAGATGCTCTCGGAAGTGGGCTGGAAAGTCCATGATTTAGTGGATGAAGAGGATCTCTTTTTTCTGGAGGCCGCGCGGGCGACTTAAGTCAGCCTTTCCAAGACCCGCACCGGTACGCTGCAAGATCTTCTGGAATTTCGGATTTGGTTGCGGCCTTCGGCCGCGTTAGGGCCGTTCACGACCCTTCCCCGCCGCAGGCGGTATTCGACCCGCCGTTTACGGCGTGTTATGCGGCTCTACTCGAAACAAACCCCCGCCCCCGACACGCCACCGGCGGCGGCGTGTCGGGGGCGGGGAGGAAAATAAAACAGGCTGCATTTTTCAATCCGTTCACCCGTGCTCAAGCACGGGCCTAGTACCGCCTGCGGCGGTGAAGGCCGATGAATCGGCCTGAGGGAACTTCAGGAGACCTTTTGTAGGCAATCCTCCGTACGCAGGGAATCCCGGACCACTCACGTGGAATTGATTGCCATTCACATATAACATCATGACCATTCTCGATGGTCTTTGATCGGTGTCTGTGGCACGGTCGGGAGACCGGCCACAACGGAGGTGTCTGTGGCACGGTCAGGAGACCGTGCCACAACTCATTTGTCAGCGGCTGCCGGAATTTGCCGGAGGAGTTGCTCGACGGTGGCATCGACATTCCCGAAACGGCTTGGCCAATCCCGCGATTGAAGTTTTTTGAGCGTGGCACGGGCATCTTGCCACTGTTGGAGATGGATTTGAGCGGTTGCCAATTGAATGAGGCCTGTTGGTTCAAGAGATCGGATGTCGGCCACCCGCTGCCAATGAACGGCTGCGTCGTGCCAGCGGTCATTCTGTT